>OMIX01000016.1 GCA_900299195.1 Deltaproteobacteria bacterium
CAGGTTTTGACTCGAAGTTTCCGATAACTTTCGTGGAGAGGTCTCTATGAAATTAATCCGTTTTGTGCACGTTCTACTTATCGTGCTTGTCTTTTCAGTGGCTTCATTTGGAGCTGAGGACGGTTTTCGGGGAAAAGTAGGCTTCGATATCAAGGGTTTCAAGTCTAACTTTCGGCAAGATATGGGTTGGCTGGTGGGGGGAAGGTGGGCTGGCTATTTTGGAACGTCGCAAGTTTATATGGGTCTTGCAGCTTATTTTGGAGCCCCAACTGGACTCTCAATTACAAATGAAAAAATGTACTACGGAGGAGCTATTTTAGGAGTCGATGCCAACTTAAGTAAAAGCACCGTATTTGAAGCCAATTTGCTTCTAGGGTACGGAGAGGGGCAGATGAACCAGTTGAACATAAGTGAACGCAGCCACTACGTCGTTGAGCCTGGATTTGGACTTGGGTTTAATTTGGGAGGAGGCTGGCGTCTTACCTTTGGAGCAAGTTATCTTCATATGGCTAATGCAAAAAACTTCTCGGGACCTACTTTTGGTTTTCGATTTCAATTCCGTTCTACCGCAGCTAGAAAACCTGCCAGTGATTGATTGGGGGGGCCATTGCGGATATTTATCATCACTATTTTTTTAACAGCAGGTATGTGGGTGTCCTCAGCTGGAGCACAACCTCCAGATAGTTGTAACTTTGAAGAGCTGACACAGTCTTGCGCAGCTTTTAGTGCAGATGGACCTCAGAAAATAGTTTTAGCTGATGGAAGCTATTTTCCGAATGTGGTTGCGATCAGTAAACTTGAAACTGATGAGAACTATCTTTTCAGTCTTTCGAGAAAAATTGCCTCAACCGAGAAAAATCGGCCTGAATATCTACGACTCAAACAGAAACTGGTTTCTCTTGTCGGGGAAGTGAGCGATCAAAAGGTAGACGGAAAATTTAAATATTTTTTGGTCGAGAACTTCACTGATTTTTTCGAGTTTCTCTTTTTTAAACAAAGCTTGTACGGTTTAAATTTTGAGGTTCCTTGGCCCATTGAAAAACCTATTGGGACAAAATCTATTTCTCAAAAGGAACTTGCGGCTCGGGTTGTAGCATCATTCACCCGAGAACAACTGACTCAAATGGAATCCATTTTTAGGGAGATGAAGGCTTTACAAGCCTTTTCTGCAAAGAGGGTCTCTATTGATTCAGTCAACGATATCAAAAAAAATATTTCAACCCAACAAGAAGGACACATTTCAAAACTTTTTGAATTTGCCAAAATGCGGTTGGTAAATCTTATTTCAGTTGGAAAACCCAGTTCTGAGATATCCAGCACAGAACAGGCTCTTATTAGAAAAGTGCAAACAGTAAAGTTAAACTCAATTAATAAGCTAGCTCCGCAACTCTTTGTTCGTTGCATTGATAACTTTCCAAATGGTTTTTATTCCAATGTCGACCATTCTGTGAGTCTATGCCCCATTTCCTATTTTCTACCCGATGTCACTTTAATTTATTTGCTTACTCACGAGTTGGCACACTCAATCGGTCCGTGTTTGTCGCAATTTGGAACCTATGAAATTCGTTCGGATCGTTTGGTTAACCTCGGTCAATCTTTGTTAGGTGGGAATCCTAGAGAACTGACTAAAGACCCTAATCGTGCTGTTTTATTTGGGAAGATTTTAGAGATTAATCAAATGACTAATGTTACGGCTTATCAGTTCCCTCTGTTTAGTTCAAATTCAGCTATGAACTATTTTATAGATAAAAAAGTTTTAAGGTCAGAGATTCCAGGTGTAGAGTCTTTGAAGTACCCATTTAAGAAAGTCCTGGATTGTCTTTCTTCCAAACAGGGGTTTCGCGGCATTGATGCTAACGAAATCCGAAAGCTTGCTTCTGAAGTGAGTTCTTCTCGAGCGAAATATCGAGAGCCTTCTTTTGATCGAGCTACAGATGAACGTCAAATTGTTGACGCTTTATCGGCATACCCTGGATGCATCAGTCCTGAAAAAGAAAGCCAGCTTGATGAAGCCATGTCCGATTGGTTTGCAGCCAAGGTTCTGGGAGATTATTTATCAGGGAACTTTTTAAAAACTCAAAATGAGCGGTTAGCTATGGTAGCTATTTTGGCGGGGGAAGTCTGTTGGAAGCGGCACCAAGCAAAAAGCCATCCCAATCTTTCCAATCTGGAAATTCTGGAACAGCTTTCAAGAGAGCAACTTTGGAATGGAGATGCTCACCCTGCTTCAAAAATGAGAATTGAAAAGATTATTTTTGGGGAACCTAACATACGCAACGCGTTGGGATGTGTTCCACAGAGAGATTTAGCCTGCGAGCGCTAGAACTGCATTAACAAGAGATCACGACAAAGCCTATCCCGCTCTATATAATAATAAGTGTCTGTGCCATTCTAGAATCAGGTCATTGGTTTTTTCAAAGTAACTTCAAAAAAATTAAGGAGAGCGATTTATGAAATCTATGCTTTTGTCTTTGTTCTTGGGGTTCGTGCTAGTGAGTCAGGGGGCTTTGGCAGTTCAGCCGGTTGAATTACCTCAAATGAATGGTCAGGGCGGAACTTACAAAATGACCGATCATCCCGAGGGAATTTTTGTAGTGGAGGCCTATTTTTTAAATTGCCCCTATTGCAACCAAAATGCACCTAATGTGAATGCTTTGGCTACTCGTTTCGCAAATGATCCGAGGGTTCAGGTTTTAGATGTCGGAGTTGATCGAGACAATGCTTCGTATGAAACTTGGATTGCACGACATCAGCCTAATCATCCAGTTTTAAAAGACAGTGGTCGAAAGTTGATCTCCCAGCTTGGCACCGCAGGATATCCCTCTACCTATGTACTCAATTGCAAAGGTCAGTTGGTGGAAAGCACGGAAGGTCTCTGGGGCAAGCAGGATGCTGACTCGATTATTCGAGCTGTCGAACAACTGCAAGCTCAAGGGTGCAAAGCCGCTGAGTAAGTATTGAAGATTAAGAAATTCTTGAGGGAGGAATAGGTAAAAACCTATCCCTCCCTTTTTTTATAGGCAACTTAAAGGTAGACTAAATCCGATGAGCACTTTGATTTTTTATTTAAAAATGGTTGCTGTGGTGTTCTGGGTTTTTTATACCAGTGTACTTTATCTCTTTATTGCAGTTTTTAGCCCTAGAAGAAATAACCTATTCGCCAAGGTGGTAAATCATTTGGCTAATGGGATCCTTCCTATTTTAGGTTTGAAACTTGAAATTGAGGGTAAAGAAAATTTAACTCTCGTACACCCGTGTGTTTTTATTGGTAACCATCAAAGCGCTTTAGATGTTGTAATTTATGGCGCCTTATGCCCACCTAACACGGTAGCCATCGGAAAAAAGGAAATATCATGGATTCCTCTGTTTGGATGGCTTTTTAAGTTATCGGGTGGAATATTAATCGATCGAAAAAATAAAATGCGGGCTATCTCTCAAATTGATGATGCAGTTCGAGCGGTTCGCGAGCGCCAAGTGTCTGTGGGCATTTTGCCTGAGGGAACTAGAAATCGATCTGGAAAGGGATTGTTGCCTTTTAAAAAGGGGGCTTTTCATTTAGCCACTGAGGCTAAGGTTCCATTGGTGCCGATTATTATTGCCGAGTTTGGAAGTCTCGCTAATTTTAAAGGTAAAACGCTCAAAAGTGGTACGATTCAAATCAAGGTGCTCGAACCTATCTCAACGGAGAATATCGATTCGAATCAAGTCACATCGCTCTCCGTTCAAATCCACGACAGAATGGAAGCTATTCTTCCCAACTTGAGATCGGTAGAGACAAGCAGTTGATCCAGAACTTATCAGTTCCATTTGGAATTGGAAATAGAGCGATCATTAATTGAATTACTCGATGAGGGTAAACGCCGAGGGGAATTGTTTGAGCTTTTCAGTACCCGATATGAAAATTGCAGCCTGAATATAATATTCAGTTTTTCCATTGCGAGTTTCATAGTCATGCCAGCGTTTAAGAAAATCTCCTCTTTCTAATTTTCCATAAGAGGATGATAAAACGGGGTCCATCAAATAGAGGTATTTGGAATCATATCCTATGACCACTCCATAATGGCCCGACTCCCAAACCGAAGAATAGTCTACTTTTTCGATCTCTGTTCCCCAGGCTTGATAATCCACTAAGACAGGTTCTTGACGATCGATGGCTTTTTCAATCTCTGTTAAACTGACTTGAGTTTTTAGCTCTGTTTTTAATCCTAAAGACCTAGCATAATTAGCTATGGCAACCGGATGGGTTCCTGAAACAGGGTCTGTTTGCAATAGCGGGTACAGTGTCGATTCTGCTTCAGTAGAAGCTTTCCAATAGTAGAGAACTGAGAGTAAAGCAGCAGGTCCACAACTGTAGTTAGTAGCTTGCCGAACAATAGGAACGGGAATTAAATTTTTAGGAGCTGTAGGGGAAACTAAACTGGAAGATTGAGCAAAACAGTGTGTAAAACAAATCATTCCAAGCAAAAAGTGTCTTATCTTCAAATTCACAAACGTAATTTCAGCATTTTCTTTCCCATTTGAAAACTTTAGAATGAGGAAAAGTTGAGGGTGATAGTGATATGACCGTGAATGAACTCTTGAAAAGGCGCGTCGATGCAGCGATGGGTCGAATTCCATGCGATCTGTTGTTCAAAAATGGGGTGTTTCTAGACGTATTCTCGGGTCAATGGCGGCCAGGAGAGATTGGTGTTATCGATGGAACTATTATTGCTTTGGAATCAGGGTTGAAGGCCCATCGAGAAATTGATCTTAAATTTAAAAAAATGGTTCCGGGTTTTATCGATGCGCATGTTCACATTGAAAGTTCGTGCTTAGTTCCATCGAATTTTGAGTCTGTGGTGTTACCTAAAGGAACTACCACAGCTATTTGTGACCCTCATGAGTTAGCCAATGTTTGTGGCCTTCCCGGAATTGAATATTTTCTTTCTTCTGCCAGCTCGATGAAAATGGATTTGCGGGTGATGTTGAGCTCGTGTGTTCCAGCAACTCACATGGAAACCAACGGAGGTGGAACGCTTGCTTGCACCGATTTGAGCCAATTGCAAAAACATCCTAAAGTTTTGGGGCTTGCAGAAATGATGAATGTCCCTGGTGTGGTCTTTAACGATCCAGAAGTGATTAAAAAATTAGCGCACTTTTCAGATCAATCTATCGACGGCCATTGTCCTTTAGTACGAGGGAGAGAGCTCTCGGCTTATTCATCGACAGGAATTTCTACTTGCCACGAATCTTCGCAATTGGATGAAGCTCAAGAAAAAGTCACTAAAGGAATGAAAGTTTGGATTCGTGAAGGAAGTGTTGCAAAAGATCTAAAAGTACTTGTTCCATTGTTGAATGCTTCGACATGTCCTAGCTTAGGGTTTTGTACGGATGATAGAAATCCTTTGGACATCGCTCATGAAGGCCACATTGACCATCTCATTCGAAGTGCCATTAAATTAGGTGTCCCTTCAGAACTTGCTTATCGTTCTGCTTCTCTAAGTGTGGCTAACCATTATGGGCTAGATCGAGGGGTTTATCGCAAAGGGGCTATCGCTCCAGGTTATGCTGCGGACCTTGTTATTTTAGGGGATGAAAAGAGTTGTGAGATTGTTGATGTTTGGGTGAAAGGAGAAAAAGTGAACGAACTGACTCCAAGCCCAAACTTACTTTCCACAGCGTATCAAACTGTCAAAGCGACAGTTCCTGAATCTAGTGATCTCATGGGGCCCGAGGGTAGAGTCCATGTCATAGGGGTGATGGCTGGAAAAATAATCACTGAGAGAGAAGTCGGCAATTCTACCGACCGTGGCGTAGCGCGGCTCTCGGTGTTGGAAAGATATGGAAAAGGATCAAAACCTGCAAACGGGTATGTCAGGGGTTTTGGAGAAAATTTCAAAGGAGCTATTGCTTCTAGTGTCGGGCACGATAGCCATAATTTAATTGTTGTGGGGTCAGACCCCAAAGAAATGCAAGTAGCCTTGGGGGCTTTGATCTCGAATCAAGGCGGATTTGTTGTGGTTCAGAATCAGAAAGTGTTAGCCCAACTTGCCCTACCTATAGGAGGGCTGATGTCCCAGGAGTCTCCCAAGAGTATTGAGAAATCTCTTTTAAATCTACGAAATGCTAGTCGTGCTGTGGGATGTGGTTTGGCTGAGCCTTTTCTTCAGTTAGCTTTCTTGAGTTTACCTGTCATTCCGAGTTTAAAATTAACGGACAAAGGGTTAGTTGATGTTGAAAAGTTTCAAATTATCTCGGTGAGCGCCGCCTGAGGTTAGAATTTAGAAGCCTCAAGTGAAAAAACTAACGGCGAATCTCAAAATTTTGCAATCAATTAGGTTCTTAAATTTTTGAAGACGCTTCAAATCGCCCCAGTCGTTTTAAAAGCAGTAATCCGGGAGCAGCTAAAAGAGCGGTGATTGCAAAAAATTTAGGCCATCCTAAAGCCTTAACCATGATTCCTGATCCTGAGGCTAAGACCGTTCTAGCGACAGCGGTCAAACTTGAAAGAAGTGCATATTGGCTTGCCGAAAATTTCTGCTCGCAGAGTCCCATCAAGTAGGCAACAAGCGCGGCAGTTCCCAGTCCTCCACAAAAGTTTTCAACTCCGATGGAGGCCACCATCCAAGCATAGTTTTTTCCATGTATCGCTAGAGCTACAAAGACAAAGTTAGACACTGCTTGAAGAACACCAAAGATCCAAAGACTTTTATAAACTCCCCACTTCGGGATGACGGCCCCAGCGACAAGCCCTCCAAATAAACTCAAGATCAAACCAAAAACTTTATTCACTGAGCCAATATCCGTATTAGTAAATCCCAGTTCCACTAAGAAGGGGCTCAATAGAGAGGAAGCTAAGGTGTCTGCCATTTTAAACAAAACTACAAAAAGCAAAATTTCAATGGCACCCGGTTTTTTAAAAAAACTTGCGATAGGGTCAATAACGGCTTCAGAGAGCGTTTTGGGCGGAACCACTTCAACTTCAGGTTGAGGCGCAAAAAATACGGTCACCAGACCTAGCGATAAACAACCGCTCATGATGAGAAATACCTGTTGCCAAGAAAAATGGTCCGCCAGAATGAGCGCTAAAGCACCCGAAGTCAGAAAAGCGAGTCTTCCCCCTAACATCACCATGGAGGCTCCCGCCCCGCGCTCCTCGGGTCGTAAGAGATCCACGCGATAAGCATCGATCACGATGTCGGCACTCGCGCTAAAGAAAGAGATTCCTGTTGCTAATACAATAATTTGTGTCATTTCCGAGCTCGGATTAAAAAACCCCATCGAGCCGATACAAGCCATGAGTAGAATTTGAAAAATGGCAATCCATCCTGTGCGCCGACCTAAAAAGGGTGGAACAAACCGATCTAATAAGGGGGCCCAAAGAAATTTTAAACTATAGGGCAATCCCACTAACGTCAGAGCACTGATGGTTTTAATATCCACATCACTTCGTTTCAGCCAAACTTGAAAAGTGGTTCCAGAAGAGGTGAGAGGCAGAGGAAATGACGAAGCAAACATCAGAAGGAGAGTCACTGCCATTCGTCGATTAGTAAAAACACTTAAAAAAACAGAACGGGTTCGGTTCATGCCACTTATTATACTGTTTTTTTTAAGCCCACGTTAGTGGAATAGCAGAGATTTGGCCTGAGACGATTGGATCATTTCCTCTCCAGAGTGACCAATCCCGGGAACTTCTCTCCATTGGAGATGACTTTCGGGAAAGTAAGATTTGATAAAGCGATAATAAGTTAAACCTCTTTCCCATCGGTTTTTGCCTTGAAGATTGGCTTCACAACTCATGTCTAAATACTCAGTTAAAGTATCTTGATTTCCCAACAGGAGAAAAATGTCACGACTGTTAAACCTCTTTTGAAGTTCTTGCGAGGAAGTTTGGCCCATATAGGAGTTAGGATGATTGAGGCCATAAGGATAAACATCATATTCGGGACAACCGGCGTCTGGAATCGCAAAACTCTTTTCTCCGTCCCATCTTTCAGGTCCAAAGTACAAGTAAGAAGAGGGATTGGCGATCACATAGGTCAGCTTTAATTGGGAGTGAGTCGGAGGCAAACTTCCGGCCGAATATCTTGCTACAAATTGCCCTCCGGCTGAATGGCCTATTAAAGTTACTTTTTTTAAAGATGGAAAATGGCCGTTGGAACTGATTTCAGTGATCAATTTGTCGATAATTTCGTAAGAGCTCACCCTGTCCCCGTGGCTCTTGTCTCCAAACTTCCAACTCTCCGACCAGTAAAGCTCATTGAACTCTTTGGAGTCGGAATCTATTTTAAAGTGAGGGGCTATAATTAAAGTTTCATTCTCTACTCCCTCTTGCATGGCAGATTTTAGAGCATAACTGAAATACTCGTCCGCATTTCGAGCGACTCCATGGACCACTATCACAGCCCTTTCAATTTTGGGGTTCACCACTTTAAGAGGAAAATTGACGTAAACTTTAAGCTTACTCTGTGAGTTCACATCAAAATCGATAGGGGGCTGAACCTCTAATGGCCAGCTAAATGAACTAAAAATGAGACCGAACCATAAAAGGATCTTAAAAAAAGTTTCCAAGTAGTTTCCCCCTCAACATAGCTTTTAGTTAATTTAATTTATAACGGGAATGCAACAGGATTAACCGTGTGATTCCATCAAAGTTTTTAGTGTGAGTTTCTATATGAGCGAAGGCTTTAGTAGGTTTTTATCGGAGCTTGGTCAGATGAGTAAATGAGAATTTTACAATAATATCGATTAATTGAGTTTGTGAGGGTCCCCTCTAGCTACTCGTCCTCTTTTTTTTCTTTCAGTAGAGATAAACCAAATCCCTAAGGGTCGTTTTCCCATTTTAAGTATCCATTTTTTTGCTCCAGGAACAATCTTTGACATTAGTGCTGCGGTGTGGCTTTCTGAAGTTCTGGGTTGGGTGAGGAAATTCCTTACTTTAAAAATAAATCATCGTTGGGAGTTATTATGAATCACACTTATCGAAATTGGCTTGTTGTAGTGACACTCTTTTTTAGTGCTGTCACTCTAGCGGTTCCTCAATCGGTTAGATGGACTGGAAAAGAGGATAAAAGCTCAAATCTCACTCACGTTCTTAGTGTGATTCGTTCAAAGACAGGTGTGGAATTATCACCTTCCAATTTGATGTTGGTGGAGAGTAGAAAATTAGCCACCAGTCAGTATCTGATGCTTGCTCAAACGGTGGGAGGAATGCCCCTCAGTGGTTTGAGTTTGCGAATGTGGACATCGCTAAAAAATGGAGAGGTCATACAAGTTGAAGCTCGTTTAGATGGTTCTCCTTCAGCCTCGGGTTGGACAGCCAAAACTGCCCGGTTAGCTCTCGATTCGACCGAAACCATGAATTTAGTCCGTTCGGCGATTCGAGGAACCGAGGATCCTTTTCTTAGAAAAATTCACTGGCAAGACATGTGGGAAAACGGGCAGGTCGTTCGAGTGGTGAAGGTGAATGCAAAACGAGGTAAACACCGTATTTCCATTTTGCTGAGTTCGAAAAAGGTTATTTCCCAGTCTTACGAAGAATTTCCTCAGGGAGATCTTTCTCATGATCAAGGTTTTAGTATTCCAGCCCAAGTTTATCCCATTTACGAAGAGCCTGAGGGAGAGGCCCCGGGTCAAACCCTTCTTCCCAGAATTCCAAGTGAACTTCGTTATTTGAATTCAAATATTCATGTTTCGCTGGCTGGGGATCCTTTGGCTCCCTTAACAACACAACGTTATGTTTACTCTATGTTTGAGCCCTTGAAGGGGTTGACTGTCGAGGGAAGACAAAAAGGTTACTGGGCTATGGGATACATCCGAGACCAAGCCGAGAAACTCTTTTCTGCTTTGCCGGTAGTTGAGAACAGTTTCAATAATGGTGGAGTATTTTTAGAGGGGAAATATGCCACTGTGAGTTTGTATCCCGAAGCTGCTAAGTTTCCTAAATTAAATTTTACCCCTGCGGTTTCAGCTCACTTTAGACCTGAGTTTGTCACTCCTAATTCCAATAGTGACGAAGAGGAGATGATTCCCGCGATGGCTATTTATGGCAGACCTCTCAAATCTTTAGAGGAAGCCTGGAATCGTACAGCTCGTAGGTTAGAAGATAATGATCCTGCATCCTACTTAAATGATGGATTTGATGAAATTCAGGTTTATTGGGCGGTGACTCAGATGTTTGATTCGTTAAGGCCTTTTGGATTTGACGATCCAGAGCTTTCTACTCGTCCATTCCATGCATTTTTGTACAATCCTGACATCACTTACAGAGACAATGCTTTTTATACAGATGATACGATCAACTTTACGACCTATTCTCCGAAAAGCGCGAATATGGCTAGAGACAACACGACGATCTGGCACGAGCTCGGACATGGAGTCATGGATCGGATGATGGGAGATCATATTCAGTTAGCAGATACCGGTGGCTTAAGTGAAGGGATGGCCGATTTTATTGCTCAACTCGTGGTGAACGATTTGACTGGTGGATTAGAATTCCCAGGTAAACACGCAATGAGAATCTTCAATAACACCGGCTATTATCTGACTAACGAAGTTCATGACGATGGAGAAGCCTATGGCGGCTCGATGAATGATCTGTTGGTAAGTGCCATGGCTCGAGATGGAAAAGAGGGTTTGCATAAAGTGACCGACCTCACCATGGAGACCATGCGACTCACTCGTAATCATCCTGGTTTAACTGCAGTGGATTGGTTCGAACATATGTTATTTGCGGATGAAATGGGACGCGAAGGTGTGAGAGCTCCTGGTGAACTTAGACAGATGATTCTTAAAGCCTTGAATGGTCGCAACTTCAACTTGGAAGGAACTGCTCCGGCAGCTTTGGTAGTTAAAAATGGTGCTGATGAATTGGGAAGCACCGGACCTGGAAGTCGTGGCAATCCCATCAAGGTGAAATTAGACGATCAAAAAACGGCAGAGTTTAACATGGAAGTGAGTGTTAAAAATTCAACTCATTACCAGTTTAAATTTCCGGTCACTGTAAAAGTAAACTTTACGGGAGGAGCGCTTGAAGGGGGAGTTCACTGGTTAAACGAAGAAGCAGGAAGTTTAACCTATGTTCTGAATTCCGAGACTGAGTTAGCCAAGTTTACGCTAGGAACCGATGGAAAGTGTGATGAAGTCAACCGACCCGATGGTAGTTGTGTTGACTACGCATACGTCCAAATCTGGAATCAAGGCGAAACGGTTAAACCTCAAGCCAAGAAGAGGTTTTACTTAAGAGTCTATCCTAAAGCTCAGTAAGGCATCGGCCAAACGACTTCAGAGAGGACCTTCATGATTTCTCGTATTATTATTTTGTCTTCTCTGGGTTATTTCGTCGACATTTTAGATCTCTTTCTTTTCTCAGTATTGCGACGAACTAGCTTGCTTGCCATTGGAGTCCCTGAATCAGAATTACTGAGTCAGGGAATCTTTTTGCTCAACATGCAAATGGGCGGTCTCATTCTGGGGAGTTTTATTTGGGGAGTTTTGGGAGATCGAAAAGGTCGAGTGAAAGTTTTGTACGGCTCTATTTTCCTTTATTCCGTCGCGACTCTTCTTAATGCTTTTGTAACAGATACTTACCAGTACGCGGTTCTCAGGTTTATTTCGGGGGTGGGACTATCCGGTGAGTTGGGGGCTGCGATCACTTTGGTGGCCGAAAGTATGGAAACCAAAAAACGCGGCATCGGAACGATGATTGTCGCTGGATTTGGTTTGATGGGTGGAATGCTAGCGGCACTTTTGTCGGAACTATTTGATTGGAAAACTTGCTACATGATAGGGGGAGCGATTGGAATGGGGCTTCTCCTTCTTCGAGTTTCTCTTCCCGAACCCACTTTGTTTAAAGAGATTGCTCACCATGATAAGCGTGGCGATATTCGGTTGCTCTTTACTTCGAAAATCCGTTTTTTTAAACTTTCCAATCTTGTGATGATGGGGCTACCCATTTGGTTTAACAGTGGCATCCTAATGGTATTTGCACCGGAGTTTGGCAAATCGTTGTCGATCACCGGAGAGCCTATTACGGCCTCTAAGTCGGTTCTTTATTCCTATTTTGGAGTTGCTTTGGGGGATTTTGTTTCCGGGGCCCTAAGCCAGTGGGTGAGATCGAGAAAAAAAATAGTCGTTCTTTTTATTTTTCTGTTGGCTTCAACGATGATTTTTTACTTATCGAGTTATGGGAAGTCTCCCTTTTATTTTTATAGTTTGTGTTTCCTTTTAGGATTTTTTGCCGGCTATTGGGCACTTTTAGTCACTATGACGGCCGAAAATTTTGGGACTAATCTTAGGGCTACGGTGACCACTTTGGTGCCTAACTTGGTAAGAGCTTCAGTCATTCCCCTTTCTTTTCTGTTTGAGTTCTTTCACAAAAAAAACAACATCATCTCTTCGGCTTCGTATGTGGCGGTCGTAGCTGTGATGCTCGGGCTGTTCGCAGTCGTTCAACTGCCTGAAACCTTTCAAACCGAATTAAAATTTCTTGAAGAATAAAGAGTTATTTGGAGTTGTGCCCGGTGTAGGACAACGGAAGGGGTTGAAAAACTCCATCGGAACTATTGTAGTGACAGCTCATACAGGTATAAGGGACGAAGGCTGAAATATTCTTTCCCTTTGAGCTGTAAAAAATCGAGGTGTTAGAAAGTTGTCCCACTTCGTTGTAGGCGTAAAAATCGAATTGGCCACTTAAGTCTTCTCTAGGGATAATCATTTCCGTTTCTCTGATCGTAGATCCCTTTTCAGATAGAGTCTGGGCAATCGAAATTTTCGGAAACGAGTTTCGATTTCTGTAAATCAGTCTTTGGGTTCCTTTCACTGAACTATTTTTAATGAGCTCCAAATCCCACTTTGAAAAAGAGTAAAGCTGTTCAAGTTCTGCAACTGTATCTGGCACTGGGTATCTTGAGTGATGCCAGGCGCGAACCTCAGTGTAGGCCTTGGTCTTTAAAAGATTTTTAAAAATAGAGAAAGTTTGAGAGGCAGAAGTGGCGCGACTAGCCTTTTGAAAACTGGAATAGCTTTGGGACGCAACCGTTGAATCAGAAATCAA
Source organism: Deltaproteobacteria bacterium (assembly GCA_900299195.1). Taxonomy (GTDB): domain Bacteria; phylum Bdellovibrionota; class FAC87; order UBA2466; family UBA2466; genus UBA2466. The sequence goes on from OMIX01000016.1 coordinate 13,034, forward strand.
GCCCCAATCCTGTGAACTGTGAGAATCTCCCTCAACCCATTTTAGATTTCCCTCTAGAGGGTTAATGAAGGCCGTGATCATGTAGATTAAGGAATCTCGATTCATGTTAGCCAGTGGCCTATTTGGGTTGGCGGATTTTATTTTAGGAATGGGAATGACGAAGTGAGTTTCTGTAGACTTGTGTTGACCCATGACTTTAAGAGTAAGGGTTGAAAAAAGGGCTAACCCCAAGCCAAAGAGCCGTTTCCTATCCATGCTTTATTCCTAAGGGAGTTTACCCATGTCGTCAAAGAATCGTTTGATTGTTGGTGTAACTCTCGATACATTCTGGAAGCTCTTGTCCCCGTAGTTAAATGGATATAACGAGGGATTCCTAATCCCTAATTACAGGTTCGATTCCTGTCGGGGGCACATAAAACTTATCTCTGTAGAACCTTGAACACTTGTATTCTTTCTGAAACCGTTATTGTGTGAAAATCTCGATATTTAGGACAAATTTTCTTAGCATTTGAAATTGTGTTTTTCGTCTCAAGGTTAGACGCTGAATTGTGTGTTTTAGTGAAAAAACATTGCATTATTTGCTATTTGGAAGGGCAACTTCTAAATTTTATTCCTTCTGTCTAAGTTTTAGAGAAGCTAACTTGCTGAAAAAGTAGAAACAATTTTATTTCGGATCAACCTTTGTCAAAAACCTCGACAGCTGACTAACCCTTCTACGGATGGATGAATACTGAACGGATACTTTAATATTTACCACAATCTCAATGACTTAAATTTTCTCAGAATCACTGGCCCTCCCATTGCAATTTAGTCAAACCAGTCAGGGAAAACTCGGTTTCGATCGGGCAGTGGTACGTGACCGGGATCCTTTTAACAAGGGGTCAAAAAAATGTATAGGTACGTTGGCGGATATGTGCGTTTTGTCGCACTCGTGTTAGCAAGTCTAGCATTGGTAGGTTGTGGACGAATGAACCTAACCATGTCTTTACCAGAACCTTCAACTTCGAGCATCCAGCTCACTTCAGATTATCCTGGGGTAGGGATGGTTGTTTTGCCTGAAGGATCTGGAATTTGTACTGGGACTTTTGTCAGTGACAGAGCCGTGTTGACCGCAGCTCATTGTTTGCCAAAATCGGGAAGATACAGTTTTGTCACTTCTGAAGGGACTTTCTCAACTTACGAAAAAGTAGTGATGGGTTCAGGATCAGTCGATGATCCTCATGACATTGGATTTTTAATTTTTGAACCCAATACAGCTAAGCCTGAGCAAATTCACCGAATCGGGGACCGAGCCACTGCAGGCGATGTCTTAAGATTGGTGGGCTTAGGATGTAATAACTTAGAAACTCGTCGAGGTTCCGGAGTTAAAAGAACTGGAACTAACGTATTAGCGGGCGTTGACGATTATCTCAATTTTCTCACTCCTCGAAACTATGCGAGAGGAATCTTAGGCCCCAGTAATCGCGCTGGAAGTTGTTTTGGTGATTCTGGTGGACCGGCCTTCGCAGATGTGGGGGGAGCGTTGGTAGTGGTAGGAGTTACCCATGCGGGAGGTTACATGGGTGACAATTTGATCTCTCAGTACGTTAACGTTGCGACTCGTTCAGATAACAGAAATTGGTTGAGAAGTCAGAACAGTCAGCACCAGTTAGGAATCGAGGGCTTATAAGATAAAAACATTTTAGTTTCCTAAATGGTCTCAAAAGACCATAAATACCCCTAAGCCCGATCATAAGGCCAGCTTGCCCAAGCTGGCCTTTTTGGCTTCCTGTTTGCTCAAGCCTTTTCTAATGTCCTATCAAAAATTAAAAAGGCTTTTGGGTGTAATTTTGTTGTTACCTATAACTCTCTCTGCAGTTTCGGAGCCTAAAAGCCAAGTGATTCGAATGGGATTAAGTTCGAGTCGAACTCTCAACATTTCAAAACTCAGTCGGGTTGCGATTGGAAACAGTAAAGTTGTCAAAGCTCAATCACTTTCAAATTCTCAATTGTTGCTGATAGGAAAAACTCGTGGGCATAGTACGGTTCGTGTGTGGACTGAAGACGGAAAAGAATTGCGATATGATGTGAGAGTGATTGCATCGGAAGCTGAAACCCCTTCGGTCGCCCCGGATCGGGAAGTGGTTAAAATCTCGTTAGAGTTTTTAGAGTTAGATGAAGCTTTTTCTCAAAGTAGCGGGTTTCGGTGGCCCGATGCTTTACAAGTTTCGGGAGTTGCAAAGTGGGTGGGTGAAGCGGCGAGCACTGGGTTGAACTATGAAATAGCTTTAGTCACGGGGCAGGCTTGGTTGCATCATTTGGTGCGAGAGGGCTGGGCAAAAGTAGTGGCAAACCCAGACCTGTATGTACGATTGGGAGAAGAAGCGGTCTTTCATTCGGGAGGAGAATTTCCGGTGGCGACCAGCGTTGAAAACTTTGGTCAGTCTTATAGGAGGATTGAATGGAAGGGTTATGGATTGACCGCCAAAGTTCTTCCTCAAAGCGTCGACAAAATTCACATCTCTTCCGATATCAATCTTGATATTTCAGAGCTGATTTCTTCGCAGAATGCTCAAGGCATTCCATCTCTCAACAGAAGAAGTCTAAAAACAAAAATGAATTCCCTCGATGGAGAAACGGTAGTTCTCTCCGGATTGGTAAAACAAAATACTGAGAAAGAAAAAGAGGGCGTCCCATTCTTTTCATCAATTCCTCTTTTGGGCCCTCTATTTTTTACAAAAACTTCGGAGGGAGCTGAAAGAACTGAGTTATTAATGGCTGTAACTTTTGCCATGACTACCAAATCTCGAGAGAAAGAGAGTCTCCAGAGGTTTGAAAAAAAATCAGAAAAATTCAAATAAATG
>OMIX01000017.1 GCA_900299195.1 Deltaproteobacteria bacterium
GTACAAGCCTAACGAACTCACTAAAAAGATTTTAGAAGATGGACAAAAGACAGTCGAGCAGTTGCAAAAGACCGGGCAAGAAGCGACCAAGAACGTTCAGGAACTATCTAAAAATGGCATCGAGGCCATGAATAAAATTATGGAGCAGCCAGACAGATCGGTGGAAGTGGTGAAAGCTGTTGCTGAGAACTCCAAAAAATTAGATGAAGCACGAGCAGAGTCAGATAAAAAATCGAGTGAAAATAGGGATAAAACCCGAGAGGCTATTCTAAATACCATTGAAGCGACTACAAAAACGGTAGAGGCCCAATTGTCTAATGTTCCCACAAGTAAGTCGGTAGACCGTTTCATCGATCGACCGACTAATGCTAATAGGCTTTCTCAAATACCCACGCGAAATAATCAACCTTCAAACTTGGGAAGAATTCTAAAGGGAAGAGATTTGGCAGACGAACGAGCTGCTAACAATATTACACCTCCTTCATCTGAACCCTCTGGGGGGGCTGGAGAGAGTGGCGGAGAAAGTCATTCGGGCCACAGTCATGGATTTAAAGCGACTCCAAAAGCCTACAATCAACCGATCAGTAATAATTTTTAGTCGAAGTTAGGTTTAAAGCCCCAATCGATCTCACTCAACCATAGTTTCAATTGGCTTTGACTTCTTTCAGACAGAAGTTGGTTTTTTAGTTTTTTGTCTTTACCCTTAAAATCTTCTAGGGGCGGAAACAATCCCATATTTACGTTCATCGGCTGAAAGTCGATTCTCTCGGGGTCAGTAATAGTTTGAAGGAGTGACCCCAAAATAGTTTGCTCGGGTAAGCTGAGAGCATTTTGATCTCGAAATAAACGGGCGGCATTGACTCCAGCTATCAGTCCGGTGGCTGTGGATTCTAAGTAGCCTTCCGTCCCAGTGAGCTGACCTGCGATAAATAGTTGAGGCTGAGATTTGATTTGCAAATTCGAGTTTAATAAGCGGGGAGAATCCACATAGGTATTTCTATGCATGCTTCCCAAACGCAAAAATTCAGCTTCTTCAAGGCCAGGCAGTTTTCGAAAAATGCGTTGTTGTTCTTTGTATTTTAATTTGGTTTGAAACCCGACCAAGTTATAAGCTGTTTTGTGACGATTTTCGGTGCGTAGCTGAATGACTGCGAAAGGGCGTTTTCCTGTTTTGGGATCGTTCAGACCTACCGGCTTCATGGGACCAAAAGCCAAAGTTTTTCTTCCTCGAGCGGCAATCGCTTCAATGGGCATGCAAGATTCAAAATATTTTTCCTCTTCGAAATTATGAGGAAGAACAACTTCTGCAGCTAAAATATCGTCGATAAATTCATTGTACTCTGCTTCGGAGAGAGGAATATTTAAAAAATCTTTAGAGTCCCCTTTATCCCATCGGTTAGCGAAGTACATTTTTTCTAGGTTTAAGCTATCTGTGGAGATAATCGGTGAAATGGCATCGTAGAAATAAAGGGAATTGTCTCCAAAAATAGGGGTAAGCGATTGAATAAGATTTTTGGAGGTAAGAGGGCCCGTGGCCAAGATGCAAATGGCATCTTGGGGAAGTTCCGTTACTTCTTCGCGATGGATTGTCACTAAAGGGTGGTTTTCCAACGTCTCTGTAATAATTTGGGATAATTTGATGCGGTCTACCGCCAAAGAGGCTCCGGCGGGGACAGCTATACTTTCAGCCACGGATAAAACGAACCCTCCTAAAGCTTTCAATTCGTCTTTAAGAATTCGAGAAGCTGAGTGGGGGGACACCGATCCAAAGCTGTTGCTACAAACTAATTCAGCCAGATGGGAAGTCGTATGAGCTTCAGTCGTTTTTTGGGGACGCATTTCATGAAGCACCACCGGAATGCCGCGCATCGCTATTTGGTAACAGGCTTCGCTGCCGGCAAGGCCACCTCCAATAACATGAATTATTTTTTGACGCATCTCGACTCCTTGACGCTGGGATGGGGTTCTCTTACACTAAAGCTTAACTTTTTCGCAAACATTTCTTACACATGAATCAACACATTTTATATCTTTCAACTCAAGCATTGGCCGCAACCCCCGCACCTAAAGAGGGAGCTACCTCATTGAATATGCTGGAAATTGTTCTTAACTCCAGTCCTATTGTGATGGGGGTTTTGCTGCTTCTCATAGGTTTCTCTCTTTTAAGTTGGGCCATCATTGTTCACAAATGGAAGGTTTTGGGTCAGGCCGAGGAAAGTACTGAGAATTTTCTTGAGGTCTTTTGGAGTGGAAAAAGCATGGACCATATTTACTCTGAATCGAAAAGATATCCGGCCACTCCGCTAGCAACTATCTTTCAAGCGGGATACAAGGAGCTGCAAAGACTTAGGGACAAAGAGAGACAAAAGTCTTCTCAAAAGGACAACACGACTACCGATTTAGGGTCATTGGTTCCTCCCCAATCCTCGATCGAAAATCTGGAAAGATCTCTCAATGCAGCTTCTCGAAGGGAAACTTTAAAACTTGAGAGTTCCATGACCTTTCTGGCAACGGCCGCAAGCACAGCCCCTTTTATTGGATTGTTTGGAACGGTTTGGGGAATTATGAATGCTTTTCAAAATATCGGGGCTCAAGGAGGCGCTAGCCTAGCCACGGTAGCTCCTGGTATTGCTGAGGCTCTCATCGCAACTGCGGTGGGGTTAGCCTGTGCTATTCCAGCTACGATGGGCTATAACTACTTCAATAACAAATTAAGAAGTATTCGTGCTCGAATGGAGAACTTTGGTGCCGATTTTCTTAATATTGTGAAGAGAAACTTTTTAGCAAACTGAGTAAACCTCTTATGGCAGGATTTAGAAGCGGTTCAGATGATAATGGTCCCGTAGCTGATATTAACATCACTCCGCTTGTGGACGTGATGTTGGTGCTGCTTGTGATTTTTATGGTCACTGCTCCTATGCTAGAGAGTGGAATTCCGATTCAATTACCTAAAGCCTCAGGAAAAGCTTTGCCCAAAGGTGAGTCTCCAGTGACATTGAACATCTCGAAAGAAGCAAAGATTTTTTTGGAAAAAGAAGAGATTCCTTTTGCCGCTTTAAGTTCAAAGCTTCAACAATATTATAAATCTAGAGACAAACAGGAAATCTACATTCGAGCCGATAGCGGACTCACTTACGGTTTTGTAGCTGAAGTCATGGCAACAGTTAAAAACGCCGGGATCAATAAAATTGGTTTGGTGACTTTGCCTCCGGGTAAATAAACTAAAAAATTTAATATGAGTTCAACTTCAACCACTCAAAATTTTGTCAACGTTCCCATTTCATCTCTGGTCATTTCTGTGGGAGCTCATTTGGCAGTATTGTTTGTTTTGATCAGTCTCCATTGGATGGATGGAGTCTCTTTGTTTCAGAAAAAAGAAATTAAAGAACCCTATCAAAGTTTCATCCAAGTTGATGTGGTAGCTCTGCCTGATCAGTTGCCGAAAGACATGGGCAACATCGACATGAGTCAACCCGTGGTAGAAAAGCCGGCCGTTCCAGTGGCCAAACCAGAGGCTCCTGTCACTCCTCCTGACCTCATGAAGCTGCCAGATAAAAAAATGACGAAAGATGAGGCTGATAAAAAATCAAAAAAAGAAAAATTAGAGGAACAATCTAAGGCACTCAAGCGACTCCAAGACGAAGCCCGTCGCGAACAGGCATTAAAGGCACTGGCTGAAAAGGCCGGGCAGAGGGGTCGTGGCAAATTAGCTGGAAATCGGTTATCTCAGGGCAACTCTTCCGTTGGAATGATAGGTACTGCAAGTGATCAGTACCGAGCTTTAGTGAGTGATGCGATTCGAAAGCACTTTAACATTTATTTGTGGCAGCAAAAAAAGGGAGCGCTTGTTGCTGATATTTATTTAGAAGTTTATCCCAACGGGAGGGTGAAAGCTCGAAGAGTGGTTAAAGCTTCTTCCGATCCACTCTTTGACTCTGCCGTGTTACAAGCCATTGATGCTTCTCAGCCACTTCCTGTTCCAGAGGATATTTCGTTGCTGAAAGAGGGTTTTCAAATTACTTTTAAGCCTTAACGAAGGAGTTAGAGATGAAATGGGTTCTATTTTTAGTGTTGTTCTCACTTCCCAGTTGGGGAACGATCTATTTGACTGTGAGTGGAGCCAATGTGAAACGGGCTAAAATTGCGATGGGCCAGGTTCATCCTGCAGCCGAAGGAGGCGCTACCGATCCGCAGACCGCTAGAAATGTTCGAGAGCAACTTAAATCGGATCTGCTTTTTAGTAATCTTTTTGATTTTATTTCAGAGGCCGATTTTGCCAAATCTGACTTACCTCAAGACTACAATAAAATAAGCTATGAAGAATTTTCCTCTGCCGGGGCTGCTTTTGCTTTGAAGTTGGCCTATTCAATCTCTAATGGAAAACTTAATGTCGAAGCTCACTTATATGATGTTCCCGGTCAAAAAAGGATTTTTGGAAAAAAATATCAATCGGTTTTAGCCCAGTATTATCGTTTAGTTCATACAATCTCCGAAGATATCTTGGCGGAGTTAACTGGTGAAAAAGGGCTTTTTACGAGCCGGATTTTGATGAGTTGCTGGAAATATCCCTACACTACTCCACCTCCAAAGGAGGTTTATGTAGTGGATCCCGACGGAAGAAATTTAACCCAACTCACTTTTGATAAAACTTTATCGACGACACCTACTTGGATGCGAGACGGTAAAAATATTACTTATTCTCAATATGAGTGGGTCAATCGACCCAACTTAAGAACTCGAGGCATTGTTTTAAAAAAGCATGATCTTACTAATGGCAAACGACAGATTCTTTCTTCTCGGGAAGGGATGAATAGTGGAGCAGCTTGGAGCCCCACCTCCAATCAAGGGGTGGCCACCTTAAGTTTTACCGGAAGACCGGAATTGTATTTTCTTTCGAAAGACGGCGGAGAACCCGAGCCTTTAAGCCGAAATATTCAATGGAAGCGATTGTTAGGAGATGGATTTCAGTCGAACCAAACTTCATTACTGTTTGATGTGGAATCAAGCTGGGCCCCCGACGGAAAAAAGATTGTATTTTCAAGCGCAAGAACAGGCCATCCGATGATTTACGTTTTGGATATCGCAACTAAAATTGCAAACCAACTTACTTTTGCGGGCCAATATAACGCAAGCCCCTCTTGGTCCCCTCGTGGCGATAAAATTTTATTTGCAGCACAGAGAACAGGCGAGGGAAATTTCGATATTTATATGATTGACCCCGATGGCAATAACTTAACTCGAATGACCGCGGGTGAAAGCCGTCCACGAAGACGAATCAATAGTGAAAATCCCTCTTGGGCACCCACTGGAAGGCATTTTGCTTTTGCAAATAATGAAGATGGCCACTACAGCGTTTATGTTATGACGGTAGATAGCACTCACAAAACCAAAATATCTCCACCTGACAAAGAGTGTTTCACCCCTTCGTGGGGACCTAATGAAGGATCGTGATTAATCCTTAGGTATGAATTAGTGGGTTTTATTATTCTGTGTGGAAGAATCTTGTCTGTTGTTATCGGCAAAACGATGTCCATCCGTCGATGCGGGATAAAACAGCCTGCTGAGATTTAATAGGGAATTACCCGAAGCGATTCCGCCTTCCTTACCCTCGTCTTGGTTGTGGGTCACGTTGATATGGGAAATAGCCCCTACAAATAAAATGTCCTCTATCGTTGATTTATCATCTTTCTTGAATTTGCAAGTCAGCGCTGCTCCTCCAGAGTCCCCACTATTAATTCGTTTAGAATCAAATGAAAGTCCTTTGGAACTTAATTGAGGTCCCACATCTAATCCAGAACTGCTATTGAAACGGCTGTTCGAGTTGAATCGGATGTAGTTGCCCAAGTTACCGTTAGAGTCTGTGTCAAATCGGCCAGAAGCGGCGATGGTGGCTTTATTACTTCCTTGAATGGATGCATTGATCGTTGAGTTTTGTTGCATCACAATTGGAAAAGTATCTTGGCCTGCTAATTCTTGGATTTCATCAGGACTGGGCACTCGAGCCACTTGCAGCCTTAATGCTGACTCACAAGGAACCTCTACGCTTAATACAATGAGATCCGGATTTCCATTTTGAACCGATGGACCCGAGATGCGATCGGCCGAACCTATCTGGACTACTTTAGCCGGTGTGGCCAGATTCCCCATGTTAGTCATGATAGTTCTACCGACTAGACCCACTTTCCCTTCGACACAATGAAGGGCTGAGGCCAAATTGACTTCACATTGCGCTTTCGGATCTCTTCTGAAGTTTTCTAAGGTCTTTTTGGGATCTTTGGCGATGGGGGTACTAGCACACAATGAGTTTCCTAATTGCAATTCGACATTGAATTTTTTTGATCGAATTTCGTCGGTGCAAATTTTTAAATCGGGAGTATCTTGAACTCGTGGTGTGGGAGAAGTCATTCCTATGGGAATACTACCCCCTCTAGGCACCCCAAATCGCCCCCCAGAGATGAGGGGGTTAGCACCGGTTTCGCCTCGATAGGGATTCAGAGCGAGTCCCCTACCAGGAAAATCTGGAGCTTGAGGAAACAGCCTATTTATGTTGGACAAGGCTTCCGTAAAACTTGGAATATTAGCCTGTTGAATTGGACTTAGTTTTGATTTCTCAAAGGTAAAGATTTGTTGTTGGATGGGGCCTAACAAAGCTTCTAACTTTTCAGGGTTGGCAATTCCTCTTTGGATAAGTTCACTTAAGAGATCTAAACCTTTTTTGTCGGATTTCTTTGTTTCTTCAAAAATAGGATCTTCTTGAAATTTCTTGATCAATCCTTCGATTGCAGTTTCAGTTTCTTTTTGCCCAGTGATGGATTTTTCTGCATGAGTCAAAATAAGAGCAATGAGTTTTATCTTTTCCTCTTCTGAGATTTTGTTTGGATCGTCCTTAGGAAGTCGACCCGATTTTTCAATAGCCAATTCCAACTTTTCTAATGTGATAGGATCGGTTTCTTTGAGTTCCTTGATGTCCTTTTTTAATAGTGAAAATAATTTCTTTTTGATTTCTGGAGTGAGATCAAGCTCCTTTAAATGAGCATTCTTACTCAGTTCCTTTTTATGGAAGGAGGTTAGAAGAGATTTTAACAATTTAGAAGTTAAAGAAATTTCGTCCGGTGTTTGTAAGTTTTGAGTGAGTCCTTGAAATCTGTCGTTTAACTTCAAGTAGAAATCCTTAACATCATTAGGAAGAGCTGGAGGATTTTGTGCAAAAAGACTCACGCCCCAAAATAGGACACCCAAGGTACTCATGGCTGGTTTGAACATAATTCACCTGTTTGATGGATTAGAGTCCAAGTTCTGGGCCAGATATTTAGCTTGAGAGATTGTGCTCTTTTAATTGGGAGTTAGACAATGCTAATTCAAAACAGCTTAAGTTTAAGGAACTCTTAAATAAAAAAGGTGTAGAAACTTTGAGGGTTCAAGGCTTGAAATTCAAGCCTAACTGTCAAAAGTTTCTACACCTAAAAGAGGTGCGACTCTTAAACCGAAACTACTCGATAGTGAGCGATTTTAAGAGGTCTAACTGATCTAGAACTTTTCCGCTTCCGATAACTACGCACTTTAACGGATCTTCGGCATACATGACCGGAAGACCTGTACGCTCTCGGATGAGAATGTCAAAGTTAGCCAAAAGAGATCCTCCTCCAGCTAGAACGATTCCCTTGTCTACGATGTCAGCGGCTAGTTCAGGTGGAGTTCTCTCCAAAGCTTGTTTAACCGCATCAACGACAATATTAACTTGGTCGACTAGAGCTTCTCTAATTTCATCGCTACTCACAGTGACGGTTTTTGGGCTTCCTACGACTAGGTCTCGACCTTTGACTTCGCAGTACTTCACTTCATCGAAGGGGAAGGCATTTCCAATTTCGATTTTAATTTGCTCTGCGGTTCTTTCTCCAATGAGCAAGTTGTATTGGCGCTTGATATAGTTAACGATAGCATCATCAAACTTATCACCCGCAACACGAACCGACTGAGAGTATACGATTCCCCCTAAAGAGATCACAGCTACTTCAGTGGTTCCTCCACCGATATCCACAATCATATTCCCAGAGGGTTCCGTAATGGGTAATCCAGCTCCAATAGCGGCAGCCATCGGTTCTTCAATCAGAAAAACTTCTCTAGCGCCGGCAGATTGGGCCGATTCTCTTACGGCTCTTCGCTCTACTTGAGTGATTCCAAAAGGCACGCAAATTATGATTCTTGGGCGAACCAAAGTAATTTTCTCATGAGATTTTGCGATAAAATATTTCAGCATGCTTTGAGTGACTTCAAAGTCTGCGATCACTCCATCTTTCATGGGGCGAATAGCAACAATGCTGCCTGGAGTTCGTCCTAACATTTCTTTGGCTTCGCGACCCACAGCTAAAACTCGGCTGGGACCTCCTCGTGGATTTTTGTGAACTGCCACTACAGAGGGTTCATCTATGATGAGGCCTCTATTTTTCGCATACACCAAAGTATTTGCAGTTCCTAAGTCGATCGCTAAATCACTGGAGAACATCCCCATGAGACGATTCATCGCGCCACGGATGGGATTTACACTTGCCATGGTTTACTCTACCCCCGAAAAAATTAACACAATAGGTCTAACCGGCCTCACTATACTGCTTCCCAGTAAAAGAGTCGATGGACAAAATGAAATTTAAGAACAGATTTCGAGATTGGAGCGATGCATTATGGATAGGGTTTTGTCGTGTGCAATGCGCTAATCTAACTCTGCGGAAATGCCGATAAGAAGTTGAAGACTTATGAACTTTTCAAGGAACACCATTGGCCGATAGACCTGAAAAATTAAACGAGAGATACACTCTTTGGGAGAAAATCGCGAGTGGCGGTATGGCCGACGTGTATCGAGCTAC
>OMIX01000018.1 GCA_900299195.1 Deltaproteobacteria bacterium
ATTGATAAGTGAACAGGGAGGGGAAATGATTTATCGAGTATTCTTAGGTGTGATTGTTTTGATGTTAGCCTCAAAACACAGTTTGGGAAATACAACCTTAAATCCGGTTTTAGTTGAGGTCCCTATTCAGAAATCTTTTGTCCCTATGGGGTTTGATAGCAACGATCGTGTGCAATTAGCCATTGGAGGTGAGCTCAGGAACAGTTGTTATAAAATCGCTAGTAATTCAGTAGTTGTTGATCCTGATCAAAAAATCATAACCGTTAAACAGCAGGCCTATGTTTATTTAGGGTTCTGTTTGATGATGATTGTTCCTTACTCTGAAGTTGTCACTTTAGGAATTGTGGATAAGCCTGGGGATTATCAAATTCGTGATGCCAGCTCAGGAAAAACAATAGGTAAAATAAAGATAGATTTGGCAAGAACGCTTGAACAAGATGAGTTTCTTTATGCTCCGGTGAGCGATGCTGTTTTGGTTAAAGATGAGGCTCATGAGTCTGAGGAAAGTCCTGAAAGAAACAAAATTGTTTTGACTGGAACTTTTGTTGATGCCTGCACTCAACTCAAAGAGGTAAGGGTAAGCCAAAATGAAAATACGATAGTGGTTCAGCCGATAGCAGTGGTGAATCAACAGATGGGAGACTGTAAAACTGAAAAGATTAACTTCAGTAAAACGGTGGTTCTAGATCCTAAACTTCGAGGGGACTACTTACTTCATGTTCGAGCTCTCAATGGAGCCGCAATCAATAAAGTGATCGATTTTGGAAATTGAAAGCTTACCTTTCATCTAAGATAGGCCTAAGAGATTCGTTAATCTTACGATTGTCTCCGTGTCCATCGGTTCCAAAATTCCTAAAATGCTTTTGATCAAAAATCGTAAATCTTAGATTTTTATCACTTCCCGGAAGGTTTCCGTAGGCTACGATGGAGCCGTAATAATCCGGGTGGTTGCTATTAAAAAAGTTTCTGATGGGTTGATTAGAGTCTTCGTGACATTTGGCGCAGCTTTGCCTGTCGACTCGAGTTGCTCCGGTATGGGAGTTTTGCGCAACGATGCCATTCGATTGCTGGGTGGTAGGCGCAAAAGCAACCTGATTCGAAGAACGATCCCACTCAATGCCCAAAGTGCTTTTGAAAGGAGTTGCTAACAAAGTTTTGATCATGGTTCCCGACATGTTGGGGAGCCAGTCGGTCCCTCCACTTGTGGAAAAATTACCTTTCTGATAGCCATCTCTCGAAATTTGTACAGCTGACAATCGGTTGGGGTTACTCAGGTGCATTAACAATTGCTCAGCTTCTGGTTTTAAGTCGGGTGAGTTTTTGGCAATAGAGGACAATTTTTCTCTCAGTGAACCGGCTGTGGGATAGGGTCTCATGATATCCGGAGCCCAAGATCCATTAGGTTGGTCTTTTTTTCGAGTTCGGATTTCTAATACTTGAAGATTGCCTTGAGAGTCTTTGTTAACCACCACTTCACCTGAAACTGTTCCTACCGGGAATTCCCAATCGTAAGTGAAGGTTTCATCAGGAGGAATTATTTTCTTGGATACTTTTATTTTTTGAAGGTTTCCATTGGCATCTTTGGGTAAGTGAATGAAATGAAAGGTTCCACTGTTGGTGGCTCCCTCTAAACCTACCCCACTATGGAACATTCTGAGATGACCCTCCTTATTGAGATAAAGTTGATTGGCCTTAGAAGCAAAGCCCGCTCCTCGAAATCCTTCTTCTGTAGTTCTTACTCCGGCTACAGGCAGACTAGGATCTTGATATCCTGGGACCATGACCGATTTGTCGAAAAAGAGAGTATTCGGATCTTTCAAAACTGCCGCAAGTTCCGCATTTTCAACTTGAGGTAGAATAGACCGGTAAACTCTTTCTCTCTCCTGAGGGAGTAAATGTATGGCATTGTTGGCTGGCTTGAACGGAGTTGAGGCCTGACTTCGACTGGATTGATTGTGACTTCGATCTTGAGGGGAGTGTGTTGAGATTTCTTTGCTTTTTTGGGAAATCCAAGCTTTAAACTTTTCAGTTTCTGGATCTTTATCAAAATTTTTTCTAAGTTCCTCAGCTGACTTGGGAGGCATATTATTATCGGTATTAAGCACACGGTCTAAAATCTTGACCATCGATTGAGCTCGCGCTTTTTCGGTAGGATCTGAGCTACTGAGTCGTCTTTCGAATTCTCCCGGTTGAGTGAGCCAATCGGGTAATGGTCTTTCTGTTTTTCCATCATGACAACTGGTGCAATTATTTTTGATAAGACGGTGACCTTCTGTGACCGAAGGAATGACATGAGAAGATTGAGTTGCAGATTCTTTTTTAGAATTGGAATCTGAGGGTGAAGGATTTCTTTTCGAATCATCGGATTTTGGAATCTGGATTTTTGGGGGAGGAGACGCACTTCTAGCGGTTCCTCTGAAACTTCCGACACACTCTCTAAGAGAAGCGAAAGGACCACCCTTTTGGCTTCGGTCTCCGGTAGGGTGGGTAGCGTACCAACCAGGTGTTGTTTCTGTGGCCACCGATTCTCGTATTTCTCCGCCATAGTAGCAGACGTGACTCGAAAGAGAGTGTTCGGTAGCAAAAAGACAGGCTTCGAGAGTCATTGAGGACCCTCCCACATAACCGTAATCAGCCCGCGATAGAGTCTTTCCGCTTAAGTAAGTGGGTTTATATCCTTCATCGCGACCTGTAGCTGAGCACACGACTCCGTTTCTAGAAGCGCTAATAACTTTTTTACAGATTTCCAAACTGGGCACTAATCCTGCTCCCAGAGGCTGTTTTGCTTGTTTGTGTTGGGGTCTAAAGGCGCCCCCAATCGAAACACACTCAAAATCTCTTTCCTCGTTCTGACCAGGGTTCGTCTGACCCTCTTGAGCGGGTTGTCTTGGCGAATGTTGTCTTGGACTAAACTTATCCATTAAAGATCGGTATAGAATTGCTTTACTAGTTCCATTGGCATCATGGCTTCCGACTTGTGTGTTTCCTTGCTGTTTCCAATTCCCATTTTCATCTAACGAAATCAATTCTGATTGTGGGATCCCTTGATTAGGAATGGGACGAGAGTCTTCAACTTTAATAATTAAAACATCGTTTCTGTCTTTAAAAACTTCTTTTAAATTGTCTCCTAGATTTTTGCAGTGGGGGCATTGTAAATCGTTTCCGTACCTTACCACAACTTGACGAAATCCCTGTTGCTTAGCATGCTGCTTGATTTTCTCAAGATCTCTTCCCTTCACCGGACCTACTTCAATCAGAGGGCCTTCAGTGCGCCTGGGAATTAAACGATCTAATACATTGTTGATGCCGTTATTGATTCTTGGAAGCAGGGCATTTTCTTTTCTCGGAAAGATTAGCCCAGGTCTTTGGCTAGGAGACGTTGGGGGAATTTGGCAAATGCCGGTTTCGGGATCACAAAACTCATGATTTTGTTGGGGTTTAGAGGGAGTGTTTTGTTTCACTCCATGATGTTTTTCGATCTGTTGTTGCGCCCAACGGATTCCTTCCGCCTCAAACGTCATGCCGTGAGCACTCGAGAGGGGTGCATTTGCATTAACTATAATGTTTGAGATAGCTCCAACCAATTCCCCCCGGTCGTTAAATACGGGGCCCCCAGAGTCGCCGGGTTGGACACTGCCTAGGTCAGCGAGTCGGGTTAGAACTTTGCTGGGCTCATCGGAACTGCGTCCCAGAAATGATGATTGAGCTTCTGTGTTATTCTGTGTGATAGCACTGAGCTTATCTCCTTGAGACATGGGCTTTGTAGCAAAATGAGAAAGCTCATCCTCTTTTACCGCCGAACAAGCGATTTGAAAAAAGATCATGGCATAGTCGTCTTTTACAGATTGTCTATCGACTAATACTTGTTGCCCTTGACCGTTTGAGACAAATCTTTTTCGCCCATTAAATTGCTCACTCAAAACTACGTCAATGTCTTTGGCTGATGCTGAGATAGTAATACCGGAAGGGGTTTCCAGTCGTAAATTATCCAGAGCGGGTCGTTTGGGGTCTCCCCCTAGGGAAAGTTCCGATTGAGTTGGAATGCAGTGTCCTGCGGTCAAGAATCCCACTTTGCAAATCTCTTCGTTTTCATTGTTTTTCTGATCTGTTTCAACTCGTGAGACTAAACTAGCTCCACAGCCACTTCCTTCCAAAGTGATTTGGCCATTGCGATTTATTTTTCTTTTTTGAGCCTTACTAAAAGTGGTCAGTTGAAATCTTTTATTAAACTTGTTGATGGGTTGGGAAGACGGGTTTTTAGATTCGGCTTGGGGTTCTTTTTTTTCATTCTCGTCAGGTAAATTTCTTTTTTGAGGCGCATTTGATGGGTTTGGATCTATCGGAAGAGAAGGAGGGGGTGACTTTCTTGTGTCAGGTGAGGTCTCCCTGGGTCTTGAAGGCGGCGTTTCCTGTGTGTTGTCTTGGTGAGTGTTAGGCGAGGTGGGTGAATTTTCAATGGCGGGGGCAGGCGACGCGGCTGAATCATCTACACCCTTAAAATATTTTGTCATGAATTTTTGCACTCGAGAATCCTGGTCCATTTTTAGAGCCATGAAGTAGGCTCGTAAATCGGCCAAAACCTCAGCACGAGTGATCTCTTTCGACCCTGAAAATGAAACAGTGCCGGTTTGTGCATCGATACTAAGTTTTTTGTATACCCCATCTGAGTCACGAGCAGATATGGGCTCTCCACGAGATAAAAGAATATTGGTGAAGTGTTTTATTTTTCCTTCTTCAATCACAGTGGCGTATTCATTGGGATGAATCATGGAACTAGGAGCCATGATAAATCCTGAATTACTGATCGAGAGTGGGCCGGTGGGTACAGTAAAGTTTTCGGCAAGCGCGGAACTCAAAGTTCCAACCGAAAATAAGGATAAAGCTATAATGGATAGTAACTGGAACATTTCCCCCCCATGAAACCCAGTTTTTTAAGCCGAGTTGTCTCCCGATAGTTGAGAGTGCATCAGTTGGGCCATTTTTCGCTGCGTGAAGAGCTGCGGTATTCTTGTCGTATTCTGATTCGATTCAAAGCGGGTGTATTGAATGGAAACCCTTGTCTAAGAAATTAACAGTGAGAGCGTCCACCAATCGGGGCATAGATTAGCTAATAAAGTTTTTTGAGTTCTTCTGATTATCGCGAGGGAGTAAGGGCTCTTGAAACAAATGAGGGACTAACTTTTGATTTTGGCACTGGGAAATCGAACCAATTTCTCACATCTTCATCTAAACCGATACCGTGCATGTAATTGTAGATAGCTTTTCTAAGTCCAGCGGATAGAGGTTTTGGGTTATCACCCTCGATATCTTCATAGGAGAGATCATTTTGAGCAAAGTTAGAACCTAAAGATTTTAATTTAATTCCATAAAGCTCGGGATTTTTCCTACAGGACTATGCACGGTAGCAGAGAATTGATGCCAGAACCCGGATTGGATGCAGCCAGAGGCAAAGAGTTGTCTGACTCTATCTAAAGAGTCGATCGTTTCTTGAGTGGTTTGGGAGGGAAATCCATACATTAAGTAGGCGTGAACCATGATGCCATTTTGACTGAAACAGTGAGTGACTTTAGCTACTTGTTCTACCGTGACACCCTTTTGCATCAGTTTCAGTAACCGATCAGAAGCGACCTCTAGCCCTCCACTCACTGCAATACAACCACTTTGTGCCATCAATTGAGTGAGTTCTGGGTCAAAAGCTTTTTCAAATCTAATATTGGTCCACCAGGAAATATTTACTTTTCTTTTGATAAGTTCCTGAGCCAGAGCTTTTAAAGTCTTTGGAGGGGCCGCTTCATCTACAAAATGGAAACCTGTTTGGCCAGTCTCTTTAATGAGCTGTTCAATTTTATCGACTAAATGAGTTGCACTAGCTACCTCATAGCGATGGATGTAGTCTAACGATGTGTCACAGAAGGAACATTTTTTCCAATAGCAACCATGGGCTAAAGTGAGTTTATTCCATCGCCCGTCAGACCATAATCGATGCATGGGATTTAAAAGCTCGACCAAGGAGAGATATTTCTTGAGCGGAAGACCGTCATAGGTGGGAACCCCTGCTTCCATAAAAGGGATATCGTGGATAGACGGATCAGATTTAAAGACGACTGTATTGTTTTCTCTGACAAAAGTTCGTAGGTAACGCTCTGGTTTTTCAGGGTGAGAAAAGTTTTCGAGTAAAGTGAGAATAGGACGCTCACCATCGTCCAAGGTAATGAAGTCGATATAATCAAAAACCTTTGGCTCTTTAAGGCTTCGAAGCTCAGTATTAACGTATCCTCCCCCTAAAATGATTTTTGTATGAGGGGACAATCGTTTAAATTGCTTTGCGATTCTAAAAGCTCCATACACATTTCCCGGAAACGGCACGGTTAAAGCCAGCACGTCGGGAGCAAATTGTTTGATATAGGAGGTCGTTAAGTTATCCAGATATTGATCCACCAATGTGGGAGTTGAGTTGAGCGCCTTTTCCAGAGGGGTAAAACTCGGGGCACTCGCGGCCAGTTTTTCTCCATACCGTGAAAAGGTAAAGCGCGAGTCAATTCCATCTTTAACAACATCGACAAGATCATCGATATAAAGACTTGCTAAATGTTGAGCTTTATCTTGAACACCCAAGGCTCCGAATGCCCATTGTAAACCGTCATTTCCTGTCACGTTAAGATCTTGCAAACTTCTAAAACGCGGTCCTTCGGGCAGATAGTTTTGAGTGGCGATTCGATAAGCTAAAGTGGGGTCTTCGTTTTGTAGAAACTTAATCACTCCATTGATGGTAGATAGGTAATCCTCTTCGAATTTTAAATAATGAATGACCGATTCGGGAACAGTCGTGGATTGGGAAGAAAAAGTCTTTTTAAGTTCTTTGGAAATATCTTCCAGCCCGGATCGGGAAAAAAGTTGTAAGACGATTTCTAAAGCAGGATCGGCTTGAAATGCCTGGAACCCCCGGGAACGTAAAAAACCGGTCAAATAAGCCGTAGCTGGATAGGGCGTATTGACCTGAGTCATTGGGGGTGTGAGTAGTAAAATGCGCATGGAGGTGGTGGGGATATCACAAATAACGCAACGTGTCCACCTTGGCGCTATTAAGTAGCTGATATTGTTTGTTAAAAATAACAGAGTTCCAGATTGCCTGGAGTAAAAGGCTTAATTATCCTTTCAGTAAATTTGACATTCCTATTCGACTTTAAAAGGAGCTCACCATGATTCAAGTTAAAGGCTATGCGGCTCAATCAGCGACTTCCGTGCTCGCCCCTTTTTCGTTTCAGCGAAGAGAAGTGGGGCCAACCGACATTCTCATCGACATCGAGTATTGTGGAATTTGCCACTCAGATATCCATCAAGCTCGCAATGAGTGGGGAGGATCACTTTTTCCCATGGTCCCGGGCCATGAAATTGTAGGAAAGGTCAAACAAATTGGAAATAAGGTTAGGCAATTTAAAGTGGGAGATAAAGCTGGGGTGGGTTGTTTCGTAGATTCCTGTCGAAGTTGTCCGAGTTGTAAGGAGAATGAGGAACAATATTGCGAAGGCCATTTGGTGACTACTTACAACAACGTCGAAAAAGATGGAAAGACTCCTACCTACGGAGGCTATTCCAATCAAATTGTCATTGATGAAGATTATGCATTGAAGATTTCTTCCAAACTTCCTTTGGAAACTATTGCTCCTTTATTGTGTGCTGGTATTACGACCTATTCGCCGCTTCGACATTGGAATGCAGAGAGAGGCAAACGAGTGGGAATTGTAGGGTTGGGTGGGCTAGGTCACATGGGGGTTAAATTAGCAGCCGCTATGGGAGCCGAGGTTACAGTTTTAAGCCATTCTCCCCACAAAGAGGCTGATGCTAGAAGACTAGGAGCACAGCATTTTGTTGCTACCCAAAAAACAGCCATAGCTGAAGTTTTTGCGAATCATTTTGATTTGATTCTGGATACCGTATCAGCTCCTCACGATCTGAACACCTATTTATCCACGGTGAAGAAAGATGGAACTATGGTGCTTCTTGGAGTTCCACCCGATTCAACTCAATTAAGTGCTTTTCCTTTGATCCTTAAACGAAGAAGACTTGCAGGATCATTAATCGGAGGAATTAAAGAAACTCAGGAAATGTTGGATTTTTGTGCTGAGAAAAACATTGGATCGGATGTCGAAGTAATTTCGGCTCAAGAGATAAATACGGCTTATGAGAGAACTGTCAAAGGGGATGTGAAATATCGTTTTGTGATAGATTGCAAAACATTTTAAATTTAATTGAGGTCATCCATTGAAAACAGGAAGAGGCTTTGCCAGTGATAACAATTCTGGAATTTTGCCAGAAATTCTAAAAGCGATTTCGGAAGCTAATGTCAAACATGCTGCGGCTTACGGCGAGGATCCTTGGACTCGAAAAGCCGAGGAAGCTTTTGAACATTATTTTGGAGATGGGATTGCTGTTTATTTTGTTTTTAATGGAACCGCTGCTAATGTTTTATCCTTAGCTTCTTGTACTCAATCTTATGAGGCTGTGCTTTGTTCGGAAATGGCACATATTTATGAAGATGAGTGTGGAGCTCCCGAATTTATTACGGGTTGTAAACTGATTCCAGTTGAGCCCATACAGGGAAAGCTGACGCCTGAAAAATTGCTGCCCAAAATTAAAGGGACAGGAAATCAGCACCATGTTCAACCCAAGGTGATTTCGATTTCTCAAAGTACGGAATTTGGGACCGTCTATGAGCCCGCCGAGCTTTTAGCTTTATCTCGGATCGCAAAGGAGAATGGTTTGTATTTTCATATGGATGGCGCACGAATTTCTAATGCAGCCGTTTCATTAGGCTTGACCTTTAGAGAGTTCACGAGAGAGGTGGGGGTAGACGTTTTATCTTTCGGAGGGACTAAGGCGGGGCTTCTTGGAGCTGAAGCCGTAGTTTTTTTTAATGAGCATCTGGCAAACCATTTTAAATTTCGAAGAAAACAATCAATGCAGTTAGCTTCGAAAATGCGATTTGTTTCGGTTCAGCTGGAGGCTTTCTTAACTCAAGAACTATGGTTAAAAAGCGCACAACACTCGAACCAGATGGCTAAATATTTGAAGGAAAAAATTAGATCTATGAAAAAACTGGAAATTGCTTATCCAGTCGATGCTAACGGAGTTTTTGCTTGGGTTCCCAAGAGTATATTAGCCTCTTTGCAGGAGCAGTTCCCGTTCTATGTGTGGCAAAACGGTGAAGAAAAAGATTTGGTCAGGTGGATGATGTCGTTTGATACGACTCAGGAAGATATTGATAGTTTCTGTCAACTTTTAGAGTCTAAACTGGTTTCCGCTTAAGACAGTAAAGAGTTCGAGTTTTGCAGGGCAGTGTTTCTTTAGTGGCTATCTGAAAATAAGGTGAGCATTGGGATTCAAAAAACTGAGTCGTTAGGTGTTTGTAGTCTCGTCCCTTAGCTAGATGTTGAAACATGGGGTCTGAGGTTTCGACCCATTCTAAAATCACATATTCGGAACTTAATCGATGAGCTAGTTTAATGATATGGGGAAGGAGGATACTCTCTGTGGTGAGTAAGTGGTGAATCACAGCTAGCATCAAGACACAATCGAACTTTCCCTCGGCTCGACTTAGGAAAGATTCATGTTCCTCGTTGTTCCATCCGGAGGCAGGAGAGGGATTAGCTAGGTCAATGATGAGAGGTAAGATCGAGGGATGCGTTTTTCGGCAGGATTCCCAGGTTTTCGAAATGAGCTCAGTTTCTGAATCAATGGCAACAACCGATCGGCCCAATGCCGCAGCTAATCTCGAGAAATGACCGTTATTACAACCCACATCTAAAACGTTCAGTTGAGAAAATTCAGATAGCCATTTTTTTACGAGGATCTCTTTAGCGGCAAAACTCTCTTTACTGTAGGGGCTTTCATTACCCATGTAATGTTTGAATTGGGTTCGGTGGTGATGGTGATCAAAACTTAAATTAGAGATTGATTTTTTTGCGGATCTTAGAAGAAACTTTAGTGTGAATTGGGCTTTTTCAGGATCCATAAGCTTTTGCATTTCTGGACAATACCCCAATTTCTTATCACTCCAGTTTTCTAGCAGTGCAGGTAAAGTTATTTTTGAAAATAAAGCGGGATGAAGTTTTTTCAACAAAGGAGCAAATTCGAATACTGCGGACGCAGTCAAACCCTCACGGGAGAGTAAAAAGGTGTTTTTCAGTGGAATACCCAAATGCTGGTAGGCGAGCAAAGGATTGAGGAATGTTTTAGAAAATTGAGAGTAAGCGACCCAAAGGCTATTTCTTGGATCTCTAGCCTCTACAGAGAGCAAGTCGACAAAAATGGGGTTGCAACCTGAAAAAAGGACGTTGAAAGGAGTTGCATCTTTGAGGCCCAGATTTTCGTTGGCCAATTGTTCTGCCAAATCTAAAGTTAACACTCCTGCGGTCTGGAGCATTTCCGGAGCCCACTCATAGGGGTAACTGACGAAGGGAATTTTTTCATGGCCTAAATAAAAATCACCCGTTGAATTAGAGAAAACGTGGGGAAATTCCTGGAACAAACGTTCGATATCGACATCATTCATTTCCCAACTTCGCACGAACGAGCCGGCATTCACGAATTTTTGTAAAGTCGGAGATTTTTTTATTTTTTCCCAAGAGGATTTGCTCTGGGCATGGACTTGACGAATGAGATGGGATTCGATGTTAAAAAGCGAACCATCGGGATCCCTAAGAGACAAGGATCTCAATTCGGGGTGAGATGTTTCCATGTGAAATCAAATTTCAATGACTAGAAGAGTCAGAGTGTTTTTCTTTACCGAAAATGGCTCGAACTCCAAACCAGATTCTTTTAGCAAAAAATAATAGTCCCACGATGGCCCCTAAGAGGACCTGCCACAAAATATAACCCGAGCTGGGATTAATATAGCCGAAGCTGTCTTCGCAAATGACGCAAAGAAGTAATAATGTGAGAGTGAATTCGAAAGAAAATTTCAGAGATTTCATAAGGTCCTCGGATAGTGATTTATAAAGTTTACCATCAAACCGATAAGATACAGAGTTCCAAAACGTATTTTTTATTTCGGAGATAGTGATGAAACGCTCAAAAGTGGAATGGGTTTTTATCTGTCTGTTTGTTCCTTCCGTAATTGGTTTTTATGCCATTTATAAATATCCTGAATTCCTTTTAGGATCGGGCGTTGACACGCGGTTATTAGGAAAGAACTTATCTTTTTGGTATGCAGCGTTGTATACCGCTGTAGTTTGTAGCATTGCTGGAAAAGTGATTCTAAAAAATAAAAATAGTTATTCGTTTAAGGCCAACATTACTCAACCACTAAGTTCCTACCAGAGAAAGAAGTTTACCAGTATTTTTCTAGTCCAGTTGGTTGGATTTTTCCTTATACCTTATGTGATTTCTCCTATCATGGCCGGCAAAAGTTTTTGGCAAGATGAACTGATTTATTCTTCAAAAGCGGCCCATGTTTATCTTTATCCAGGATTTAAAAGTTGGGGGATGGCCATTTATCTTTTCGTTGTGATTCCAGTTTTTGTTTGGTTCTTTGGAAAGCGCTATTGTTCTTGGATCTGTTCCTGCGGAAATTTGGCCGAGACTGTAGGAGTGACCGTTTGGGGTAAAAAATGGGTAAAAGAGGGAACTCCCCGAGGAGACGCTGCGAATAAAAACCACAAGATTCAATTGGCAGTGATGGCCTTTGCCATTTTTTTCGGAGTTCTCTTGCTGGTTGATTCGATGAAGGTAGTTGCTATGCCCGGACTTCTGCAAAAAATTCAAGCGATCCAAGATTTCTTTGTCGATTTTATGTTTGGCTCTGTGATCGGTGTTGCAGCCTATCCTTTTTGGGGCACTCGAATTTGGTGCCGATATGGTTGTCCTTTAGCTAAGTTTATGGAGTTGTCGGGAAGGGTATCTAAATCTAAATTCCAAGTGGCTGCGAATGAAAAATGCACAGGCATTGGTCTTTGTACTCAGGCTTGCCCAATGGGAATTGATGTGGCTTCATTTGCTCACGTTAATAAAAAACCTACGCTAGGAAGTTTTGGCCTACAAAATACCGTCTGTATCGGATGTGGGGGATGTATTGATGTGTGTCCTACCAAAGCGTTGAGTTTTAAAAAGTAAGAACAGAATTTTCTCTCCTTACTGTAGTGTTTAAATCTTTTTATTCCTTAAAGGCTTTTAACTTGAGTTTGTAAGAATTTGAATTTTTGCAGGTTACTTTAAACTTGGCGAATTACTTGATGTTTTTTTAACAATTTAAGAACACGGAGACCCTAAGTATTAATAACTTACCTAAGCTTCAGTCCTAAACACAAATTCTTTGCCATTTAGTGGAATTGAAATTATCGTTCCTATCCTATGCTACAAAGACTTCCCCAAGGGAAACTCTGGAAAAGTTTACTTTTTCTTCAAGTCCTTATTGTCCTTGGAATCACAATAAAAACGATGTTGGGCGGTCCACCGGGTCACTATGCCATCTTCACTACTGCAGGAAAATATCTGCTCCAGGGTAAAAATCCATATGGAGTTGAATGGGGATTTGGCGGCCTTTGGTTTTACAGTCCTTTGTGCGGGTGGTTTTTTGGCCTGTTATCTCTCATGCCATTCAAGGTAGGGCTTTTAATTTTTAATCTAGGAAGCCACCTACTTATTCTTGAGGGGGTTCGAAGGTTTCTAAAGCTGTTTCCTGACATCAACAAACCAAATGCTTTTTTGTCCCTGTTAGTAGTTCTTTCAACTGGCGAGCTGATTGGTGCTTATCAAAGCATTAAAATCGAAATGGCAATGATTGGTATTTTACTGATAGTAACGGAACAAGTATCAGTTCGTCCTATTCTTGCGGCTAGCCTAGCTGCACTGATAGTGAACTTTAAATGGTTTCCAGCTGCTCCTGTAGGGCTTCTTGCGATAGCAAGTTTACGGCATCGGAAGTTTAAATTTCCACTCGCCCTGCCTATCTTTTTTCTTTTCTTTTTCTTGCTGCCAGTTTTTATCTATGGATGGTCTTTTGCATTGGAGTTATATCGCACTCAGCATGTAACATTGGATAGATTTGTCAGTCAAGTTTATGGAGACTTCCCTAGTGTATTTGGAATGGTTATACATACTTTCAACATCATGCTCTCACCAGTTATTGTCGCAATAGTAATGGGGCTTGTTGCTATTATTCTTGCTGGGTTCGTGGTCTTTGCTCCCTATCAATGGGATTTGCTTTCCGTTATTTCGATAAGTTTAGGCTCGCTCTATGTTGTGAATTTCAACCTTCTTAGCCAGTTCAATGCTTATGCGATTGCAACGCCAGCCCTTGCCTATACACTTTTCCTCTGCTTTTCTGAAAACAAATGGAAGCGGTATCTATCAATCTTGGGGGTTGCAGCGTATTGGATGACTGTATCTATGTTTTATTCTGATTTGGTTCCCCTTTCCTTTCGCGATTTTTGTCGAGAAATACGGATCAAACCCTTGGGAAGCCTTATACTTTTGACTCTCCTCCTTGGTTTGGTTGGATACGATATCGTTCACCGGCAGATATCAGATAGTGATGTAAAAGCCTGAGATTTGGCTTGAAGATTAAACCGTGGCCCCCTCCCATTTCGTCTTTGGGTTTTGAAACTGCGCAACACAGCTGGTTGGATAGTTTTGTTTGCTATCATTTTAGTTACGGTCTTAATACTCCTGCAAGAAATGGGGCTTTGTGACGCTTATTCTTTTCATCTATCAAACACAAAAAGAACAGCTAAATCAGAGGAAGGTTGAAAATTATTTTTAATTGATTGAAACTTCGTGCTCGAAACCTTCTTTAAATCATCCCAACAAAGGGAAACCAATGTAGTAGGAGATGATTTGACTATATTTAATTCAAAAGTTTCAATGGGTCCTGCCCAATTATTAGCTGTTCTTAGAATGTAAGCAAATCTACCGAATGAGTTAAAGTGCATATAATCATTCAAAGTAGTGTAATTACTGCCGGGTAATTTTGTTGTTAGTTTGTTTTTTAGCTTCTCAAAAGACTTCAGAAAAGTGGAATCGACACAATAAGTGAGTTTATCTTCGATTGAGAGCCCACTATGATTTCCGAAAGCGATATCTTGCGGTGAGTGCCCCCAACCAGTTCCGAGAGAAGTCCTGTATTTATGAGTAACTTTAACATTTTTACCAGGAGGAAATGTTTGTTCCCAAACGTAATTAACTTGGAGTTGATACTCTTGGTGTGATTGAGCATAAAACTTTTTTTTTGTTAAAATTTTCGGAGTTACCGGTTTGTCATCGACTTTTACTTCAAAATGAATTGGATCTTTACCTTGCATCCAATCTTCTATTCGACCATCGATAGCATAGGGCAACTCAGATTGAAGTTCTGGAAGGGGCCACGATACCGTGTCAGTGATAGGCTTTTGTTGACGATTTCTGAATACATATTCAACTTCTACCTCTTTTTCAGAAATCGTTAATTTCTCTGATACCATAGAAACTTGATCAGTTTTTTTAAAACGGATGTTTCCTCCCTCAACCCGTGCCAAAGAATCATTGGCTGAAGCAGATTGAAAAACAACGATAAGACAAACAAACAAAAATGTAGGCATGAAGTAAGTTTAAGTTAAAGCAATTCTAGAATCGATAGAAAAAAGTGTAGCCCCAAGGACCAATCACATCCCAGTAACGGTAGTATTCGTAGGGATACCAATCGTAGTAACTTTTGATAAAACCGTAGTAATCAAAGTAGGTAGGGTGACCAGTGGGTCGGACCGGAGTTGAATTCAACATTCCTCGCATCAAACTTATTTTAAAAAGTCTCATTTGTTCTTGAGACTTTCTCATCAGCTCATACTCTTCATTCCCCATTTTTCTAGTAACTTTTTTAAGGTTAGCTTCGCTGATGGGATTAAGAATTGGGTTCTTCTCGATGCGAATAGAAGCAATGTCAAAAAGTTTCTCCGCAAACACAAACTCTAAATTTATACAGTTAGCCAGAATCAGTCTACCCACTCTTCTCAATTCGGGAAAATTTAAAAACTCCATCTGCTGTTCTTGAAAAACGAGTCGAGAAGTTACAGTTTCTAGTTTGGGAAATTCAGCCACTTTGAGGTCTGAACCCGTTAAATAGATATCCCGTGCAGCCTCAAGAGCAGGGAAGGCCACGGCCTCCAGGGACCTAGAATCGACATTAATTATCCCAACACTTTTTAATTTGGGAAAAGTAGCCTCTTTAGCATCATCAATAAAAACGGCCAGACTCTGCCTAATTTCGCAAACATCTTTCATCCTCTCTAGTTGAGTGATGCTATCAATTCGAGCAAACTCAATGGATCGGCAAGGCTGCTCAATCGCTATCCCCATTCCAGATAACAGTGAAAAAAATACAATTCCTATAAACTTAATCATACTGGCCCCCAGATAGTGCAGCGCATTTTATAAACAACCTCAAAAAACTCAATCCTTTTTCCGCACTTCCTATAACTTTTAAATCGAATGAGACATCAGACAGGCAACCTATCGTCTTCATTTGACTTTTCAATTTTGAGCCATTTCTTGGTTGTCGAAGATGTGGGGGATGTATTGATGTGTGTCCTACCAAAGCGTTGAGTTTTAAAAAGTGAGGAGAGAAAGCTCCCTCCTCACTTTATTTATTTTAATAACGGGTTAGGGCTTTAATACAGAAGTTAGCCGATTTCTCATTTTGGATTAAATCTGTCCAAACTCCATTCTTCAGGTAGAAACTCTCCCCTGGATTGGCTTTGGACTCCACGATCGTTCGGGTTTTTCCTCCTAAAAGAACGGGAACATCAGAGGTTTTATCGAACGCGTGACCTCCATGGGATAAGGTGACTTGAACATAGAATGAATCTCCTTTATTCAGCTCGACCGAGTGGTCTAGATCCACTGTGTGATATCCCGAATTCTTAAATTCTCCATCGGCCATTGAAACCAGGTTGCTTAGCTTACCGTTTTCGAAGGTTTGATAAACTGATACCAAGTAACTCACATTTTCAGCTGCCGTATAAAAGCTTACTGATTCTAGGTTTTCCTTCCCGTTAGGTCCACCCTCAGCTGTAAAAGCATTGAAAGCTTCGGTGACCTCTTTTTGGGTGTCTCTCCATCCGTGATAGTCGAGAGTGTAGATTTTGTTGTAACGAAGTTTCTCCACATTTTTGAACGAAACGGCTCCCATTTGGGGGTGATGGCCGGAAGTTTTATCGTAATAAGAGATCCAAAAATAGCCGTTCTCTCCCCAACTTGAACCCCAGCTATTTTTAACAAGCCAAGCACCTTTTTGCGGAGCTTGAGTTACTTTGTTGTCATCCCAGCCAATGATGGCGACAGCATGGTTGGGTTCTTCTGAGCTGGTAGGGGGTTGATAGAAAGTGTTTTTCGAACTGGAATAAAAACTGCTGCTCCAATCAAGAGCTGTTCCAATCACTCCGCCTTCCATAATCGCTGTTTTGAGCGATTCGATATTTTCAAGTTGTGCCCCTGCGTTGAGCCATTCGATGTCTCTCACATAGTAAGTATGATAAGTGTCCGATTTGAATTTGGGGGCCGAGCCGAAAGACTGAGCGTCAACATCTCGAACAGCTCCTTCTCGAGAGAGATAAGCAGCTGCGACTCGATAATCTCCACCTTCATGTACCGAGAGGCCGGCTTTTTTGGGGTTGATATCAGCATTGAAGTGCTCATTGAATCCATTCCACCAATCTAAATGATACTCAGCTAAATTGGGCTCTCCGGATTCTCCGTTTATTTGCCACTGTTGAGTCATCATCAAATTGCTTTCAACAGCCGCCATGGTTCCGTGGGTCCAACAAGTGCCTCCGCTTTGACTTTTGACTGCAGAAACAAACTTTTTACCGTCTACCGATCTGAGATCAAAACTTGCGGGAGAGGCTAAAGTGGTTTGAACCAAACTCGTGCCGAGAAAAAGGGATGCTAGAAAATAGAGCTTCATGGTGAACCTCAATGGTTTTTAAGTTTTTGGGTGAATAGGGCTTAATTAAAGATTTATTTATTTTCTCCTATTTTAATTTGATTCTAAACAGAAATAAAAACTGAGCGTTAACAGAAGAGAAGGTAAAGTTTTAACTTTTTTGGGTGGCGAGTCAAAAAAATAGACTATTTGAGTAAATCTCTAACGACTACGGAAGCCGCCATGAATCCAAATGTGCCAGTGACAAAACTCACATTACCTAAAATTAAATTTCGGTTGTCACATTGAAAATAGGGGTTGTCTCCTTGGGGACAGACACATCGAAATCCTTTTCCACCGTCATAATGAAGTTCTTGGGGCTCGGAGTAAGGTTCGATGGAATAAATAGCCGGGATTCCCCATGGCAAGCTCTCTTCTGCAGGAAAACTATGTTTGTCCCGGAGCACTTTGCGAACTGAACGAGCTAGAGGATCCACGGTAGTTTGAGCTAGGTCTGAAATTTTAATTTGAGTAGGATCGATCCGCCCGCCCGAGCCCGTACAAACGACGATGGGAATATTTTGCGTGCGGCAATAGTTGATCAAATGGCACTTAGCGGTGATGTTATCGATAGCATCCACTACGTAATCGGGACGATCTTTAAAAATCTCATCGGCGTGGTCCGCATTGTAAAATTTAGCAATGCCCTTGATTTTGGCTCCAGGGTTAATTTTTTGCAGCCGGTCGGCCATGACATCGGCTTTTTGGGAACCTACTAAACCGTTTAGGGCATGAAGTTGTCGGTTGAAATTAGTGATACAGATTTCATCAAAATCAACAACGGTGATTTTGCCGATACCGGAACGCGCTAAAGACTCTGCAGTCCAAGACCCCACTCCGCCTAAACCCACGATCATCACGTGCGAGCTCATGAGCTTTTTCATTTTTTCATCGCCTACGAGTCGGCCCATACGATCAAATCGACGGTGAAGCTTGTAAGTTTCAAGTTCCCCTTCGGTCATGGGTTGAATTTGAGGCGTGATGTCCAAATTGTTTTCCATTTCACTAAATCCCAAATAACTTTTCTAAATTTCGGGTGCTTTGGTCGAGCACCTCTTCGACCGTTGTTCCTTTTAGTTGGGCAATTCCATGGGCGATTGCCACAAGGTATTGAGGCTCATTGATTTTCAAAGGAGCCATTCCCTCTATTTTAGGTACCTGATCGGGCGAGTCGGTTTCTACCACAATTTGGGGGAGAGAAAGAAGAGGAATTGCTTTTTTGACAGCAAAATAGCCTTCTTGAGTGACGGCTCCCCCTAAAGAAATGAGAAATCCAAGTTCGCAGTATTTTTGAGCAATTTCTATAGAGCCCGTGAAGGAATGAACGATGCCGCCCTGAGGAAACGGGGCCAAAGTTCCCAGGATCTCTAAGGTTTCCGAGTGGGCACGGACTACATGCAAAATCAAAGGTCTTTGGAACTTTTTAGCTAGCTTCAGTTGAGATTCGAAGGCGGTCAATTGTAGAGCTCGATTGTGATCATGGCCTTTTCCGAAGTCTAAGCCCAATTCTCCTAAGGCATTAGCCTCGGGAAGAAGGTGTTCGAGAACTTTAAGGGCTGAATCTACGGCTTCGGGATTGGCGGAACTCACCCACCAAGGGTGGAGGCCAAAGCTGGTTAAAATTCTGGAGCCATATTCCATTTTAATAAGTTTTTGGCGATTCCAATCGTGGGGTTCAATTCCCCCTTGAATCCAACCGGTAACTCCAACTTGTTGGGATCGTTGAATAACTTCAGGTAAAGAAGATCGAAATTTGGGGGAAGCTAAGTGGCAGTGAGCATCAATCCAATTATGTGAGGTCATCAAATCATCATCGCTTAAAAAAAAGCTCTTTGCAAAAAGGTTCAACTGCGGGCATATCTCGAGCCATGCCATCCCCCATTATTCTTGCAACCCTTAATAGCTCCTATTTTCATACGAGCTTTGGATTAAGGTATCTCTTCGCCAACTTGGGAGAGCTCAAGTCGCAAACTCAACTTTTAGAATTTACCACGGCCCAAAAAACCATCGATCTAGCTGAAGATATCCTTTCTAGAAAACCTCAGATCGTAGGTCTGGGCGTTTATATTTGGAACATTAAAGAAACTTTTGAGCTAGTGAGTTTGCTTAAAAAAATCGAACCCAAGGTGAGAGTCGTTTTAGGCGGACCCGAAGTGAGTTTTGAAACAGACAATCAGCCGATTGTAGATAAGGCTGACTATGTGATTTGCGGTGAAGCGGAAAATTTATTTTACGATCTATGTAAAAATATTTTAAGTGGGGAGTCTCCCAGTCACAAAATCATCAAGGGGCCACTCCCAGAAATTTCGAAGATCCAGTTGCCTTACCAGTATTATTCAGATGAAGACATTAAAAATCGAGTCATTTATGTCGAGGCGTCCCGAGGTTGCCCCTACAAATGCGAATTTTGTTTGTCTTCGTTAGACACTTCGGTGCGGTCTTTTGATTTGGATCTCTTTTTAGATGAAATGCAGACTCTGATTCAAAGAGGAGTTAAGCAATTTAAGTTTGTAGATAGAACTTTTAACTTGAGCATCACAAAAAGCAAAAAGATATTAGAGTTCTTTTTAGCAAAAGTTCACTTGGGACTTTTCCTGCATTTCGAATTGGTTCCAGACAGATTACCTGAAGAACTCAAAGAGGTGATCAAAAAATTCCCTCACGGCTCGCTTCAGTTTGAAATCGGAGTGCAAACCTGGTCGCCTAAAGTCGCTAGACTGGTGAGTCGTCGTCAGGATTATGAAAAGGTTATCCAAAACTTTAAATTTTTAGTTCAAGAGACAGGTGTTCATATTCACAGTGACTTGATTGCGGGATTACCTGGAGAAACCTTGGAAAGCTTTGCGGAAGGGTTTGATGCTTTGGCCAGTTTGGAGCCGCATGAAATACAACTAGGGATTTTAAAGCGACTCAAAGGAACGCCTATCATACGGCACGACACCGATTGGGAAATGGTCTACCAAGATCATCCGCCCTACCAAGTTTTAAAAACGAAAGTGATGCCCTTTGAAACTGTTTTGCAGCTTTCTAGGATGGCTAAATTTTGGGATTTGGTCGCTAACAGTGGTCATTTCAAAAATTCGATGAGATTGATTCACGAGTTAGGAGAGTCACGAGAAAAGCCCTCTTTGTTTTGGGAATTTTGGCAACTGACGGAATATTTTAATCAAAGGCATCCTCAACGTTATGGCATTTCCCTGATTAGCCAAGTGGAATCATTGTGGTTGTATCTGACCGAAGAAAGAGGCGTTGAGAAGAATAAAGCGAGAACAGCTTTGGTGTTAGATTACACCGTGAACCCTTCTAGAGATATTCCTCCATTTTTGCGAGAGGAAACCCCTCAACCCAAACTTAAAAAAAGTAGTCGGGTAAAACACTCTCTTCCCCATCGTCAGTCGAGGCATTGGGTATCAATCTCCGATCGAGCTTAAAAAATAGGGACTCCCCTATTTTCGACGATGGAATCCCACCTAACGACTTCGTTTGGTAGCTTTCGCGAGGGCGCGCTTTACTTCTTTTTCTTTGGTGGCTTCGCGTTTGTCGTGGGATTTTTTGCCTTTAGCCAAAGCCATTTCAACTTTTACCAATCCATTTTTAAAGTAAATTTTAAGTGGGATCACACTGTACCCTTGAGTTTCCAGTTTTCCCCAGAGCTTTGACAGCTCTGACCGATTGAGCAATAGCTTTCGCGTTCTGAGCGGGTCGTGATTTTCTCGATTGCCCAACTTATAAGGGGGAATGTGCGCATTAAGGAGAAAAAGCTCGCCACTTTTGAGGAGTCCGTAGGAATCTTGTAGATTAGCTTTGCCTTCTCTTAGACTTTTAACTTCTGTCCCTTTGAGAACAATTCCAGCTTCAAACTTATCCTCGACATAATAGTTGTGATAAGCCTTCCGATTGTCACTAATGATTTTTATTCCGCCGGAATCACCCATAGTCTTAGTGCTCTTCTCCGGAAACTATTCCCATGGAAACGACCGTTTTAAAGGCCTCTTGAACCGAAATATCGAGGGGAGTTAAATCTTCCTCTTTTACCCATAAATAAAAACCTGATGTGGGGTTGGGAGTGCAAGGAACAAAAACATTCACAAAGTGGGCATGTTCATCATCTAGAGCTTTAGGAATAATCCTGGCATCGGGTTTTCCAGTTCTAAAACCTATCGAGTAAACCCCGGTTCTGGGGAACTGAACCAAAACGACTCCGGAAAATTTGTCGCTACCCGGATTTACAATGGTCGCAAGGAACTTTTTGATGGTGGTATAAATACTTCCCACCAAAGGAAGTTTTTTTACTCCAGAGTCGAGTAAGCTAACTAGCCCTTGTCCGATGATGTTTTGAGTGAGAACTCCTGCTAGTAAAATCAGCAGAAAAACTATGGCTAAGCCAACTCCCGGATAGCTTTGGGTAATTTTCGACGGCAAATACTGGGAAACCATGGCATCTAAGTTGACAATTAACCATCGTAAAATATTGATGGTCGCCATTAAGGGGGCCAGCACCAAAAGTCCGGTGAGCATGGCAGTTCGTAATTTTTTCATAACGATGAACCTCTAACGATCGATAGCTAAAGAAACATTGTCGATCAACCTGGTAGTGCCAGCATACACGGCAACAAAGAGATGGGGAAGGGCTAGACTCATTAAACTGTCGTTAGCCTGAGCTGGAAGTAGCTGTCGGCTATGGGTTACCTCAAGGTACTGTAACTTGAGTCCATGTTCCGTCAATAAAGGACGCAGCTTGACTAAGAGTTGTTCTACAGTTTGCTCGGGGTATTGGAGAGCTTCTCTCTTAGCCAACTCTAAAACTTTCGGAATTTGACCAGCAGCTTCTCGTTCGAGAGGGCTGAGATAATGGTTTCGGGAAGACAATGCAACAGCGTCCTCAGCCCGAACCGTGGGATGACCGATGACACAAATGGGAAGATTAAAATCTCGAGTGAGTTGTTGAATGATGGTGAGTTGTTGAAAATCTTTTTCTCCAAACACAGCAAAATCACAGTTAGTGATAGAAAATAATTTAAGCACTACCGTGGCCACACCCTCAAAGTGATTCGGTCGAAACGCGCCACAAAGGCGATTCCCGATGTCTCCTACCGAAACTTTGGTAGAGAAACCCTCAGGATAAAGATCTTTAACTCCAGGATGAAACAGAAGATCCACTCCGAGAGATTTTAACTTTTCACAATCTTGTTCAAAAACTCTGGGATATTTTTCAAAGTCCTCATTAGGTCCAAACTGCAGTGGATTTACAAAAATACTGACAACGACTTTAGAAGCTAATTGTTTTGCTTTTTTTACTAGTTCTAAATGGCCTTCGTGGAGGCAGCCCATGGTGGGGACAAAAGCAATGGGACTTTCTTTCTTCCATCGCAAACAGGTTTCTTGGGTAACCTCGGGAGAGTTAAGAATTAACATGGAAGGAGTGTTCTTTCTCAGGAAAACTCTTTTGCCTTACTTCGGTGGCATAACTATTAACCGCCGCTCGAGTGGCCTCGGCAAGTTGTGCAAACTTCTTTACAAACTTGGGTTGGAAATCGGTGTTCAGTCCTAGAAAATCTTGAAGAACAAGAATTTGACCGTCACAACGAGGGCCGGCTCCAATCCCAATAGTAGGTATTTTCACTCGACTGGTGATAGCCTCAGCTAAATCCGAAGGAATTCCTTCTAATACCATCGCATAAACCCCGGCATCTTCTAAAGCAATCGCATCTTGGATGATCGATTCTCTTGCACTCGCCGTTCTTCCCTGAACTTTGTATCCCCCTAAAGCATGAACGCTTTGGGGAGTTAAACCAATATGTCCCATCACGGGGATTCCTACTTCCACCATACGGGTGATCGTGTGGGTAATAGAAACTCCACCTTCTAATTTTACTGCGTGAGCTAAACCTTCAGAGAGCAGTCGTCCTGCATTTTTTAGAGCGCTTTCCAAGTTTACTTGGTAGCTCATAAACGGCATATCCACGACCAAGTGGGCACTTTTCAATCCAGCTGAAACACATTTTGAGTGATAAATCATGTCCTCTAAAGTAACTGACAAAGTATTGGGATGGCCTTGAACCACCATACCCACCGAGTCTCCCACGAGAACGATATCAACTAAATCATCTACCAGTTTTGCAAACGTATAATCGTAAGCCGTTACAGCCACTAAAGGAGCTGATCCTTCAGAAACTTTGTTTTTTCGAATAGAGACTGTGTTTACTAAAGCCATTGTCTTATTCCTATCTCTCTATAACGCGCTCTGCAAGCACAACCCATAGATAGCCGCGTTTCCTTGGAAACTGTATGCTTTTAAACCAGATTCTGTGGGTTGAGTTTTGGTGACTTGGCGATGATTTAACCAGTGGTATTGACCGTAAACCCCCAGTTTGGTTGGGCCAGGTAGAAAAGAACTCTCTGAAATGAGGTGAGACAAAGAAAGCCCGACGATATGAGTGTTAGAGTCGAGATAGTTGGCGGCTCCCGAAAGATCCGCGACGGGTGTAGGACGGTATTGATAACCTGAACTTAAAGTTAAAGTGCTCGAAAGAGGGCTTTCAAATGAAACTCTCGGATTCCAAGTGTTGTTTAGGGCCATATTGGCGACTTGAGTGGTTCTAACGGCTCCTAAGTTATCTTTAGCCTCTGTGATAAGAATGGGCGCTTTGTATTGGCTCCAAAATTCATAGCCTATCCCCACAGAAGCTTTGGTGCTTCCTATCTGATGTTGAGCTTCGAGTTGTAAAGTTTGAGGTTCGTAGTAAAGGGTGCTGCGAGCGAGCAGGGGTTGATGAAGAATTTCACTTCCTGCGATAGAAACTTTCCCGTCGATAGATTGAATAAAACTAGGATCTAACGCTTGATGAAAAGTGAAAGCGGTTTGAGTGTTTTCTTGTTTTAAATAAAGCCCTACCACTGCGGCAGTGTTAAGCCCCACATCTAGAGCCATTCGGCCAGTTGGATTATTACCTACCAGAGTTTCTTCTGCAGCTCCCGCGGTGCTTAAGTAAAGCGAGAGCCCCGCCCCTAAAAATAGAGTTTTTTCAAAAAGCTCAAGCCCGGCCCCTAGAGTGGCTTTAAATTGGGAATCGGAACCTCCATATCTCATCGCAAAGGCATCTTCGGGGGCATAAGCATAGAAAGTTCGAAGTTTTTGGAAGGGACCCGAGAAAGCCAGACCCAAGCCAGCTTGTTTGGAAGATTCTCGGTTTAGTTTGAATGGATAGGAAAAACCAAAAGCCCAAGTGGCTAGAGACTGATTCTTAAGCTTTAAATTTTCGGAGGTTGAAAAAGCTACTTGTTGAACGGCTGAACTAAAACCAAAGATAGGATGGGGCTGGGCCGCAATGAGTGAGGGGTTGTAAAGAGCCGCAAAGGGATTACTGACTTCAGCTAAAACACTGTTGGCTCTTCCGGTCGTTTCTCCTCCAAGACCGTAGTTTTGGGCTTGGGAAGCTAAGGCCGGAATTGCGAAAAGCAGCCCAAACATAGAGAAGTATTTTAAAATAACCAACCTCACAGCCATTGAATTGAGAGGTTATAACACTGCGTATAAAAACCTTCAATGGAAGTATTGTAAGTACTTGAAAATAAATAACAAAAAAGCTTAATGCAGTTTGCGTAAGTCTAGATTTGATAGTGAGGGTCCTAGAACCTAGTGATTTCAGGTCCCTAGGGGCTTTTGCTGTGGTTTAGGAGCTCAATCCATTGGGCTTCATTAAGCTCTTCTGCTCGAGTGTTGGGGGAGAGACCTTGGGCTTCCATCGCTTTCATCCAATCCACTTCCGGAAACACCTGTTTTAAATTGCTTAACATTTTTTTTCGGGGATGTAGGAAGCCAGCTTTAATTATTTTAGACAGGGCATTTAGGTCTAAGTTTCTGGGATTTTGCGGCTCTAAAATCACGGCTTGAGATGCAACTGCAGGTGGCGGATAAAAAGCCCCACTCGGCAAAATTCCAAGATTAGTTATTTTAAAGTGGAGCTGGGCGATAATGCTCAAAGCTCCGTAAGCTTCTTGTCCGACTTTCGCTATCAGTCGTTCAGCAAACTCTTTTTGGAAAGTAAGAACCACTCTAGTTAAGAAAGGTTTTATTTCTACGAGTTTAAAAAAGACTGGGGAAGAAAGGTGATAAGGTAAATTAGAAAGTACAGCGACTTTGCCCGCTTTTTGGGCCAACTCTTCTAACGGGGCTTTAAGAACATCTCCTTCGATGAGCGAAATTCCAGGGTATTCTTCTCTTAAAAAAGCGGAGAGCTTTTTATCGTACTCAAAGAGAGTCACAGGTGCTTTAGCTTTTTTTAATAGAATTTGAGTGAGCGCCCCTAGGCCTGGACCAATTTCCCAAATCGCATCTGGAGTAGGGCCATCAGTCACCGCTTGAGTCAAGGTTTCTGCCCAATGAGGGGAGGTGAGAAAATTCTGGCTTAGCGATTTTCTCGCATTGGCCTGAAGGCGAGCTAAAATTTCTTTAGGGTGGGCCATTATTTTTGTCCTGAAAGAGTCGAAAGTTCTGCGAGATCTAAAGATGGATAAGCGGTAGTGTTCCAGGGTTCTGGAATCAGTTTGTCGTGTTTGGCGTAATATCCCGCGAGCAGCGCCACCATAGCAGCATTGTCGGTGCAATGTTTGGGAATAGGGAAGTGGGCTTGCGGAAGTTTTTGTCTCAAACGCGAGTTACACGCTACTCCTCCGGTCAATACCAGAGTGGGCACACCTAGAGATTTCTGACTTTGAATGAGTTTTTCAACGACTGCATCCAAAATAGCTTCTTGGGCTGAGGCCGCAATCGCTAAAACTTCATCTAAGTTGGAAAGATCTGTTTTCTTAACTTGCAACGCAACTGCTGTTTTTAATCCTGAAAAAGACAGGGTATGAGCTTCGGTTTTGGCTCTAGGGAATTTATATCGTTTCCGGTGTTCTTCAGTAGCAGACTCTCTGACCCACTTATCTATTTTAGGGCCAGCGGGGTAGGAGAGTTGTAAAAGTTTGCCCACTTTATCGAAAGCTTCTCCAGCGGCATCGTCCAGAGTTCCTCCAAGCCAAGTATATTGAAATAGAGAGTGGACATGGAAAATTTCAGTGTGGCCTCCGCTGACTACACACGCAATCCAAGGAAAAGGAGGCGGCTCTTGCCCATTTAAAGTCGCAAGCAGTGGCGAAAAAAGATGGGCTTCAATATGGTTTAAAGTTGAAAACGGTTTTTCGGTTGCAAAAGCAAGTGACTTGGTAAAAGAAAGTCCCACTAAAAGAGCTCCAATCAGTCCAGGCCGGTTTGTGACGACGTAATGATCGATTTCAGAAGCTTTGAGCTGAGCTATTTCAAGGGCTTCGTGTACCGCTAGCGGTAACCCCTTGAGGTGTTCTCGGCTTGCGATTTCGGGGACGATACCACCAAATTTTTTCATACTGTCCACATGCGAATGCACAACATCACTCAGCAGCTTCCACTGAGCTGTATCAATAATGGCTGCGCAGGATTCGTCGCAGGAAGTATCAACCGCTAAAATTTTCATAGGCTTTGGCAGATAATCACGTCTCGTCTTTTTTTGCAAAGGATTGCTGAGGATTGAAAGGTTTTGATCAGAGAAAATCTCTTTTTTTCATCGGAGATTAATAATTACAAACCTGATTTATCGTAAGATGACTTTTTTGAACCCCAGCATCGGTTAATGATATCAGTGGATTTTAGGAATTGGTAAAAGCAAAAAAAGCAAGAAAACAGGGTAACTGAAATAAGAACGGCTAGTGAGCAACCTTGAATTGCGTATTTTTTGAGATGGGAAAATTGTAAAAAGAGTTCCTTGTCTTTGAAAAAACTAAAAGCGGAGAAAAAGATGGGTGATAGTCCCACAGGTTCTAGTACAAACTTCCTAAGATAAGCCGGTGTCTCACTTCCATCATAAGCCGTATAAGATGAACTTAATCCCCCTTCAAAGGTATAGAGTCTTGTCCAATTGTAAGCATCGGCTCCAGTCCAAACAAAAAGCGTGTACCATAAACAGCCGAAAATCAGAGCAGCCTTTATCACTTTTTGAATCGAACGGGAAAAGCTCGGCCCAAGTTCCAGCAGGATTTGCAGTACGGCAACATAGCTTCCGATAAAAAA
This sequence comes from Deltaproteobacteria bacterium, assembly GCA_900299195.1. GTDB lineage: Bacteria > Bdellovibrionota > FAC87 > UBA2466 > UBA2466 > UBA2466. The sequence continues at coordinate 27,042 of OMIX01000018.1, forward strand.
TCGGAAGTGGGGACCATCTGTTTTCCAATGACCTCGGTGGCCCGCATTAAAGAAAAACACCGCTAACATCCAAACGATGCCGGCTCTGGATGTCCAGGAAAGCTTTCGAAAGTGGATAAACCCCAGGATTAAAGTAACGGTCCATAAAGGCAAATATAGAAAAATGCTCTCAACCGGAGATAAGATGACCTGTAGCAGGGAATCTTTTGATATTGATTGTGCGATAGTTGAAATTTTCATGTTCGCATGTCCGTGAATCATGCCCAACCAAATTCCAACTGCTGCAATTACAAGACATACTAAAATTCCCAAGGTTGCGAGTTTTCTGGACCGTGGAGTCTCGAAGCTAAAACCTTTGTCATCTAAAATGGCGCCCAGGACGAGTAAAACAATCAACAAATCATTCAAACGGATTAAGGAAAGCCAAAGTGAAAAAACTAAAGCCATAGAAAATTTTTTTTCTTGAATAAAAACCAAAATAAGAAATGCTACCAGAAGCTCTGTGGCATGAGCCATCGTAGTCAATCGAGTTGCAAAGTCTAAGGCGGGAACATTGAGCAAGAAGAGCAGTGCTGTCATTCCAGAATAATTTGAAGTTGCAATATTTCTTGGCGAGCGGACTTGAATTAATTTATCAATTTGAAAAAGAGTCAAACCCCAACAGCCAAAGGAAAAAAGTCCCAGCAATGGCATCAACCAATCTTCAAATCCATAGGACGAGATTTGGCTTAATAGGGCTGCCAGTCCGGCTACGGGCACCCACGATAAAACCACCCCTGGAAGATGTGTGGTTAAATAACAAGCGGGGTAGTTGAGTCCTAAGAGTTTATGTAGCGATTCAAGGTAACAGGTTTCATCAACATAGCTGATAGTAAATGCCCATCGGGCTCGAAAAAAAAGAAGAAAGACGACAAAGCAAGAAAATAGTAGAAAATGTTTTCGTGAAGAATTTGAATAATTCATAAGGTTAAAGGACGGTTTGAATACTTAAGATCGTAGCTGGGTCTCAAGGTTAGGTCAATATTACTGCTCAAACTCCTTTGGCTCCGAAAGATATTTAAGACAATTGCTTCAGCGCCATTAAATTCGTCTTAAGAAATCGGTGCGATGGGTAGAATTGTCTTAATGTAATATCTTATTCAGATTCGGGTCTCCGGTGGGTTTGTTGGCTAAAGGTACAGTACCTCCGGCTGTGCTTTGAACTTCTAGGAATCGCATTAACCCATCAAACGAAATAAACTTAACCGAGTAGCCGATTCTTCCGGGTTGGCCGTTAGGAGTCCACCCACTATGAATTTGTTCTCGACTCGCAAACCCAAATTCGTTGGGATTGTCTTTCACAAGATCAAATTGACTAACGCCAGTGGTAGAGTGGGAACCGATTTGTTCATTTGCATAATTTCCGTAGTCGCCGCCTCCTCCGGGAGGCGCGTTAACTTGAATCCATCCGGGCCCTCGGTTTTGAGAACTTAAATTTCTAAAATAGGGGTTGGTTCTGGGCGGCTGAGTGGTAATCACAGTATTGTCGGGCGCTGAGGCTTCAAGAAAGTCTGGAAACAGCGCCAAGGCAAAATTAGGTTCTTCGTAATCATTATTGATGTTGCCACCCGGATCGGGAAATACGGTGAAAAACATCGAGTCAAAAATAGTGGGGGCTCTCACGAGTTGTAAAGCAGCTCGAATATCAGCTCTATCAGGTTCCGGCCAGCCGGTATTTTGATTTCCGTCGGGGCGACCTTGATCATTAAAGGGATGGAAGCGATCAAACAAGGCCAATAATTTAGCGTTTAAAATTCCTAAATTGTCATTAGGAACAAAACTGAAGTTGATCATCGGATTGTCGTTGTTGGGTCGTCCCGGAATGGGCAGCAAGAAATCGGTGTTACTCTTAGGCCCAACTCGGCCTCCGAAGGGTTTTGCAGCTGCAAAGGCTTCGAGGTTGGGAAAAGTGGATTCCACCCATTTTGCAGGCATAAAAAGCAGTCGAGGTTTGGCTGAAACTTTTACGGCGAAGTAGGTCATGATTTCCTGCTGTTTTTCAAAACCCGCAATGATTGGAATGGTGTCGGTTCTTTTGGGAATCGCAACGCAACCACTTCCTGCCGTGCTGAAATCATAATAAAAAAGTTTAGTCCCCGTGGAGTATTCTCTAAGCTCTAAATAACGATTTCCATTGGGTCTAAGAACCTCAATGCGAAAGTTGTCTTGTCGATTGGAGAGACTTAAATTTCTTCTCACTGTTTCGTAAACAGACTTCATGAGAGGGTGACTGGTATTTTCCGAAGGTGTTTCCGAGGCCATGTCTTCATTGAGAAACGATTCCAACTTTCTTACTTGGTCGGCGTGAAATTGAGCTCGTTGAATATAAACTTGAGATAAGTGGTTTACTAAAGCTCGGTTGTCAAAAGCTGCAGCTCGGCATTGAGTGTCGGCGATGTCTCTAATCCGAGTGAGCTGTTGATTTAATGCGACTTGGAAGGGGTCGAAAGAAGCGATCACTGGTGGAACCACGATCGGGGGCAAGCCCCCAGTGCGAGGATCAGCATTGGCGCAGAGGTTGGTGATTTTCTGATAACTCACTCCAGAGAGTGAGCGATACCCATGGGCCTGTTGGCAAACAAAAGGTTGGTGAGACGATTGCTGATTGCCGCCTCGAATGAAACCATTGCCCCGGGGAAATTCTCGGTTGTGGCGGGCATGAGTCACATTCACTCTCATCGCCAATTCTTTGAGGTCTTGTCTTAAGTGGTAGTTCACTTGACCGATTTGATTGAGCGTTCTCGCCTGCCACGCAGCACCCGTATAAGCGGCAGTGTCTGCTGCGATCTGCAAATTAATTTTATTATTAATGAGGTGGGCAAAATCGACCACAAAAGCGAAAAGGATAAACATGAAAGTAAAAACCAGAGCGAACAAAATGGCTACTTGTCCTCTTTCGTTTTTAACCCCAAACCTCATAATAAGATTATACTCCGCGTTAAATATTAAAGGGAATCCCCTGTAAGGTTATCGGGAAAAAGATTCATTATTTTAAGGGTTTATTTCAGCTGAAAAAGAGCGTAATTTCTTCAAAGTGAACATAATTTGTACAGTCATTTTAAAGGCTAAAGTGATGTGTTTAACCCACGACCCTATTTGAAGAAAGACCGAGACATTTCTTCTTAGGATTTAGATAGTTTTTTCCGATAGAGCATCAAAGGAGCCCACACCATGAAGAGAAAAGGTCATCTATTTTTTAGCACCTTCTTAGGAATTATCGCAGGCATTACTCTCACTTTAGGGTTAGGTGCTTATCAGGTCGTTTCAGCTGCACCCAATTATGCCCAGTTAGATGTTTTCACTAAAGTGCTTCATTTTGTCCAGACCAACTATGTGGAAGAAGTGGATTCTAAAAAGTTGATCGAGGGGGCTATTAAAGGAATGTTAGCTACTTTGGATCCCCATACAGTTTATTTACCTGCTGAGCAATTTAAAGAAATGCAAGTAGATACCAGTGGAAAGTTTGGGGGATTAGGCATTGAGATTTCTATTAATGAGGGATATCTCACGGTGGTCACGCCTATAGAAGATACTCCAGCCTTCACTGCAGGGGTTGAGCCAGGCGATAAAATTCTCATCATCGAGGACAAAGCTAAAAAAATTAAAAAAGAAACCAAAGGCATGACCCTTCAAGAAGCGGTTAATTTAATGAGAGGGGAAAAAGGCACCAAAGTAACGATCCATATTGCTCGCAAGGGAGCCGACAAACTTTTGCCTATCGAAATTAAGCGCGACATTATTAAAGTTGTTGCCATTAAAGGGGGAATGATTGAGCCCGATTACGCTTGGCTTAGAATCACCAACTTTCAAGCCAACACAGGCCGTGATTTAAGAAAGAAAATCGAGCAATTGAGCAAAGAAAACGGAAAGCCACTCCAAGGGGCAGTGCTTGATTTAAGAGCTAATCCCGGAGGATTGTTAGAAGAAGCCGTCAATGTTTCAGGACTTTTCCTAGATAAACAACTTCCTGTCGTTTCTACGATGGGACGAAACAAAGCCAAAAAAGAGGTGGAGTTTGCTCGAGGGGAAAATCCGTATAAAAATTTCCGATTGGTAGTGTTGGTGAATGAAGCGAGCGCCAGTGCTTCAGAAATTGTGGCTGGGGCCCTTCAAGATCACAAGCGAGCTATTATCGTCGGTAAACCTACTTTTGGTAAAGGTTCAGTTCAAACGGTCATTGATTTAGAAAATCAAGCAGGCCTGAAATTAACCGTAGCCCGTTACTACACGCCCAGTGGAAAATCGATTCAGTCGAAAGGGATAGTTCCTGATATCGAAGTGGATCGTTTAGATACCGCTTTAATTGATAAGGCTCGTAAAGGGAAATATTTAAGAGAGGCGGATCTCGAAGGTCATTTGATTAACGAGCTCGGAGAGGCTTCAAATAAAGAGGATTCTTCTGAAGATCCCACCAAAGTGACCAAAGGCGAAAAAGGGGACAAAGAAGACAAAGATAAACGTCCTATCCGTGAAAAAGACGGAAAAAAAGTTCGAGTGGACGATCCGAAAGAGTTCATTAAGACCGACTTCCAGTTGCAACAAGCTTTATCTTACTTGAAAGCTTGGAACATTTTTGAAGCGGTTTCGGACCAAGCTCGCGCCGTAAAAAGCGCTTCTGCAAAATGAAAAAAGTTAAATGTTTCTTCCTCGGGGCGATGGCATTAGCCATCGCCTCGTGTGTTTCTCAGCCCTCAACTTCCTCCTCGTCCCCATCCGTGGTAAGGCTACGTTTTCAAAATATGCTGGGCCTTAAGCTTTTACACGCGGGCTGTTCAATTAAAAACTTGGGTGGAGTCGAGAGAATGTGCCAGTTTGCTCAAAGTCATCCTGCAGATTGGGTGTTTCAAATTGGCCCTAGTTTTACTGAAATGCTGGGAGATCCTGAAACCGTTCAAGAACGTGAGAGCAAGCGACGAGCTTTGTGGAAAATTTGGGAAATTCAAAAAGTCGCATTTTACTCTGTAGACGCTATCGACCTTAATCCTTCTCTTCAAGCTTTTCTTAAAACTCATGAGACAAGCCAAATTTCACTCGTGAGTTCTAACATTGTTTTAAAAAATGGAAAGCTCCCATTTCAACCTTTTTGGATTAAAGAATTTTTTGGAAAAAAAATAGCGTTTTTAAGTTTTTCTGAAAAACCCGAAAAACAAAGTGATGCAAGTTGGAAAGTCGAGCCATTAGAAGTGGCTTTTGAAAAAATCAATAAAGAGATAGGGTCCCAAACTGATGTGTTTTATGTTTTGGGCGCTTTATCTCCAACTAGCCGAAGCCAAATTTCAGCTTTAACTTCAAAACCCATTTTGTTTCTGGGGGGAAGCCTGGAAGAAGATAATTCAACTCATCTGGAAGCAGAGGGCGAAAAAGATTTTGGGGCTAGAACGGCTTCTTTCGGTAGAGGGTTTGGAGAGTTAGCGGTAGGGAACTTTGAAACCGATCTCTGGGGAAAACCTAGGCAAGCTGAATTAGGCGGTTTATCCCATTCTTTTTGGTCTTATCTTCTTTCCCCTGGAGAGTTAGTGTTTAACGAGTGTTCAAGAATCTTAGAAAAAACAAAGCCCCAGTCGTTGCCGACTGAGGCTTCAAAGTCTTACAAAGGTTTGTAATCAACCGCTAGATTTAGGATTAGCGGGGAATTTTTCTGCGTCCTGTTCCTTGTCTTCAATCTTAGTTTCAACCTTAGTGGTAGGTCCGTTAGGATCTTTTATCGATTTAAACTCTAGTGTTACTGAACACTGACCCTCTTTACACTCACCCGCTTTGAAAGAATTCAACGTATAAGCGGCTAAGCCCCCTGCTAACGCTAAAGCTCCCCCTTGAACTGCTAATTTAGTGAGTTGAGAAGCAATTCGGCATACTCCTCGGTCAACAACGCATCTGTCGGCGCACATAGCTCTTGCAATTTCTAAAGTTTCCTCAGCGTTGAGTTTGTTTTTCTTGGTCAATTCGATGATGCCATTAAGAAGTTTTTCTGGGTTTCCTTGCGCCTTAATCACTTCTTCTAATAATCGTTTCAGGCCTTCTTCAGCCTCTTTATTCCCTTTAACATCTTTTAAGGTTGATTCCAAAAGGCTGTTAGCTTTCTCTTCATAAGTAGATTTTTGATAAAACTTTTTAACTAGCGCGACAGAATCTTCTAGAGACCGAGATGGTTCTACTTGGCGTCCCGTACCTCCTCTCCTCATCGCGAAAACTTCTGCCGTATGATCTTTATTTCCTGAACCTTCCGTACGGCTAGCTTTTTCCGAAGGCAGAGTTTCAGTGGAAGTCCTACCCGCTGAATTTGCTGGGCTTGTTGCGGAGGGAAGTGAGTTTAGTGTTCCCACAAATCTCATTCGTTCGTTTACTTCACTGATTTTCTTTTCCCAATACTCACGTTCTTTGGCATCCTTGGCTGCCTCTTTGAGAGCCTGATATTCTCTAACCTGTCTAGCAGGTTCATAGGCTTCAATCCTTCTCACGGCCTGCTCTTCTTTTCTTTCTTCTCTTCCCGGGCCTGCTGAAAGTGGTTTACCAATTGAAAACGCCATTAAAAAAACAGCGACAAAACGAAAATAGTTTCTCATAAATTTCCTCGATTGAGTTGATGGGACTTACCTAAACTGCCCTCTAATTATATCAAAGACTCCTGCTATCACAACCTTACACATCGAGCATACATTGAATTTTTTAAGTTAATGAATTTGGGTGTGTGTTCTGCCAGTAGACAGCTCAAGCTACTAGAACTACGCAATGCAGAAGTGGGTATGCTTCAATGGGTTAGGGAGGGGGATTTCCTGAGGGTGGGGTGAGCTTTTCTGGCGCATTTCTTTGTAAGACTCCTTCCCAAACCTGTTTTAACTCCCCACTGGCGTTTTTATATTCTTTTTCAGCAAGTTTGACTGCTTCAGAAGTTGAAAGGCTTTCCAAGACTAGAGCCAGTTGTTGCCTTGCTGCAGGAGTTGATGCTCCGTCCCTATAGGCATTAACTACAGTGTCAACTGCACTTCGATGCACGGTAGAAAAGTTAGCGGCCCCTAAACCTGTGGGGTTGCTTAAAACTCCACTGCCATAACCGGGTCTGCCGTATGCGTCTGCCGTCAAATCAACCACTCCATTCCCAGCAAGCCATTGAATAGCTGGATTAATAAAACCACGTTTTCCCTTTTGCCGTTCAATCGCTTTATGAGCTTCCGAGAGGTCCACTCCCTCTACTCCGAATTGAGCTTTAAAGGCACTTTCAGAGTCTTTACCTAACACCGCAGCGACTCTTTCAAGAGAGCCTGAGAACTCTCTCATTTGAGTGACTGCTCGAGTGGCTTGTAACATTTGTTGGCTCAGTAAATATAATTCCGTTTCCTTGTTTACACGTTCTTGTTCGTCAGCTTCACTGAGTGGTTTTTTATTGCGCAAAGCTTGCCTTCTCTCTAGATCCTTAGCATCGAGCTCTTTTCTGATTTGGGCCATGTGATTTTGTATGTTTTCTGTTTGCCGATCGATAGAATCTAGGGCTTTTCGTATTTCAGTCACTTTATTCCAGGCGCCCTCATTGATGAGTTTTTGAAGTTCTTTATGGCTTTCTTCCATTTGAACCACAGCTTTGTTCACTTCAGTGTTGTTTTGAGTCCTTGTTTTGAGTTCAGCCAGTGCTTTATTAGCTTCCTCAAACTTCTCATTACGCCATTTGACCAGATCTTCAATAAAGATTTTGTCAGCCTTTTTATAATCTTCAGGCTCCAAGCTTCGTAACAGCCCTTCAATGTGGTAGTTAACTCCTTCATTGATTTCCTTTTGCTCGGCTTCAGAGAGGGTTTCTTTTTTGTTCGCTTTTTTGTAATTCTCTTCAAATTCTTTTTGGGCCGTTTTTTTGTATTCATCGACTCCATTTTTCATTAAGGATTCTTTTTGCTGATTAAATTGGGCTCGATTGAGGTATCCTCGGCTGCTGCCCCAACCAATGTAGGCCGCAGTAGAAAGATGATCTAAAAGAGATTCTCCAAGTCGTTCGCTAGACATTCCTGAGAACTGGGATTTTCCATGTATGATCCAATGAGCCGCTTCTTTAAGTGCCATGTCGGTCGCCATAAATCCAGCAGTGCCCATGAGCTGATTTCCAAAGCTTGGCTTTTGTAATCCCAAGACACTACCCATGATTTTATTGTTGGCCCCAATGGCAGCACTGAAGACCGCACCAGCTTCTAGATTGCTTACCAAGTCTTCAGAGACAGCATCCCAAAGTTCACCTGCACCACTGGGCTGATAAGTTTTCCCTTCCATTTGAGCTTTTTGTTCCAGCGCTGCTCGTCTTTCTTTCCAGGCTTGAGGTCTAAGGAAATAGTTTTGTAAATTTCCCATGGTAGCCGCTAAAGGCATTTCCACTATCGGTTTACCTTTAATAAATCTTGTTCCGGGTGCACCCGTAGCATGCCCCGCAAGATTTAAGTTAGTAAAAAACTGGGCACTTCCAATAAATCGGTTGAACTCTTGGGGATTAAAAACACTGTTGGACAATCGAGTTGAGATATCCTTAGTGTAACCAATATCTTGAGTTTCTTCTCTGAGCATGTCGATGTATCCATCTCCATTCACGTCCAATTGTTGTTCGAGATTATATTCGTGAACAGCTTTCTCATAATCCTCTTTAACCTTAGGGTCAGTATTTCGATTTTTGAAAGCCTCCATCTCGCGAGGATGCTTTTTATATTTTCTCCAACCAGTAGGATTTTTTTCTGCTTCGGCTAATCGAGATTGTATGTACTCTTCTCCATATTGAATTCTCCAAAGCTCGACAGAAGCTTTTACTCCACCCCCTATGCCTTGAAATATCGCTGCAGTGGCCATTCCATGCCTGACGGATCCCGGAATCATTCCCACTGAACGCAAGAGTACCAATGAACTATTGGCAGCTACTCGCTGAGCTACATTTCCGGTTTTGGCAATAGCCTCAAGTCCCTTGACGATTCTCAAATCATTTAAAGTTACAGCGGTGCCTCTGCCGAATCTTCCGACAGTGAGGCTTTTATTGAGCACATTAGCGGCCCACAAACTCCAACCCGATTTTCCTGCAGTGGCAATGGGCCCTCCGAAAGGGAGTGTGGCTACCATCAGCACCCCATCTCGGATATTGAGTATGTTTTTGGTTTGCTGATCTAAGGCGTCGATCTCTTGTTGGTTCTTAAGGGATCGTAGGCCTCGAACTTGGGTTGTGGCATAGTGTTCGGCACTCATTGAAC
>OMIX01000019.1 GCA_900299195.1 Deltaproteobacteria bacterium
AAAATCGTTATTAGCAGGGAGGTGTGTTTGCTTAACTTGTTGAAATAACTTGTTTATTTTTGTGAGGTCAAATCACTTTCTAGATGTTGCAGGCTCATGGGACTTAACGAGGAGGAGCTGTTGGGGCTAAAGGAGTGGTCGTACGCCTCAAAGAGTCTTTCCAATCGTTTCAACTGTTCCGAATTAAATCCAGCGGCAGAGCTTTTAAGTAACTTCCATTTGGTGGGGTATTGCACGACACGTATGGGGAGCGACTGCGATTTTTCTTTGAGAAGTTCGGTAAAAAGGGAAGTGGCTATTTGAATAAATTTTTCTGAATTACCCTGTTCTTGAGCTTTTTTAGCCTCGGCCCACTTTTGTAGACGTAACGCTGAGGGGGAGTTTAGTTTCTCAAGTTGTTTGAGCTTCAGTTGTTTTTGGAGAACTAAAAATCCCAGAAGGCTGAGCAATCCTGCTTGAGTTAACCAAAAGAAAAAAAGGTTGTGGGAGTGAAAAGACAGACTCCAACTCATTTCTGGCTCGGGTAACTCGAACCTCTGTTGAATTTGAGGTTCAAGATTGGGAGTTTCAACAAATCGGACGGTCGCAAACTTGAACGCTTGATAAGACTTTGTGATTGGATTGAAAAAAAGAAATTCGCCCAGATCTTGGCTGGGGGGGGGAGGGGTTTTAAATAGCAGAGAAATTTCAAAAGTTTTTGAGGTTACATCACCCATGTTTTGCAAAAAACTACGGGAACTCACTATTTCAGTGTCTTTGGGAAAGTTGAGAGGGAGTCGATTGATCTCTGCAAAGTTTCCTCTTCCCTCAATAGTAACTCTCAATTGAGAGGGCTCTTCTAACCGATAGTTCACAGTGATGGGAGTCTGGGAGGAATTAAATTGCCCTACGGCACCCGGAAAAATCAAACTATGGTGAGCTTTGGGAATGGGGGGCAAGGGGGTTAGCCTTAAAGGAAGTGAATTTGAGATTAAAATTTCTGGAGGGGTGTTGGCGTTATTCGCCGAAGAAGAAAAACTTCGGCTTTTCACTGTGATTTTCATGGGAATAATTTCACTGGTCTCTTTTTCCAGCATTTTAGAGATGATGTAACTTCCTACGAGCACTTGTTTTTGAATACCTTTTGGGGTGGGAATAGGGGCTAATCCCATGGGACCTTGCCTCATTGATGTATTTTCACTCCAGAAGCCGCGAAATTCGGGAAACTTGACCACTTCAACATCAACAAAATCCTCGTCGCTCACGAGAATGAATTGGCAAAGAATTTTTTGGCCGGCAAAGGCTTCACGCGCACCGCAGTCCATATAGAACTGGCGTTGACTGGCTTGAGCTATGAGACTAGCTCCAAGTATCAATAAAATAAATTTCAAACGAATCATCACAGAATTACCAGGGTTTTAGAATTCGGTTTTGGGATTTTTTGTTTTTATCATCAGCCAAGCGTTTCAAAGTATCTCTCTCCTCTTCAGAGATAAGGTCTAAAACTTTTTGCTTCATTCGATCGGATAAACCCTCATCTTCAAATTTTTTAGGCCCCTTAGGGTCGTCTCCCTGTCCCTTTTTATCGCCTTCGTTTTCTCCGCTGCCGGGTTTAGGGGTGTTGGATTTTTGATTTTGCTGCATCTTTTTTAATCGCTGTAGCAGTGCCAGATTGTCAGAAATTTTTTGATTAGTTTCCTGGTCAAAAGGCTGTGCAGAGGTTTTAGTGTCGTAGGACTGCTGATAGGCCTGTAGAGCTTGATCGAATTCACCCATTTTGAGATAAACATTACCTAAGTTAAAAAGTGCTTTCTTGCGCACTGAAGGGTCTAAACTGGTAAATACACTTTTCTCAAATTCCGTGGCGGCCTCTTTTAAGTTTTGGGTTTGGTAGGCATCGACTCCTGTATTGTAGTGCTGTATCGCTGCTGCTTCATTCTCCATAGGTTCATCAGCTCTAAGATTTCCGGAAGTTATTAAAATAAGAATTAAAGCCCGTATAGCGAATTCCCATCGGCTAGTTAGAAACTCAATTAAAAGTAGAAAAAAACTAAATAAGAAACAGAGGGGATAAAATTCTCTGGTAAGTTTAAATCCTGTAGAAAGCTTGCCGATTTGCAGGGACTGGTTCAGACGGGAGACTATTTTGGGGATTTCTTGAAAGCTATCCGTGTAAAAATCCCCGCCTGTAATTTGAGAAATTCGCTTTAAAATATCAGGGTGAGCCTCAGTCAATACGGTTTTTCCTTGGGGGTCTTTTTGGAAAGAAGTTCCCCCGAATTTGTTTTCTAAGGGAATAGTAACAGGTTTTTGTTTCCCCACTGCAATGGAAAAAATGGGAATTGAAGCATTCTTAAAAGCGTAAGCGACTGTGTCTTCAACTGGGACATGACTTTCTCCATCGCTGATGAGAAGAATTTGAGGCCTTACCCAATCGCCTCCTCGAGTTTTAGAAATTTTTTCACTTTTTTGAATCTGTTCCAAGAGGTTCATCAGAGTCGCGCCGAGTTCGGTTCCCTGCCCAGTGGCCATGGAGGGTGACATGGAAGCTAAAAGATCCTTTGCAGCCTGGAGATCGGAAGATAAAGGCATTTGGATATAACCGTTTAATGCAAAAGGGTAGAGGGCTATCTTCACTTGTGTCAGTTGATCGATAAGTTTTTGCGAGAAGTCGGTTGCAAACTTCATGCGCGAAGGCAAAGTATCTTGGGCTAACATACTTTGCGAAATATCAATAGCGATAAAAAGATTGGAGCGTTCCGAAACTTGAGTTGTGATCGATTCTCCACCCTGGGGGCGGCTTAACCCTAGAAAGCAAAACAAGAGAATCAACGTATTGCAGATAGTTCTGCGCCAATGGAAACTATCCGAAAGATATTTCCTTTTCCACAGACATCTCCACAGGTAGGGGAGAATCAGAATAAGACCTAACAAGGCATGGGGATTTTCTAGTCTAAACTCCATATAGCTTTCTTCTTTGAAAACGGGTTTCTTGCAGCAATATTAAAACTAGCAGGAGAAAAGTAGCGGCAAGAGCTGGAATAAAAAAGATCTCCTCTTTTTTCGACATGGGCAGCAATTTGATTTTTGTTTTTTCTAGGGTATCGATGTCTTTCAAAATTCGGTTGAGCATTCCGGTATCTCTCGCCATGTAGGCTTTTCCACCTGTGATGGCTGAAATCTGTTTGAGAAGCTCTGGGTTTAAGTATGATGGGATTTGGGTAATCAGGGGCCCCCGCTGTCCTGATCCGTCATAAGAGTAAATGGGAACTAGAACACGGTCCTGCTGTCCAATTCCGATAGAATAAACTTTAATTCCCTCTTGTCTGGCTAGATAGGCGGCCGTCACTGGATTAATCGCTCCCACATTACTGTCTCCATCGGTCAGTAAAATAAGAATTCTATTTTTTGATTCAGAATGGCGAAGCCGAGCAATTCCGTTAGCTAGACCGTTGCCAATGGCAGTTCCCTGTTTGAGTTCTCGAAGCCTAACGTCTTCAAGTTGTGAGAGAAGAAAGTCAAAATCTCGGGTGAGTGGACTTTTTAAGATTGATTCCCCACCAAAAATTACTAGCCCGATGCGGTCGTCAGCTCTTCGGCTGATAAAATCCTTGATTACCGATTTCGCAGCTACGATTCTAGATGGAGTAAGATCGGTTGCATCCATACTGTCAGACACATCGAGAACAAAAACAATATCTACGCCCTCGGTCCATTTCTGAATCCATGATTTGACCCTCATGGGTCGAGCTGCTACGAGGGCTAAACAAACGAATGAAACCAGCGTTAAAATAAAAAATAGTCGAAAAAGCCATTGGGTTTTCTTGGCGTGCTTTTTTAAAAGAGAATCAGAGTCTGATAACGCTAATTCGTGCATCCCATTGTGTTTTTTTCGTTTTAATAAAAGATAAAGAATTCCCGCTATTGGAAAAACGAGTGCAAAAAAATGGTTGGGTTCTATAAATTGCCACATAATCTAAAGTGGGTTTCTGTTTCTGTTATAAATTGAGTCACTAGATTTAAACTGCTTTCAGAACGCTTGGAGTTTAGAGAAAATTTATATTGGTCACTTTTTTCAAAGTTGGGAATTAAACTCTTTAGAAGCGAGTCTTCAGATAAGGCTTTTTTTAATTCCTTAGTGGTCCAACAGAGTGCCGGCAAGGCCCGTTTTCGAAACACAAACTCTCGAATGATCTGGCTCCATTCGTCGACCAAAAATTCATTCTGGGGCTGCTCTTGGGTTTTTTTCTTAAGGTATTCTAGTTTTTTCTTTAGCCAAATGTCTGGATCTTCAGTGGGGATGAACCTCGGTTTTTGGGCGGGCCTTCGCGAGGTTCGAGTTAGTTTTTTTACTTTTTTGAGAAGAGCCAAAGCTACAATGGAAAATAGGGTCCACAGGATAAATCTCTTAGCCCACTTCCAGTAGGGCAAGGGGATGGGCAGCACGGGAAAGGTTTCTCGAAGTTCGTTGTCCTCAAGAGTCCTGGTGCTTTGTATGGTAAGTGGGAGTCTTTCTGTTGAAAATGAGTTTCCAGGCGTTTTAATTTCAAAAGCTGGAAGAACCACTGAAATATCTTTGTAACCCGTGAGCTCATATTTGATTTCTAGACAACACTCTGTTCGCTCTGAAGTTTTTTCTAAGATAAATACATCTGGGGATTCAAAAAGGATGTTGTCATGAATTTCAACTGAAGCATCGGTTTCGCTTTTATTTAAAGGCACACTAAGTTTCAGCACGGCATGGCTGCCGGGTGAGATAGTTTCGGGTGTTAGAGAGAATTGGAAATTCTCATCAGCTTGCAGCTGAATATTGAAAAACACCACGAGAGTTAAAATGACGAACCACTCTTTGTAGGTAATCATCTTGAATACTCAATCTAAGGTAATCCGATTTGGTATCTCGAGCTAGTTGTTCGAGATATTGGGTTTTTTGCATAAATTGGTTGAGCAGATCAGAACGAAGTTTAGCAGAGCTGCCATCGATTAAATAGGTTTCCCCGGTTTCTGGATCTCGCCCTTCGTAAACTCCCTTAAGCAGAGAACCTTTTTCTGCATCATCAAAACAATGAATGAGGATGGCTTCATGCTTTTTCGTGAGAACTTTGAGCTCTTCATTAAAGTGAGGAGAAATAAAATCGGAAACAATAAAAATCAGCGAGGGGGTTTTGACTATGTGGGAAAGATATTTCAGGGCTGGTCTAAGGTCGCTTTTCATTCCTTCTAATTTTTGAGAAGCAAGCTGATTGAGTGCTAAAAAAACGTGAGAACGAGATTTTCTAGGTGGTATAAATTGGACCGGTTGATGATTGAAAAGGAGAACTCCAAAATTATCATTGTTTTTTGAGGCTGCTAGACCAAAGAGGGCGAGCAATTCCTGGTACATTTCAATTTTTCGGGTTTGAGAGATGCCAAATAGGGAGGAACCCGAAACATCTACCATCAATATGAGGTTCAGTTCTCTGTCTTCTTCAAAAGTTTTTAAAGTAGGATGCCCTGTTCGAGCGGTGACTAACCAGCTCATGTGACGAATGTCATCCCCAAATTGATAGGGCCGAAAATCTTTAAATTGCATTCCGCTTCCTTGAAAAGGGCTTGAGTAATGGCCTGAAAGAAGAGCCGAGACTCTTTTTAAACTAGATAATTCGAGCTGGTCAGCAGCTCTTAATAAGGCTTCGCGAAATTGCATAAGAATTAGGGTACGTTGACTGTTTCTAGTAACTGGAAGATCACGTCGTCTGTGGTCAGACCACGAGCTTCGGCATCAAAAGTGAGAATAAGCCGATGTCTTAAAACATGATGAGCGATGGATTTGATGTCATCTGGAGTTACGAAGGTTCTTCCCTCAAAAAGCGCAACCACTTTAGCAGCACGAATGAGAAATAGGGAGGCTCTAGGAGAGGCTCCAATGTGAATTAACGAGCGAAGCTGGTTCAAAGAGTTTACGTTGGCTTCGTCGGGAGCGATAAATTCTCCTTTTCGTGTACTTAGAATGAGTCTTAGGACGTAGTTTTTGATGCGTTCATCGATATAAATTTTTTCAACTCGGTTTCTTATCTCAAGAATTCCCTGAGTCGAGAAAACTTTTCTGGTTTCTGGAAAGTGTTGTTGGGCCATCCGGTCGATAATCATTCTCTCTTCAGAACGGTTCGGGTAAATCACTTTCAATTTAAACATGAATCGATCTAGCTGAGCTTCGGGAAGGTGGTAAGTTCCTTCTTGTTCGATGGGGTTTTGAGTCGCTAGCACGAGGAAAGGTTCATTGAGAACATAGGATTGCTCACCCAGAGTGACCTGCTTCTCTGCCATGGCTTCCAATAAAGCGCTCTGAACTTTGGCTGGGGCTCGATTGATCTCATCCGCTAGAACTAAATTTGAAAAAATGGGCCCCTTTTTAGGAGTAAATTCACCCGAACTCTCGTGATAGACCATCGTTCCTATAAGGTCGGAGGGCAGAAGATCTGGAGTAAATTGAATTCTCTGGAATTTGGCATCTAGCACTGTAGCGAGAGTTTTTACGGCTAGCGTTTTTGCTAATCCAGGAAGCCCTTCCAAGAGGATATGGCCCCCGGTGATAAGTCCAGTGAGTAAGCTTCGATTCATCTCCTCTTGTCCCACGATGACTTTCCCCATTTCATCGAGGATGTGAGATAGAGTCTTAGAATCTTCAGTTAATAAGGCACAAGTTTCAGGAGAAGGTGCCGAAGCACTTAATGTATTTTCCAGCATGATATTTCCTTGAGAATTTATTTAGATACAGACGGAAAGGTGTGAGAAAATCTCTAACATTATTATAGCCCAAAGGAGACATTGTCGCACATGCCCATTGTGACCTTTTTGCCCTCGGGAAAAACGGTAGAGGTTGAGTTTGGAACCTTACTATTTGATGCAGCTCGCAAAGCGGGTTTGCCCGTGGCCTCTTCTTGCAGTGCTGACCATGTATGCGGGCGTTGCAACATGCAGATTGCTCAAGGAAAAGAGAATCTTAGTAACCCAACCCTTGAGGAAACTAAGTTATTGCAGCGAGATAAAAACCCCATTTCCGATAGGATCAGTTGTATGACGCGCGTGGAAGGGGATTGTTCCGTTACGACGCGTTACTGGTAGAGGCAATTTTCCTCAAATTCCTATTTAAGGTTCTAGTGTTTTTTCTAAAATCTCAGACGAGCGTTTGGGGCCTATCGCTAATAGAAAACTAGCCAACTTAGGTCCGTTGGGTTTGTTCACCAAAATTCGATAGACATCTTGAAAAAAAGCCCGCGGTTCTACTTGGTTGCGCTTCATGATTTCGAAGGTCCGACTTGCTAGTGTTTCCTCGGAAACTGTCTCCATCCCATCTTCTCGAAGTACTGCGATCAGTTCCTTTAAGGGAACAGGAAATTGGGGCCGATGGGAAGGATGGCTTTGGAGCGTGAATTTGAATTCTTCCGGGGCAAATTCAGTGATCCACTTCCAGGCTCGCTTAGCACGAGAGAAAAATCTGGCCTCATCTTCAGGAGTTTTAATTTGAGATGCGTAAAATTCTTTGGCCTTCTCTAAGTCTCCTTGATGAATTTGTAAAACATTGCAGAGATGACGAAAAGAAAACTGAGCTGGCATTGACTGATAATTTCTAGGAAAAACTCGATCTATGCAGGCGAACTCAAAAATACGACGTTCATAGCGAATTTTTCTTTCATCGCCTTCTTCGATTCCATAAGCGAATCTTTCACATCGATCAAAATCGTCATAGGCTTTGATGACATCCAAATCAAAGGCGATTGCAAAATCGAGATTAGGCTTTCGACTCGCAAATATCCACCTGATGATGGCGGGTTCATAAATGTCTAAGGTTTCTCCTAAAGTGAGAAGATTTCCTGAAGAAGAGGAGAGTTTTGCGCCGGCACCTTTAGCGATCACAAAATCATATTGAACATAAGTAGGGGCTTCTCTCTTCCAAACCTCCCTGACTATTTCAACTCCGGTGTCGTAGGATCCCCCTTGAGATGAATGGTCTTTTCCTCCAGGCTCAAAATCAACCCCTTCGTGAGCCCATCTCATGGGCCAGTCCACTCTCCAAAGAAGTTTGACTCCTCCTTCTTTGGACATATCGATAGTTTCTTCTTTTTTGCATACCTTGCAATAATAGGAAAAAATATTTTCGGATTCTCTGCGAACTAATTCGGTAGTGTCCTTAGCGCAAACCTTACAAAAAATACTTAAGCAGGTCCAATTTTCCGGTAAAGGTTCGGTCCGGGACTTATTGAGAATCGCAATGATCTCTTTTTCTTTGGCTAAAGCATCTTTGATTCCCTGTATATATTTACCGCTTTTGTAGGGGATATTTTGATAAATATAGTCAGGTTTAACACCCAATTGCCCAATTTCAGATTCGAATCGTTTTTCAAATTGCGCAGCGTAAGACGGCTGTTGTCCGTAGGGATCGGGAACGTGGGAAAGAGGTTTTCTTAAATGTTTTTGTAACATTTCTTGATTGGGAAGATTGACTGGAACTTTTCTAAAAGCATCATAATCATCCCAACTGTAAAGAAATCTAACCGCTTTGTTTCTGTCCAATAAGGCTCGAACCACAAAATCAACAGTGATGGCTTCTCTAAAATTTCCGATATGGACAACTCCACTAGGAGAAATTCCAGAGGCGCAAACAAACTGGGCTTTCTGGGGGTGTTTCTCAATAAGTTCTTGGGCGACATGGTCAGCCCAATGGATATTGGGGATTTCTTCGGGGGTAGTATTTTTTTTGTTGCGTTCAGACATAAGGATATTTCTATACCACTACTTGAGTTTCTACGCTATTTCATTGAGAATAAATAATCGAGTAATTACTATGAAATGGCTTATCTTTTTTATCTTAACTGTGGTGGCTTCCGTTATTTATTTTCGTTATGGAGCCAACTCAGCTAAGGACGAAAAAAACAAACCTTCTCAAGCAGTTGAGTCTCAAGAGATGGAAAATGGGCTTGGGAATCCTCAGGTTCCAAGAACGGGTATGCCGCAACCTCCGTCACCTGTGCCAGGTCAAAACCCTAATCCCACTCTCTCGCCAGGAGCGGAGCAAAACCCTCAGAGTTTGTCTCATTCTCCTCAGGACAATCTCATTCCTCCACCACCGCCCTCCAATAATTCAAATGGCTTTCAGGAGCCGTTACCCGATCAAATGAACAATGTTGAGCCTTTTCCGCAGCCCCCACCCCCGCCTCCTTTTTATCCCGAAACTGATAATTTTAATTCTGGAAGTCCGATGGATAATCCGCCCCCTTTTGAACCACCGCCTAATTTTGGTAACGAAGACGGCAGTGGCGGTTTCATACCCCCTCCGCCCCCTCCACCTTCCATGGAGGAGGAAAGCTTTTAAGTTTCTCGCTTCGATTCCTTTTTTCGGTTACTCTTCTTTTTATGTCTACGATTAAGTCGATTGCTTGGCGATTTATGATGAAAGGAACTGAAAAAGGCCAGTTCAGTTTAATGACCTTTTTTTCTTGGTTGGCAATTGGTGTGGGAGTGGCTGCAATGTGTGGGCTGCTTTCAGTAATGTATGGATTTGAAAATTCCTTAAAGACTAAAGTTCTCAATGCTTATCCTCATATTATTGTAAGTCCCAAAGAGGGAAGTGGTGCGATCTCTGACAGTGAATCCGTAATTAAAAAATTAAGGGCTGAACCTGGGGTGGTTCGTGTGGTTCCTTATATTGAAAGAGAGATGATTTTACAATCGAAGAGCCGAACTTTAGGCGGAGTGATTTGGGGATTGAAAACCGAAGATTTCGATCGGGTAAAAAAAGGGCTTGTGGAAGGTAAGTTACCGTCGTCTTCATCAGCCACGCCCGAAATTGTGATGGGACGGGAGTTAGCACACCGGCTAAATCTGTATCCTGGGGATTCTATAAAAATTATTTCACCGATTGCCAAAAGCGGTGTCATGGGAGCGATTCCGAAAGCTGAGACTTTTCAGGTCTCTGGATTCTATGCTTCCGGTCATTATGATTTTGACGAGCAGTATCTCTACATGGCAATGGAAGATGCTCAAGATCTTCTTGAATGGAACTCATTGATCTCAGGTTATCATGTGTGGACTCATTCTTTGGATCTCGCGGATGAAGTTCAGAAAACCCTAGCCCCATCGTTACCGAATTCCTTGAAAGCAGAAAGTTGGTCGGTTTTTAATGCGGCTCTATTTCAGTCACTGAAATTAGAACAATATTGTATGAGTGCTATTTTAAGTTTTGCTATTTTGATAGCGGTAATGAACATTGTTATTACTTTGATGATGCATGTGACTCATAAGCGAAAAAATATTGGTATCCTTAGAGCTCTTGGGGCTTCTAAATCTCAGATTCAAAGCATTTTTGTGTGGCAGGGTAATTGGATGGGGGTTGTAGGCCTCTCTGTGGGGGCAATTTTAACGGTAATATTTATTCTTTATGTGAAATATTTTTCTCAGTATCAGCTACCTGAAATTTATTACGACAGAAGCATTCCGATTGAACTTAGACCTTCTTCTTTCATTCTTATTTTTGGGGGGGCGATTATTTTTGTGTATTTAGCCACTCTTCTGCCTTCCCGAAAAGCAGCGAAACTGGATCCAATCGAAGCTATTCGTGAGTGAATAAGAATACTCTCATAGGATTAGAGATGTTTTAATATTTTCTCTTGAAGAACAAACATCCTTTTTTCTTCTGCTTTGTTGATTTCATGGTCATATCCGAAAAGATGTAATACTCCATGAACCGTGAGTCTATTAAGCTCTTCTTCGAGGGAAGTTCCGTATTCTCGGGATTGCTTTTTAGCTATCGACCAGCAAATTAAAACATCTCCTAATTCGTGATCCTCCGGAAAAACAACAGACAAATGCTCTATTCGGGAAAATGAAAGGACATCGGTGGGCTTCGTTTTGTTTCTATATTTTGAATTAAGACTTTGGATGGCTTTTGGACCTAAGATAGCCACGGTGATAATTCCTTGTAGTCTGTTCTTGGTCAATTTACGAAACAGCGAAATCGGGATGTGTTCCAGAGTTGTCTGTACTGCTTTTTTTAACAGCCTTTTGATTCGAGGGGAAAGAGATTTGCGACCTCTGATGACAATCTGAACATCTTTTGGAGAATTCATTTGCTCTCTTTGTGTTTGTGATGTCGGTGGTTGTTGCTTTGATGGTTGACTGCGTGACTTTCTGGATGGGAATGAATGGCCGATTTTTGCCCTGGGTATTCAATTCTGTGATGGTGAAGAGAGACTAAGGTTCGAGTGAAATGGAGCTCGATAATTTGCAAATCTTTAAAAGTGAGCTCACAATCCGAAAACTGCTCTTCCAAGAAACGTTTGTTGATAATATGGTTGACCATCGCTTGTATTTTCCCTGGAGTGGGATCCGAAATACTTCGTGTGGCTGCTTCGCAAGCATCAGCTAACATCACTATCCCGGCCTCTCGACTTTGTGGTTTCGGACCCGGGTATCTAAAATCTCCTTCTTGAACTTGGCCGGAGGCTTCATCCCCTGTTTCTTTGGCCTTATTATAGAAGTAAGAAGTCAGTGTGGTTCCATGATGTTGCTCAATAATATCAATCACTCGATTTCCTAGACGATAGTCTCGCCCCATGCGGACCCCATTTTTGACATGCGAGAACAATATTTTAGCTGACATGCTTGGTTGTAAATGATCGTGGGGATTGTTTCCAGGACTTTGATTTTCAATAAAGTAGAGAGGCTTATTCATTTTTCCAATGTCATGATAGTAAGCGGAAACTCGTGCCAGAAGTCCGTTGGCTCCAACGTGATCAGCAGCAATTTCAGCCAAACTTCCAACAATAACTGAGTGGTGATAAGTGCCTGGGGCTTTCATCATCAGAGAATGAAGCAGTGGATGATGAAAATTGGCTAGCTCAATGAGTTTTAAACTAGTGGTGTAGCCAAAAATGGATTCAAAAAATGGGATCATAAAACTCGTGAGGACGGTAGAAAGAATCCCTGCTAGGAAACTAAAAAAGGAAGAGGCTACAATGGACATCCAAGGCGTCTCTCGAAAACCTAAAGATTCTATGATTCCAAAAGCCAACACTATTAATGCTGCCAGAAATCCGCTGAGCGCGCCACATTTGAAGAGATCAGCGCGACTTCGGCAATCTCCAACGGCATGAATGGCAGACGCGGAGAGCACGAAGGCAAATAGGGGATAACTTAAGCCATCGTGTAAAGTGAATGCACTCACTACCGAAATAATGATGGTAAAAGTATAAGAAGCTGTTCTTCCTATCATGAGGTGTAACATGATGGCTCCCACAGAAAGAGGAAGAAGATAGTCGGTAAGTTGGTCTAGAGAGTACGAAGAGAAGATAAATTGTAACCATTCAGACCCATATTTTGTCGCTGCGATAACTAAAAGAGTAATGAGTTGAAAGACCCAAGAATCTTTAAAGGAAAGCTCCCAGAATTTCTTGTAGCCTAAATGCAACGAGAAAAGGATAAAAAGAAATAAGAACGAAATAACCGCGGCAAGACCCACTCTTTTAATCATGGCAGGGGGGGAAATGAGATCTTTTAATGATTGAATCATTTGCAAATGGCTTTCAGTTAATTTTTCCCCTCGATGAATCAAAACCTGTCCCTTTTTAATGTGGATGACAGGTTGTTTTGAAGCTTTAAGGTATTGATTGATTCGCTTTTCAGTTTCAGATTGATTGAAACTTAAATTGGAAGGAATTAAATAATCTAAAATCTCGACAGTGACTCGAGCATTGTAGAGTTTTTTATCTTTAATAATGCTGGGATATCGACTTAAAACTTCTCGAGCCTGATCTAAACTCCAAATTCTAGAAACATCGGTAATAAGACTTTCGGTGAGCCCCTCGTGATACTTACGCAACGTGATCCCTGTTGCGTAGTAAGAAAAAAATACATCAATGTCCGAAATGAGCCTGGCTTTCAAGAATTCAGTGAGCTTAAAGAAGGTCTCTTCTACCTGGTTGTTAAATCGATTTTCGTGAAGATAGAGCAGGTCTCTTGGGCGCAAAGTCTGTCCAGTATATTGTGTGACCTTTTTTGAAATCTGCTCTAATATCGCCGGGTTTTTTAAGTTCTTTTTAGGATCATTGTAAAACTCTTTTCGAATAGTCTTGAACGTAAATTTCCATTTCGAGAGCCACTGTGGAATCGTGTTTTCATCGTAGTCAAAAATGGGGGGAACTCGTTGGGCTAAAGTTTCTTTTTGTTGAGAGTCTCGCTCTAGGGGTTCAATATCAGTGGTGAGAGGAGAAATGATGTCCTCGTTAGCGATATCACCTAACGACGAGTAAACCATGGGCAAAGAGAAATCCAGTGAGAAATAAAGTAAGGATGAGATGAAAAGAGCAAAGATGGCGGTGTAAGTCACTCGCGCGGCCTGTTGTCGTCCTCGAATGGCAGTATCCGTACTAAATTCAGAGGTCGGTTTTCCCTCATAGGTTTTTGAGAAAAAAGCCAAACGGTTTTCTATCCCGTTAGAGACCCACTTAAATTTTGCGGTCAACTTTGACAGAAAAAATCTCCTCGCAGAAGAAACACTTCTTCAGAGGTCGTATCGGTAAATATGGAGTAAATATGGAGAAGTTTAATTAGAATGGTGAGTCAAAAAAAAGACCCAACCCGAAGAAGTCTTCGAAATTGGGTCTTTGTACTACAAGGCTTATGAAAAGCTTATTTTGTAGCAGGAGCTGGAGTTGTTTCTTCTGCGTGAGGAGCTACAACTTCTTCTGCTTTCTTTTCTACAGCTTTTTTAGCTTTTTTCATTTTTTTGGTAACTTTTTGTTCAGCTTTTTTCACATCAGCTTTTACAGCTTCAGCAGCGTGTTCAACTTTTTCAGTGACAGGTGCTGTCGCAGCAGCTTCGTTGGTGGCTTCGGGAGCTTTTTGCTCGTTAGCGAAAGAAACTCCAGCGATTAAGGTCAACATGCTGATCGCACAAATGAAAGATTTCATAGTTTATAACTCCTTGTGTTTAAATGACTGAAGTTTTCTCACTATTGGAAAAATCCAGTCCTTAGTTAGTGGAAGGAAAATAAACCTACCTCGGGCGAATGGCAATCTTGCTTTGCATTAAAATAAGCGGCTTTCAGATGAATGATTCGGGCGATGGGCATTAAGTAATCAGGTGACCCAGTTGCTGTTGGCGAATGACCTCATAAGTGACAATAGCAACGCTCTGCGCCAGATTTAGACTGCGAACAATCGAGGTTCTCATCGGAATTTTATAGAGTTGAGAAGCGTAGGCTTGATGAATCTCGGGCGGAAGTCCCTTAGTTTCACTCCCAAATACGAGATAGGTAGGGGAGGGGTAAGAGCAGTCTGTGTAAATTTGAGTGGCAAATTTAGTGTATAAAGTCAAATGGTTGGGAGATTCTGTGGCTATGAAGTTATCCCAACAATCGTGATTTCGAATATCGACATGGGGCCAATAATCTAACCCTGCTCGCCTCACCGAGGCCTCATCCACCTTAAAACCTAGTGGATGGATAAGGTGGAGGGTGACTCCAGTGCAAGCACATAGCCGGGCGATGGATCCTGTATTTTGGGGGATCACTGGCTGATACAGAACGATATTGATCCTATTTTTTTCCATTTTTTTCACTCTTCTACTTGAGCTATGTCGATAATGCCACTAAAATCGCCGCCATGCAGCGCTCGCTTCACATTAAGACTTTTGGTTGTCAGATGAATGTTTATGACTCTGACCGAATGCAATCGATTCTTATGAATAAAGGGTTTCGTTCTGAACCTGAATTGCGAAAAGCAGACGTCATTCTCATCAACACTTGCAGTATTCGAGATAAATCCGAGCAAAAAGTTTTAAGTCTCTTAGGTGAGCTTAAAGGATTGAAACAAAAGGATCCTAAAAAGGTGATAGCGATTTCAGGGTGCGTCGGACAACGGATGGGGAGAACATTGTTGCAAAGAGTGCCGCATTTAGATTTGGTCTTAGGGCCTGATGCGATCGATCGAGTGGGTGAGCTGATTAATGACGTCGTTGAGCGGGGCGAACGTCTAGTCGAAGCTAAGTTTGATGTAGAGGGAAGAAGTTACTCCCAACCTTGCGTTGTGCAAAAAGCTAAACCTTCCGAGTTTCTTACTATTATGAAGGGCTGTGATCATTTCTGCACTTATTGCATTGTCCCTTTTGTTCGCGGGCGAGAGAAGAGCCGAAGTATTGAAGAGATTATTACCGATGTGAAAAATTTGGTCGCAAAAGGAACCAAAGAAGTTACTTTTCTTGGGCAAAACATCAATACCTATGGAAAAGGCACAGGACAAAAATTATCGCAGCTAATTGAAGCCGCTAATGAAGTTTCAGGATTAGAGAGAATTCGTTATGTCACTTCTCATCCAAGGGATTTGGGAGAAGATTTGATCGCTCAGTTTGGAACTGTAGAAAAACTATGTCCGGCGCTTCACTTGCCATTTCAAGCCGGCAGTAATCGAATTTTAAAAGCCATGTCTCGCTTGTACACTCAAGAGCTCTATTTGAGCAAAATAGAATTATTGAGAAAAGCTCGTCCCGACATTGCTTTATCGACCGATGTGATTGTCGGATTTCCTGGAGAGACCGAAGAAGATTTCGAACAAACACTAAAAGTTCTGAGAGAGGTTAAGTTTTCCAGTGCTTTCATGTTCAAGTATTCTCCTCGTCCTGGAACAAAAGCTGCTGAATTAGGAGAAGAAATCCCAGAATCTGTAAAAGAAGAAAGGCTCGCAAGAGCTCAACGGGTTGTTTATTCTCAAATCGAAATTGAGAATAAAAAGTACGAGGGTAAACGGTTTCGGTTTTGATTGAGTCCATGGATAAAAAGAAAAAATATTATTCAGGAAGAAACTCGCATTCAAAACTGGTTCATGTGATGAATGTGGGTGAAGCTTCGGTGGGTAAAATAATAGATGTTGAAATCACAGAAACTAATGTGAGCTGTTTGAAAGGATTCTATGTCGGAGCACCCAAAAAAGATTTTAACGTTGGAAGAGTTGAAAGCTGCCTTTCCACACCGGTATTCCAAACCGCAAATTGATCCTTCTGTATTTATTGCTCCCGGAAGTCATATTATTGGCGATGTGTCGTTAGGAAAAGAGAGCAGCGTTTGGTTTAATTGTGTCATTCGAGGGGATGTTAACTTTGTAAAAGTGGGCGAGAGAACCAATATCCAAGACATGACTTTGATTCACGAGTCGTACAAAAAGAGTCCAACTCGCATTGGGAACTCGGTGACCATCGGCCATTCTGTTGTTTTACATGCCTGCACGGTAGGAGATTTTTGTTTAGTGGGAATGGGAAGCATTGTATTGGATGATGCTGAATTGGGTGATTATGTTCTTTTGGGGGCGGGAAGTTTAGTGACTCAAGGAACAAAAATTCCTCCAAGAAGCAAAGCTTTCGGACGCCCTGCTAAAGTGGTTGGTAGTTTGTCAGACGAAGAAATTCAATTTCTCAAACAGAGTGCGGATCATTATGTTCGATTGCGCCAAAGTTACTTATCTGCCACCGGCTCTTTTTAAGTTTGTAAGTTAGAACAATCAAACAAGCGAAAACAAAACAGACGGGAGGAAGAATTCCCAGAGTAGTGACGGTAGCTACGAAATAAATCGTAAGGCCCATCAGGATAGGAATGATGAGCTGGTCAAAGCGAAGTAGTAAAATCTTTTGTAAGGGGATCTCATTTTGAAAGGCAGGGAACAGGTTAAATAAACTGAAAGGGGATAACATAAGCCCTGCTAAAACACCGTCAAAAAGAGCTGCTCGAATAAGAGGGCTCGGATAAGCTTGAATCAATTGGGATACCAAAATAAAGAAGGGAGAGGATAACCCTCCCGTCAAGAACCCCAGAAAAAAGCCGGACAGTAAAGTAAAAGGTAGCACTGCGGTGGGATGTTTACTGGGGTTACAAATAGCAATGACTAAATCAATCGCCCCTAATTCTGAAGTAGTGATTGCAACCACAGATGAAATTAACATTGCCCAAAAAGGTTTTCTCCATCTTTGGAAAATTGAGCTCCAAGAATCTAAATTAAATTTAGAGAAATCAATCAACAACAGAACAAGAGAAATTCGAGTGAGAGTAGGTATGGATCTTAACTCAGGAACCAAAATTCCCAGCCCTTCGATTATTACAATACCGATGAGATATTTTTTAAAATCAGGAAGTTCCCACACTAAGGGGATGTTATTGGGTGAGCTGGGAATAAGAAATCGGGCAAAGCAGAAAAAGATTGAAAAAGATAAGTATCGTGGAGTGAGTAAGGTTTGTAACACTGAATAAATGTTACCTAGTTCTAGGCCGAAAATGTATAAGCTCATGGCAAGAATCAGCAGTTGCGAGTTGAAAAAAAGCTTTAGTTTACCCAGATCTTTACCTGGAAAAAATGTGATTGGGCTTAGTAGAGTGTGTAAAAGCGGATTCCAAATCCCCAATAGGTTTGAGAAGGTGGAATTAACTAAATTTTCAAGCGATGAAGATGCAGGGCGGGCTTTTCTTCTTTCTCCTAGCGGACGCAAGGCTAGCCACAACGAAAACAGAATAAGTCCTGGAAAGAGACGGTCGGTGGTGATGATCCGAAGACTCAGTTGAGTAGAGGCTTTGATGAGAGGAATCAAATTGAGCCCATTGAGAAAGAGCAAGTGTAAAAATAAAAGCACTAGGGTAAGGGCCGAAGATAGAGTGAAGCGTAGCAAAAAAATAAAGAGTAACAGGGGTAAAAAGCAAAGGGGCAGGGGAAAAGAGGTCGAAAAAAACTCACTCAAAATCGGACGGGAAGGATCGTTCGTGAACAGATCAAACCCAATATTCCATTGGGCGTAAATACCAAGGCGTGAAATGCTAGAGGTTTGAGCCCTTAGAACACAGGTAGGAAGCAAGTTCGGATTGGGGGATTGCCCCGAGGGGGAGAGTTTTCCAACGAGCCATCTTTCCACTGGGTTGTTATCGTTAGTCAGTAGTTCTCGGCACTGAGAAGTAATATTTTTCTGGAGAGTTGTAGCCCGAGATAACTCGGGGTCTAAACGATGAAGAGCCACATCCCTTTGCGAAAAAGGTATCGCGGCCAAAATTAAAGCCGCTAAAAAAGCCGCTAAACTCCACTGGAATAGTCTATTTAAATGAAACATACTTTAAAGGAAGATGTTTCATTTTAGCTGTGATTGATAACTTAATGAAGCAATAAAGACTAAAGGGGCACAAGGCCCCTTTGCTTTGCGTTACTCTTCAACAATACCGTAATAAGTTAAACCTAAGTGGTTGATAAGTTCCTCGCCCCCCATAAACCTTAAAGTGTTATGAAGTTTCAGTAGCTGTACTTGGAGATCATGCTCAGGTTTCAGACTAGGAGCAGCTAATGGGCTCTTGAAGTAGAATGAAAGCCACTCTTGAATTCCAAAGAGCTCAGCTCTTTGAGCCAAATCCATGAATAAAGCTAGATCGAGAACGATAGGAGCCGCTAAAATGCTGTCCCTACAAAGGAAGTTAACTTTGATCTGCATCGGGTAACCCAGCCATCCAAAGATATCGATGTTATCCCAACCTTCTTTATTGTCCCCTCGAGGAGGATAGTAATTGATTTGAACTTGGTGGTGAACATCTCCGTACAAACTTGGATAAGTTTCTGGTTCCAAAATTTGATCCAGAACTGAAAGCTTAGAAACTTCTTTGGATTTGAAAGAACCGGGATCAGCTAGAACTTCCCCATCTCGGTTCCCTAAAATATTGGTGGAGTACCAACCGGACAATCCTAAAAGACGGCTTTTCAGTCCCGGTGCTAGGACAGTTTTCATTAGGGTTTGACCCGTTTTAAAATCGCTTCCACAAATGGCGACTCTCAGCTCTTTGGCCAGTTCTTGTAAAGCGGGGCATTCAACGCTTCGGTTGGGAGAACCGTTAGCATACGGGACTCTCTCCATGAGTGCCGCGTAAGCATAAATTTGACTCGGGGAAATCATCGGATCATTTTCGAGAAGCCCTTTCTCAAATTTGGCAATAGTTTCATGGCAGGGGGCCTGTTCGGTGTATCTCTCAGTGCTGGCACACCAAACCATCACAAGACGATCACAGTGATTATCTTTCTTGAATCGCTTGATATCTTCTCTGAGTTGGTCCGCTAAATCCTTTTTAGTACGACCCGATTTTTTGTTTTTACCATCAATGAGGGCGATATAATTATTATCAAACACCGCGCTCATGGGTTTGATTTTAGAAAGAGGTTCTCTTAGTTGATCAAGTAAAGTTTGCTCAAGAACTTTAGCCTTAGAAGCAGCTTGATAAACATCATCCTCGAAAATATCCCAACCCCCAAAACAGACGTTTTCTAAGGAGGAGAGAGAAATAAAATCTTTAATCATTGCTGAGCGATTTTCACTTCGTTTTCCTAGTCTCAATCGGCCCATCTGAGTGAGAGAACCCACGGGTTCAGCTAATCCACGCTTGACGGCTTCAACGCCTGCAATAAAGGTGGTTGCTACAGCGCCCATACCGGGTAATAGAATTCCAAGTTTTCCAGTGGCGGGGGTTACTTTTACATTTGTTTTTGTCATAGTGTTTCCTCGACCCAAGGGAATAGCAAGTTTTTGCTCAATTTAAAAGGGTAGAATGCTTAAGGAAAACGATTCTAGAGGTCAGTTTTGCTGAGTCAAAACTCTCGCTCAATTCTTTGTCTAGAAAGACCGATTTGTTAGAATGAGGACGTATGTGGCGAGAAATATTTAAAAACAATAAAATTACAGTGACTTACAACAGTGAGCCTGCCCCTAGTTCGTCTCGAAATAGCCCTCTTGAGACTTTGGAACCCCCTAAGCAGTCACCTCTTTTAAAGTCCAGGTCACCTGAGAAAATCGAGCCTCACATGAAGGGGGTATTTCAAAGTCGGGATAAGACAAGCCTTTATTACGAGGTTTACGGAGAGGGAAAGCCACTCTTAATGTGCTACGGACTTGTGTGTCGTAGAGAACACTGGCGACATCAGTTGCCCCATTTGGCAAAGAACTATCAGGTGATTTTGTTTGATTATCGAGGACATCAATTTTCGAGCCGGCCCTCCAATGACCAGCATTTGACCCTTGAGTGGTGTTCTAGAGATATTCAAGATCTTCTTAACTATCTCAAAGTCGAAGAAGTGGTGGGGGTGGGGCATAGTATGGGGGTGGGAGTTCTAACCCGAGCTGCTGTTT
>OMIX01000020.1 GCA_900299195.1 Deltaproteobacteria bacterium
TCAGTTACGACCCCAGCTCCTACCGTTCTGCCACCTTCACGGATAGCAAATCGGACCTCTTTTTCCATAGCGATAGGAGTAATGAGTTCTACCTCAACTGCGACGTTATCGCCAGGCATAACCATTTCAGTACCCTTTGGAAGAGTAACTACCCCGGTTACGTCCGTTGTTCGGAAGTAAAACTGAGGTCGGTAGCCTGTGAAGAATGGAGTATGACGTCCTCCTTCTTCTTTAGTGAGAATATAAGCTTCTGCTTTGCACTTTTTGTGCGGGGTAATGGTGCCAGGAGCACACAA
Organism: Deltaproteobacteria bacterium; assembly: GCA_900299195.1. Classification (GTDB taxonomy): domain Bacteria; phylum Bdellovibrionota; class FAC87; order UBA2466; family UBA2466; genus UBA2466. The sequence continues at coordinate 297 of OMIX01000020.1, forward strand.
TACCTGACCACGCTGGACGTCTTCTTTATTGATACCACGTAGTAACAACCCTACGTTATCTCCAGCTTCACCTTGGTCGAGCAGTTTTCTAAACATTTCAACGCCAGTAACGACGGTCTTCTTGGTCGGTGTGATACCTACGATCTCAACTTCGTCGTTCACTTTCACAATACCTCTCTCAATACGGCCGGTCACCACAGTTCCACGACCTTGGATTGAGAATACGTCTTCTACAGCCATCAAGAATGACTTATCTTTTTGACGCACAGGCATTGGGATATAAGTATCTAAAGCTTCAACTAGTCTGTGAATGGAAGCTTCACCCATTTCACTGGTGTCGCCTTCAAGAGCTTTCAAAGCACTGCCTTTAATCACTGGAATTTCATCTCCAGGGAATTTGTACTTCGATAGAAGCTCTCTCACTTCAAGTTCAACTAGGTCTAAAAGTTCTTTGTCGTCCACCATGTCTACTTTATTTAAGTAAACAACCATCGCAGGTACACCCACTTGGCGAGCTAATAGAATATGCTCTCGTGTTTGGGGCATAGGACCGTCAGCGGCAGAGCAAACTAGAATCGCTCCATCCATCTGAGCAGCACCGGTGATCATGTTCTTCACATAGTCAGCGTGTCCAGGGCAGTCGACGTGGGCATAGTGACGAGTGTCGCTTTGATATTCCACGTGACAAGTCGCAATGGTAATTCCCCGCTCTTTCTCTTCTGGAGCTGCATCGATTTGATCATATCGACGAGCTTCTGCAAAACCTTTCTTAGCAAGTACTGTGGTAATTGCCGAAGTTAATGTAGTTTTTCCATGATCCACGTGACCAATAGTACCCACATTCACGTGGGGTTTTGTTCGTTCAAACTTAGCTTTCGACATTTACTTTCCTCCTGACACTTTTGCGATAATCTCGCTTGCAATATTGCTAGGAACCGGTTCGTAGTGACTAAACTCCATAGTATAGGTTGCTCGTCCTTGGCTCAAAGAGCGTACTTGAGTAGCATATCCAAACATTTCTGCCAAGGGGACTTCTGCTTTTATTAATTGAACATTTCCTTGAGGCTCCATGGACATGATTTTTCCTCGGCGAGCATTCAAGTCGCCAATAATGTCACCCATGTTAGCTTCGGGTACAACTACTTCGGTGCTCATAATGGGCTCAAGAATCTGAGGCCCCGCTTTTTTACAACCATCCTTAAATGCCATTGAAGACGCAATTTTGAAGGCAATCTCACTTGAGTCAACATCGTGGTAGGAACCATCAAATAAAGCTACCTTAACGTCAACGACTGGATATCCTGCATTAATACCGGAATCCAAGGCCTCTTTGATACCTTTTTCAACAGCTGGAATAAATTCACGAGGAACGGTACCCCCAACAATTTTATTCTCAAAAACGAATCCAGCACCAGCCTCCTGAGGTTCGACGGTAATCCAAACATGGCCGTATTGTCCTCGGCCCCCAGTTTGTTTAATGTATTTACCTTCTTGTTCAACTTTCTTAGTGATAGTTTCACGATAGGCTACCTGAGGTTTACCCACGTTAGCTTCGACTTTGAATTCTCGTAGTAGGCGGTCAACGATAATCTCTAAGTGCAACTCCCCCATACCAGAGATGATGGTCTGGTTGGTTTCAGGATCTACTTTCAGTTGGAAGCTTGGATCCTCGATTGCCAATTTTTGTAATGATAGTGATAGCTTTTCTTGGTCTGCTTTAGATTTAGGCTCCACTGCGATAGAGATTACGGGATCAGGGAAGTGCATTGACTCTAGAGTGATGGGGCTACCTTCCTCACTGAGTGTGTCCCCAGTTCGGGTGTATTTTAAGCCCACTGCAGCTGCAATATCACCGGCTTTAACGCTTCGAATTTCTTGCTGTTTGTTAGCATGCATTTGTAACAAACGTCCGATACGTTCTTTTTTGTCCTGACGAACGTTAAGAACATAGGAACCAGACTCTAAAGAACCTGAATAGACCCTAAAGAAGGTTAATTGACCCACATAGGGATCGGTTAAAATTTTGAACGCCAACGCACTGAAAGGTTGTGCATTGTCGGGAAGCCGTTCCATTTTCTCTTCCGGATTTTTGGGATTAGTTCCCTGAATAGCCGGTTTGTCTAATGGTGATGGTAAGTAGGCCAATACAGCATCTAGAAGAGGTTGAACCCCTTTGTTTTTGAAAGCTGAACCTGCGAAAACAGGCACAATCTTAGAGGCCAATGTGGCTTTACGGGCGCATGCTTGGATTTCCTCTACCGTTAGTTCTTGTCCATCCAAATACTTATTCAAGCAGGCTTCGTCTTCTTCAGCGACTGCGTCTACAAGTTTGTCTCTTAAGGATTTGCACTTATCTTTTAGATCGGCAGGAATTTCTTCCACCTTATAAGTGTCACCTTTGTCCGAGTTGTCGTACACAAGAGCTTTTTGAGTTACTAGGTCTACGACGCCAATGAACTTATCTTCAGCCCCAATGGGGTAATTGAACATGACCGGACGGCCATTAAGTTTTTCTATAATCGAGTGAACCGATTTATCATAGTTAGCACCAACGCGGTCCATCTTATTGATAAAGCAAATTCTTGGAACTCCGTATCGGTTAGCTTGACGCCAAACAGTTTCGGACTGTGGTTGAACGCCGGCTACTGCATCGAACACAACAATAGCTCCATCAAGAACCCTTAAACTTCGTTCCACTTCAATCGTAAAATCTACGTGTCCAGGAGTATCAATGATGTTGATTCGATGATCTTTCCAGAAACAGTGGGTAGCGGCTGAGGTAATAGTGATTCCGCGCTCTCGTTCTTGAGGCATGTAATCCATTACTGTTTCACCGTCATGAACCTCACCGATTTTGTGAGTCACACCAGTGTAGTAAAGTACCCGCTCCGTACAGGTGGTTTTTCCTGCATCGATGTGCGCACAAATACCAATGTTGCGAAGTTTTTTTAAGTCTGAAACTGTTGTTGTATCTGCCATGTTTTATTTACCAACGATAATGGGCAAAAGCCTTGTTAGCCTCGGCCATACGATGAACATCTTCTCTCTTTTTAACGGATTCACCGCGGTTTTCAGCAGCATCAAACATTTCGGCTGCCAAGCGGTCAATCATGGAACCACCTTTTCGCTGACTTGCATATAAAGTTAACCAACGAAAAGCTAAAGCATTCCGTCTTTCGGGGCGAACCTCGACGGGAACCTGATAAGTTGAACCTCCAACACGTCGAGATTTTACTTCGATTGCAGGACGAACATTAGAAAGCGCTTTCTTGAAAACTTTCATGGGATCGTCTTTGGTCTTCTGATGAATAATTTCAAAAGTACCGTAGACAATCTTTTCTGCTGTGCTCTTCTTGCCGTCTTTCATCACAGAGTTGATGAATTTGGTGACTAGCTTCTCATTATATTTAGAGTCAGCTACGACTTCACGGTGAACGATATTTCCTCTACGTGGCATATTACTTACCTACCTTTGCACCATATTTGGAGCGGCTTTGTTTTCTTTTTTCTACGCCTGTGGTGTCGAGACTTCCACGTACGATGTGGTAGCGAACTCCAGGAAGATCCTTAACACGGCCCCCACGAATCAAAACTACAGAGTGCTCTTGAAGGTTATGTCCTTCACCAGGAATATACGAAGTCACTTCGTATCCATTGGTGAGTCGAACCCTAGCTACTTTGCGAAGAGCAGAATTAGGTTTTTTAGGAGTGGTTGTGTAAACGCGAACACAAACGCCGCGTCTTTGTGGGCACTCAGTGAGCGCGGGTGACTTATTTTTACCTTTCACTCGGGCACGGCCCTCGCGAACTAATTGATTTATCGTCGGCATGTAATTACCTCAAATATTAAACTAAGCACTGGTAACCGAAGACATTTTTAATGTCAATGGATTTAAGGAGATTTCGCGTCAAATTTGGTCACTGATTAAGACGAAAACTCCCTCGGATCTTAGGGGTGATGGGGATTGACTCTATTTAGGCTTTCCACTACAACCCACCCGGCACCAAACATGTGGTGTCTATTTAGGAGTATCTTCGATGTATAGCAAGTTCTTTCTCGTTTTTTTCTCATTGTTTTTACTTTTGCTATCGGGACTTGCAGACAATTTCCAAAAAATCGGTGGATTGAGGAAGCCGATGGGTTCTTTAAGTCGCTGTCGTATCCATTTATCTCCTTCCATGAACCCCAGTTCGACTCACTTTCAGTTGGTTCGAGAAGAGGTTTGCAGTAAATAAGTTTAGACTCGTCGCGTAATTTTGTCCATTTTTGGCAGTGTTTGTGGTAACTTATGGGCTCAATTGAATTGAGAACCCTAATGTCATCAAGAAAGTTTACAAAACCTCTCGTAGTTCGGGATGAAATCCACGGCGATATCAGCTTTGACAGTCTGGTCAGGCAAGTTATTGATCATCCGTATTTTCAAAGACTTAGATACATTAAACAGTTGGGTTTGGCCGAGTATGTATTTCCTTGTGCTACTCACACCCGATTTCAGCATTCTTTAGGAGCCAGCTTTTTGGCCGGGCAATATTTTGAGACCATGGTCAAAGCTTGGTTGGGTTCCTCCTTTGGGTTTGAGGGAAAAGTTCAATCGACTCAGCTTTTTGCCCAACAAACAAAAAAGGTCATGTCTCAGGTGGCGCAATCTGAGGAATCTAAACAGTTTTGGTGGCAGACGGTGAGTTTAGCAGGGCTCCTTCATGATGTTGGCCATGGCCCTTGGAGCCACACTTTTGAATACTTAGATCTTAACCAGGATTTTTCTGCCGTAACCTCCCAAATAGATGGGGCCGTTGGAACCTATTTTCAGAATCTAGCGAAATCAGGAAAAAAATTGCACCACGAGGATATCTCAGTACTTTATATTTTTTCTATTTTTAAAGAGCTGGGAGTTGAAGATCAGTTCTTTTTACCTGTTGCACTTTTAGTGAATCACAAAATGGCCGAGGGTTCTCTAAAGTTAGCTATGGAGAAAGAGCTAGCCACGACTTTGAAGAAAAATGGAATCAAAGGCGGAATTGGAACCCATCAACTTTTGCGACCCATTATTTCGGGGCCCTTTGATGTAGATCGCATCGATTACATACAAAGAGATGGTAGAAATTGTGGAGTTCATATTGGTGGGATTGAGTGGCGAAGAATTGTAACTAAGCTAGTTCCGTGCTTAGCAGACCACAAAGGTACCAAAAATGAGCCGAGTGAAGTGGTTCTAATCTCCAATATTAAAAACCAACATGTCATTGATGATTTTATTTTTAGTTTATTTCAGATGTATGCTCAGGTTTACATGCATCCTAAAATCGTTGGAGTAGAGGAGATCGCTAAGCGACTCTTGAAAAAAAGAGTGGATGTAAAAACGAAACCTACCGTCACTTTCGAGCTTCATGCTTCATTGTCTGATGAGAAGTTTAGAACTATGTTGGTTGAAGAATTTGAAGTACCTGAAATTGAGGCTATTCTGTTGAGAAGGCCCGGTTTTCATTTTTCGGTAGCTAGCTCGCCACCCGAAGATAATTCGATGAATCGGGAACTCAAAAAGCATGGGTACAGCCTGATTGATACTTTGGACCGTCCGATGATGAAGGACAGTGTGGGAGTTTTTCTATTCAGCTCATTTAGAAACAGCAAATCGGGCAAGGGCGAATTCTTCTTAGAGCCTTGGACTCAGGTTTCTCCGATTGCGAAGCAGTTTTTTACCATTAATTACTCTCCAAAACTTTGGATTCAAAGCTCAGTGGTGTGACATGGCTTCATTTCTAAGTGTCTGGGTTTCAACTTTTGGTGTTATTTTCGCGATTATTGATCCTTTCGGGTATGTCCCGATATTCCTGACCATGACTGCAAAAGACACCGAGGAGCAACGTCGAAGGATGCTAAAGAAAGCTTGTCTGACCGCCTTTGTGGTTCTTACGGGGTCTGCTTTTTTAGGCAATGCTATTTTAAAGTTTTTTGGAATTTCGATTTCAGCTCTTCAGATTTCAGGAGGGTTGATTCTGTTAGTCATTGCTTTTGAGATGGTCAAAGTCATTCCCACTCCGGAGAAAATTACACCCTTTGAAGAAAATGAAGGAAGGGAAAAAGAGGATATTTCTATTATTCCCTTAGCTATTCCTATGCTTTCGGGTCCAGCTTCGATTGCGAGCGTAGTGGTTTTAAGTGCTCGGGGCGAAAGTTTGTCTTTGTATGCGGCAATTATTTTATCGATTCTTTTAACGCTGGCTTTTACTTATTTGATTTTACGTTCTGCCTCAAAAATTTTTCGTCAAGTTGGAATAACGGGACTTAATGTGATGACTCGAATCATGGGGCTTTTACTTTCTGCCATGGCGGTTCAGTTTATCATTAATGGTTACCTTGGAATTAAGTGAATGGGTGAATTTGAGCTAATTCAGAAGTTTAAAAGGGTTCTTGGAAAACCTTCAAAAAATATCTTAGTAGGAATAGGGGATGATACTTTGGTGGCTATTCCTCCAAAGAATCGACTTCTTTGGACCGTGGATTGCGTAGTTGAGAAAATCCATTTTGACTTTAAATATTGCACCCCCGAAGAGGTGGGGTGGAAAGCGTTAGCGGTAAATCTAAGCGACATCGCAGCGATGGGGGGAAAATCGCTTTATGCCTTGGTCTCTCTTGCTATTCCAACTCGAGTTTCAGAAAAAAAACTACTCGGGGTCTATGAAGGCATCAAGAAGTGTGCGTTGTGGTCGAAAGTGGACGTGGTTGGGGGCAATGTTTCAAAAAGTAGAGACGATTTTGTGATTGATATTACCGTGGTGGGAGAGGCTAACAAACCGATTTTAAGAAGTGGCGCTAAAGCGGGTCAAGGGGTTGCGATTACCGGTTTTCCAGGGCTTTCTGCGGCCGGTTTTTATGCTTTTCAAAAATGGGGTAGAGGCGCTTATAAGAAATTTCCCTTAAGTTGTCGGCGGCACGTTCTTCCGGAGCCCAGGGTGGAATGGGCAAAAACATTAGCTCAGTTGGGAGTTTCTTCGTTGATCGATGTGAGTGATGGGTTATCTAGCGAATTGCATCATTTGTCCCAAGAGTCTAAAGTAGGGTTTGAAATCGATGAGCGTTTACTGCCTTTAAATGAGGAGATCTTAAGGTTAAGTAAAACTTTGGACAAAGATCCCTTACAGTTAATGTTACACGGCGGAGAGCAGTACGAGCTTCTCATGACTTTTCCCATCTCGAAATTTTCTAAAATTTCAACGGCTGCTTATCAAAACAAAATTCCGTTCACTATGATTGGTTTCACTCAAGGTTCGTCTTATAAGGTCACCTTGAGAAACCGACTTAATAAGGTAGTCAATTTGAAGCCCAGGGGATGGACTCATTTCTAACTTAGCCTGGCATAAAATCTTTACAGAGCCTTCTTAATGTAAGAAATTACTGCACAAACCTTTAGTGAGTCATTCATGATGAAAAAATTATTAATCGTTGGTTGGTTTTTATCACGCCTTTCCTTTGCGGCTCCGGCCACAGGGGATTGGTTGGGCGGCGGAGGATTTGGACTGACCCTAGGCCCGACCTTAGTGATGCTTAGCCCTCAATTGGAGTATGTTTACAAACCCGATGTGACTTTTGGCAGTTTAGTTCAAATGGGTTTTGCTGGAGATGGGGTTCTATTTACTGTTTCTGGTACCTATCGAAGAGTGCTTGGGGATGAGAAAGCCAAAGTAAGACCTACTTTTGAGGGAGGATTAGGCTTGGCCTTAGCGTCGAATTTATACGCTTCATCTGTGGGGGTTCATATTTTGGCAGGCGGGGGAATTGAATACGTTTACGACAAAAATTTAACCCTGGGGAGTATGCTCAGACTTAACTTTGCACCTCCTTTAAAGAGTCTGTTTGTCAGTTGGCCGATGATTATCGCTCGGTTCAAACTGTAATTAGACCCAATTTCTGCTGTTTGGACTGGGTTGTAAGGCTTAATTCTAGACTCTTAAGCTTTTCCCTAATAAGCTCGCCCTCATCATGACTTTGAAAGAAAAAGTAGCGATTGAGATTATCAAAAATCTCCATAACCGGGGCTTTGAGGCCTATTTTGCGGGGGGATGCGTTCGAGATCGTCTTCGGGGAGTTGAACCCAAGGACTTTGATATCGCAACTTCGGCGGCTCCCGAAGCGGTACAGAAAATTTTCAGTAAAACCATACCTGTGGGGGTTCAGTTTGGCGTTGTGATGGTGATTGAGCAGGAAATGCCATTTGAAGTGGCTACTTTTCGAACTGAGGGGAATTATCGAGATGGCCGTCATCCAAGTTCGGTCCAGTTTGCGACTCTAGAAGAAGATGCTAGACGACGAGATTTTACGGTGAATGGGCTCTACTATGATATCAAAACCCAAAAGGTGATTGATTGGGTGGGGGGAGAAAAGGATCTTAAATCGAAAATCATTAGGACGATTGGGGACGCTGATCAACGTTTTACCGAAGATCATTTAAGAATGATGCGAGCTATCAGGTTCGCTTGCCAATTGGGTTTCGAAATTGAGGAAAAAACTCAAACCGCCATTCAAAAAAACTCGAATTTTATTGAGAAAGTAAGCCCAGAAAGAATTCGAGACGAGTTAACAAAAACACTCACAAGTGCTCAACCGACCCGCGGAATAAGGTTGCTCGATGAAACCGGGCTTTTAATCCATTTTTTACCTGAGATCGAAAAGATGAAGGGGGTAGAGCAACCTTGTGAGTATCATCCCGAAGGGGACGTTTACGTTCACACTCTCATGTTGCTCGATGGGTTGAAAAATGCGCCGATTGAGCTGGCTATGGGGTGTTTGCTTCATGATGTGGCCAAGCCGGATACCTTTGTTCGCGCTAGCGACCGAATACGTTTTCATGGTCATGATGTTTTAGGGGCTGAGTTATCCGAAAAGATTTGTAAACGTCTTACTTTTTCAAACGCTCAAACGGAGTTGATATGTGCGTTAGTAAAAGAACATTTGAGATTTAAAGATGCCTCTAAAATGAAACTGAGCACTTTAAAGCGCTTTCTTTCTTTGGATCGGTTTGATCTACACTTGGAGTTACATCGATTAGATTGTTTAGCCAGTCATAAAAATCTTGATGCTTATCAATTTTGTAAACAGAAATGGGAGGAATTGAAGGCATTACCACCCCCACCACTTAAATTAGTGACTGGAAAAGATCTGATTGGATTAGGTTTGAAACCTGGGCCTGAATTTTCAGAGATTATTCGAGCTGTCGAGGATAATATATTAGAAGGAACTATCAAAAATCGGGATGAAGCTTTGCAGTTTGTTAAGGCATTAATTTCTAAGGAAGAGAAATGAATTCCGAATCTGAAATTTTAAGGGAATTTAATCAAGGGGAACTTAGGGCTTTGAGTCGATTGATTTCGATGGCTGAAAATAGAGATCCAAAAATTCCCGTGATTTTGGGGCAACTTTTTAAAAAGTTAGGTCATGCTAAAATCATAGGTATTACAGGTCCCCCTGGAGCGGGTAAAAGCACTCTGACTAATCTTTTAGTTAAGGATATTCGCTCGAAGAATAAAAAAGTGGCTGTGATTGCAGTCGATCCCGTGAGCCCTTTTTCGGGAGGGGCTCTTTTGGGGGATCGGATTCGTTTGCAAGAGCATTTTAATGATCCCTGTGTATTTATAAGAAGCTTGAGCACTCGGGGAAAGTTAGGGGGACTGTCTGTGGCCGCTCGGGAGGTTTCTGAGCTTGTCGATGCGTTTGGTTTTGACTATGTCATCTTGGAAACGGTGGGTGTTGGACAAAGTGAAGTAGATATTAGAAAAATAGCAGACGTTACTCTGTTAGTATTGGTGCCGGAGTGGGGCGATGGAATTCAAACGTTAAAATCAGGAATTTTGGAGATCGCAGACCTCTTTGTTGTGAATAAGTCGGATAGAGAAGGGGCTGATAGAATTGCATTGGAGCTAAAAAATATGCTTCAAATTGCTGAGAAAAATTCTCCTGTTCTAATGACTCAACAATCTGATGAGGAATCGATTAAACGGGTTCTAGCAGAGATAGAAAAATTCCTTGTAGAGAAGCGAGAGTTGATTGAAAAACGTCGGCAGAGCGCTCGGCAAGAGACGGTCGTGGAATGGCTTAATGCAAGGGTGGTTGAGGAAGCCCATCGATGGGTAGAATCAAAAATTCAAGTTCAAAAAAATCCTTATGATGTCATCGTGGATTTCCAGAAGCAATATCCTGTAGGGTCTATTTTTTCTAAATGAAAGATGATTTAAAAATTTTGGTGGTTCGAAGAGATCGGCTGGGGGATCTTCTCATGACCTTGCCGACTCTGGTGTATCTAAGACAAGCGTTTCCCAATGCATTCATTGAATTTTGTTTTCGTTCTGAATTTCATGAGCTTTTAAAAGACTTTTTAAGTCAGTGGAATATTCAAAAGATAGATCAAATTGAAAAAAAATATGATGCGGCTCTCTTTTTAAAGGGCTCGTTGAAAGAGAGTTGGGATCTTATTCGACATCGAATTGCCATTCGGGTTGGGGCCTATTCGACATTTCCCTCCTTTTTTTTCCTAACCCATGGAATTCGCCAAAGGAGATCACTGAATGGGAAAAGCGAAGCTGAAAGCAATTTAGAAATTGCCGAAATTATGGTCAAGCGATTGGGGAGTGAAAAGCGGTATAAAAAAGAGGAACTTCTTTTGCCTATTTCCGGGACAAATCGAAATAGCGCTTTAAAACGATGGTATCAATTAGGTTTGAAAGAAACGGATAAAGTAGCAGTGTTTCATCCTGGAATGAGGGGAAGTGCTCGTAACCTTTCGGCCCAATCCTATTTGGATTTGATTCTAGAGATGGAATCAAGAGGCTTTGTGCCCGTGCTATCTACGGGCCCTGAGAAACAGGATAAAGAATTGAGAGAGGCGATTCTTCAGAAAAAAGCTGATATTCGATTGGTATCAGGCTTAAGTCTTTCAGAACTGGCGGAGTTTTTTAGGATGGCTTCGGTAGTGATTGCCCCCAGCACTGGTCCTTTGCATTTAGGCCATTGGGTGGGAGTCGCTACCTATGGACTTTTTTCTCCCGTAAAGTCTCAGCACCCACGGCGATGGGCTCCCTGGGGGGGGAAGGTTCCTGCAAAAATATTGCTTCCAAAAGTGGATTGCCCAGCGTTTAAGGCGTGTTGGAAAGAAAAATGTCAGGCTTTTGATTGCATGGCCCAAACCGATTGGAAGAGTTTGCTTTTAGCTGCGGACGGTGTTTAAACAAAGAGATGGATTTCGATTTTTTTAAAGATATTTCAAAAGCTCATCTGTTGGTGGCTGGAGAGGTGGGAATAGATGAGTATTTGTGGGGGGATTGTCGCAGGATTAGTCCCGAAGCGCCCGTTCCCGTCGTTGAAGTAGAATCTCAATCTTACAAATTAGGTTTGTCGGCTAATGTGGCACAAAATCTCGTTTCGCTGGGAGCCAAAACCACTTTACTGAGCGTAAAAGGAGCTGACAGTGATGGGGTTAAACTTGAGGGAATGCTTAAAGAAGCTGGCATCTCGAGGGCCGTTTTTGTTGAGGATGAAACTCGTCCAACCTTAAGAAAAGTGAGAGTTCTTGCTCAAAAACAACACGTCGTTCGTGTGGACTACGAAAAATCTCATCCTTTAGATTTAAGCCTAACCAAAAGTTTTGTAGAGCGTATTTGTGACCTGCTTCCCGAAGTGGACGGAGTGATTGTTCAAGATTATGGGAAAGGAATTTGGACTTCGGACACCATGACGTTTGTTCAACATGCTAAAGCTCACAAGAAACCTATCTTTGTAGATCCTAGTCGGATGAGCCCTCTTTCGCTTTATCGAGGAGTGACTTTACTCACGCCCAATATTGTAGAAGCTGAAACCCTGTGTGGAGTTCCTTCAGGGAAAGCCAGGCTTGTGGGCAAGGATGATCAAGCTCTTCTCGCTATGGCGACTAAGATTTTAGAAGGGGCTGATTCTGAACATTCTATTGTGACCTGTGGTGAGTGGGGAATGGTCAGTATTTCTCGACAAGAAAGAAAGCTAAATCGGATTCCTACTTTTGCTCGTGAAGTCTTTGATGTGACTGGAGCAGGAGACACCGTGATAGCAGTTCTTTCGCTCATGTACGTTTTAGGAAGTTCTCTTTCAAAGTGTATGCAAGTGGCCAATGCGGCTGCGGGTATTGTGGTGGGTAGGATTGGTGCTTCTTGCGTTTCCCCCCAGGAGCTTAAAGAAGAACTTCATCGATTAGCAGACTTGGGTTTGTTGACTCAATAATTTCGTTTCAAAATAAGGATTAAAAAGTTCTTTAGGAAGATGGGCTCGGTTTGTTTTGGCTTACCTCAGCGATTTATTGTCCTAACACAGTGGATTTGGGTAATAGTTATTTGAATTCTAGCCAGGGCACTTATTGAGATGTCTTAGTGGGAACTTGAGTTTTTGAGTAATGCGATTCCAGCGGTGTTCAATTTTTTAACCAAAAACTTGGGAAATAAAAATTTAAAACGAGCTAGGAGAGATGCTGCACTGGGGGCTCGGTTAATCTTAACAGCTTCCAATAATGAGGATTTAAATTCCAGTGGGGTCCAACCATAGGGATTAAAAAATTCCATTCCCTCCCTAGGAGCAAAGTTCATGACGGCATTAGCGGCCTTAAAATGGTGGCCCCATCTTCGTTTAATCAGCTTGAGTTGCAAGGGGCCAATAAGTTCAGCTAACCAAAACTTAAACTGAGCATGTTTGGAAAGATCTTGGGATAAAGAGGCCACTTGAGCTGGATTTAAGTACATCAAAAAGCCTTCGCTAATCACTAAGACTTTTTGAGAGGTTTGAGCCACTTGGAGAAAAAGCTGATTTCGGGCTTCCAGATTTGATAAATCCAACTTTATGTACTTGAGCTGGCAAGTTGGGGGATGGTCTTTCAACAAGGTTTCTTTGTAATGAAGAATATCGGGTAAATCGACGTCATACCACTTTAAATCGGAAGGGAGTGTTAAACGGTAGGCTCGAGTGTCTAATCCAGCTGCTAGATTAAGAACAGCATCTATTTGTTCGTTTTTGATGAGCCTAAGTATCCAATGGTCCAAAATATAGGTTCTAGCTACTAGGAACCAGGATTGCTTGGATCCTCCAGCCAGTTGCTCGACAATTTTTTTTCCGTGTTCACCGGAAAGAATAGCTGCAAAGGGATCTTGGAAGAGCGCATCTGCTCTTTCGGATTCCATAGCTCGATAAGTAGCCACTAAAAAGGCAGTATCCGAAATGTTTTTCAGTGGGGAGGTAAATTGAGGTTTCGTATTCATCAGATTAAAAAAGTTTATTTAAGGGCAGTAAAAATTCGATGAACATCATCGTTGTCATCGAGCTCATTTAAAAAGGATTCGACCTCCTCTTTAAATTCTCCAGGTAAATCCATAGGGTCTTTGGCTAAATAGACAAATTCGGAGGAGCTAATTTGCCATCCTTTTTCTTGTAAAGCTTTTGTGACAGAGATCAGATCCGACTTGGTACAGATAAATTCAAATTCACTATCAGATTTTTTAACATCTTGTGCACCAGCCTCGATGGCTGCCTCTTCGGCATCTTGATGGCTGTCGGAATGGGATGCCACTACTAAACCCACATGATCAAATAGATAGCCGACGGAGCCCGAGGCCCCTAAAGTCCCTTTTCTAAAAATGGCTCTCATGTCACTGGAGGTTCTATTTCGATTGTCTGTGAGGCACTCTACGAGACAAGGGATTTTATGAGGCGTAAAGCCTTCAAAAGTGACCAACTCATAATTCACGGGTTCCAATAGACCAGACCCTTTTTTAATGGCTCGTTCGATGTTGTCTCTAGGGACTGAAGCTTTTTTGGCCGCTTCAATAACAGTTCTTAATTTAGAGTTATTGGCTGGGTCAGGATCTCCGGCTTTTGCCGCCAAGATGATTTCCTTACACATTTTACTGATGATTTGCCCGCGCTTTGCGGCATTTTCTACTCTACCTTTTTGTTTCCACTGGGCTCCCATTTGCAAAACTCCTATTTGGTGTAGAATTAATGGATTATTCGAATAAGTTCAAGTTTCTAAGGTTTTTAATACTTCAAATGAAGAGTCTTCACAACTGGGACAGGGAGATTTGTCCCAACAAGTGAATAAGTTGATTAGAGAAAATGAACTCAGACATTATTAAAAAGCAGCTTATTGAGATTTGCTTAAAAAAATCTCCAGAGAACATCGCTCGGCTATTAGAGCTATGGAACAACGTGGGTTTTTTAGTTAATCTCTCTGCCGCTGAAATTAAAATTCTCACCATGTTATTACCAGAGCTGCCAGATCAGACTACTAAGCACAGCCTCGAGCTTGAGGTTTTGCAGCTGAATTATAGGAAAAAACTCCATGAATTCAGAGCTACTAGTTTGCGGTTACAACAAAATCTGGGAGATGTCTTAAGAGTTTTTAATCGATTAAATGTTTCTCCCATTTTGCTCAAGGGGGCAGCTTTGTTGGAACGCTGGCCACAGCAGTTTGAAAACCGAGTTATGACTGACATCGACCTGTTGATTCCCTACTCAATGCGTTTAGAGGTCATGGACTCGCTCACCAAAAGGGGGTGGCGAAACATTTCTAATCATGGGGCCTACTTTACGGAGTGGACTCATGCTTTCAGCATGTTAACTCCCAATCATTTGAATGTGGATGTTCATTGGCATCTCATGCCTAAAATCATGGCTTTATCATTTACAGAAAAGTTGTTTCAAAACTCTAAACTCGTTTCAGCGAGTGGTTTTAGTTATTTAAAAATGGATTTGACTCATTTGTTTTTACATTTGTGTGCACATGGAATTCAAAAGAAGTCCAGCGATAATCTTCAATGGATCCTTGATGTTTTTAATCTTTTGAAGGAAGAGCCTCATTTGAATTGGGAAGAGTTGTTCGGTGTGGCCTGCGAAGCTCATTTATCTCAAGAAATGTCGGCCGCTTTGAGTGAATTAGTTCATTATGGATTAGAAATTCCTGATTGGGTCATTCAAGGTTTTAAGAATTATCCCGTTTCTAAAATAGAGATTCTGGAATTTAAAAAAAACACAGAAAAAGAGATTCGTTTTCGAGAAAAAACAATGACTGGGATATTTTCTGAATTCTTGAATTGGTTTTTTATTTGGCGAGCAAGATTCCGCTCAAAAGGGATTAAAATGAAGCCCACCGATTTTTTGAGGTACTACGGAAGATCAGAATCTCTCTGGAAAGTAGTCAAAATGGGACCTAAACTGTTTATCGATTGGTTGAAGCTCAAATCCACATCAAGAATTTAGGAAATAATAATTCTCTCAGCCTTAAGTTTATTCAGAAACGTTTCAATTGCATGGCTGATGGTTTCTCTATCGGCATCTGTTTCGCGTTCCATTTCATCAATTAACAAGTTGAGCGCTTGGTTGAAGCCGTGTTCTCCTTTGTTAATGAGCATCTGAGTGATTCTAACCCCCACCCCGGTAATTCGGTAGTAATTGGATGTCGATGGGTTCAATAAAATACCTTCATTTTCAAAGTCTCTGAAGAGCAAGCCCGAGTTTAGTTTAGGCCAAAAATCAGTCATAACTTTATCACCTTTGGATGAATTTAATTGTGCTAAAATTTAAACATAATTTTCAAACCCAGACAAACCTAATGCCATTAAGCAATGCATCAATTTTACCTGAACGGATGTCGAGTTCCGAGTTGATCAGAAAATTACAAAAGCAACTATCGATCTATCAATGCGGATTTGAATCGTTGGATAAAAATGAGATTGAAAGAAAAACGGGTGCCAAATTAGGGAGAATGGCAGACCCAACTGATTTATATGTCGACCCCTTTGGGAACTATATTTTAACTTTTGAGTCGAACATTGTGGTCATGAACCCAACCTCTAGAGGTTTATATGCCCTTAGAACCGGAGTGTTCTCAGGTCATCAAGCCGCCACATTGAGTCGTTTGGGTTGCGAGCGTATTTTTAGAAAGTGTGTGGCTTTGGTGTTGTCGGTTAATGGTTCCATCATTTTACATGGAAATGTAGTCTCTCTAAAAACTGGAGAAGCCATCGGCGTTTTAGGAGAATCGGGCTTTGGTAAATCGACTCTTACCTTAGCTCTTGTTCGGGCAGGGGCTACTTTTCTATCTGATGATTTGATTGCTTTTGATAGTAAGGATGGAAGGCTAATCTATCGAACTGAACAGTTACACATCCAACAGTCAGTTCTTCGAGAAATGGGTTTTGACGTCTCAAATGAATATCTAAAGGCAAAACGAGTGGTTCGGATACATTCAAACGAATTTAAACATCAAGAGTATTACCTAAAAAAACTCTATCAGATTCACCCCACTCATGAAGGAAATGTCATGACTAAGGATTTTCTCCCCGGAGAGTCTGTTTATCAATTGATGAAATGTGCCGTTTTAGATCCGAGAGCCTTGAAAATTACAATGGAAAATTATTTGGAGCAGAGAATTCAAATTTTAAATTTTAGTTCCTTAAAAAGGGTGTTGTTGCCTAGGAAGTTATCTTTACTTGGGAAAGCTTGTGATTTGATTTTTGCGGAATCCCTATCTGCTTGAAACCATCTTAAATTCAGAGCCATTTCTTTTTAAGTTATAGCTGGGCTCAAGAGAAACCCCATTAACGACCAACCAAGTGTGGGCTTTATTATTTCGGGTCCACCTTAGTTTTAGTTCAAATGGGATATTATTTTGTTTTAGCCATTCGGAAAATAAAATGGATTTGGCTAAGCATCGCGGACGAGAGGGATGAATGAGAGCTAGAAGATTAATTAAATAATTAATTTCTAAAATATCTTTTGAAAGAGAGTAACCCAGTGGAACATTCGAGTTCTGCGAGTAAAAGAGGTCATAAAATCGTTCTCGAAAATAGGGTTTTGAAAAGCCTCGCCATGTGCGGATGACAAAGAAAATCAGAGTCGGTCTTGTGGCGCAGTGAATAATGAGTTTGATCTTTATTTTTGTCGAAGTTTCCACAAAGTAAATATCGGAAAGATCTCAGCTTTTATTAAGTTAGCACCTCTGAAAATAAGGCGGAATGTGCTAATTTATTCCAATGAGGGAGTCTAATTCTTCATTGGTGAGTGTGGTGGTTCCGTGTCATCAGCGTTTTTCTTATGTTAAAGAATGCTTAGATTCGGTTGCGGAGCAAAGTCATACAAATTTGCAGGTGATCGTTGTAGATGATTGTTCTGAACCAGGGAAATTAGAGAAGGTCATTCAGGAAACGAAATGGAAGAGTTCGACCAAAGTAGAATACCTCCGTTCTGAAGAGCGATTAGGTCCCGGTAGAGCAAGGGAACTCGGTCGACAATGGGTTCAGGGAGACTTTGTTAGTTACCTAGACAGTGATGATATTTGGCATCCAGATTTTATTTCTAAACACTTAGCAAATTTTGAAATTAATTCTACTGCTGGAATGAGCTACTGTATTTCAACTGTATTTGCCCATTTGCCACTAAAAGGAAATGAACCTGTTTATCGTCAATCCGATGAATATTTCGAAACATTTTTTCCAGAGAAGAAAAAAAGACGGCCCTGGGCAACCGCAGGGTGTCTTTGGACAAGAAGAGCAGTAGATTTAGTAGGAAGTTGGTGCGAATCATGGATCGGAGAAGACTTTGCCTATGATTTTGTCGCTAGGAGTTATGATATCAAAGTGATCCATCTTCCGGAGGTTCTCAGTCATGTGCGTCGTGTTGAAGGCGCGGGCCATGTAACTCAAATTGAAAACCGTGACATGTGGCAAAACTCCTCCCAATCCTCAGATTTTATAGTAGAGGTTCTAAGGGCAAAGAAAGCAAAGATGGATGCAGATCTTATTGAATGGTTAGTGACAAAATCTTACCGGGAGTCTGCTGTTTTTCTGGAGATGGGGCTTATTGAACAAGCAGATTTGAGTTTTAAGCGCGCAATCAAGGTTCGAAAAATGTTTGGTTCCTATGGGATAGTTAAAGAGTAAGATTGCTAATTTTTGACAGCTTTAATATAGTTTTGAAAAGAATTATTTTTAAGTAAGGAAAAATATATGAGCCAGTCCAAAATTCCGAATGAATTGAAATCCAATCAGTCCAACGCACAAACCAGTTCTAAAATCGACTTGGATGGCTCCGTTCAAATTAAGGGGGCTCAAAAGAAAAAATTTGAGTCACCAGAAATTGAACTTTTAGGAAGTTTGGAAGATTTAACTCAGGAGTCGGGTGCTTCGATGTGGACATCGTAATTATTGAAATTATTTTATTCAAGCTGCAGTTGTCATAACTGGCCGTTAGAGTTTTCGTGAGAACCTTTCAAAACTGCATCATTCAAAGAAAAAAGTTTGCTAAAAAGGAAAAAACGATGCGACTGGTTTGGTTATCAACTTGGTGGATTATTTTCTCTTCAGTGGTTCTTGGTTCGAGTGTACTTAATATTGGGCTAATGAGTGAACCTCGAGATCTCGATCCTCAACTGTGCTCGGGCTCTAATGAAACTAAAATAGCCCTTAACTTATTCGAGGGTTTGGTAGCTAAGGACACGAAGACTTTAAAGATTGTTCCAGCGGTTAGTGACAGCTGGAAAGTTTCAAAAGATGGTAAAAAGGTTACCTTTCAGATTAGAAAAGATGCAGTTTGGAGCCATGGACAAAAGGTTACGGCTCACGATTTTATCTATAGCTGGACCCGTCTTTTGACACCAGCTACTGCCGCTGAATTTGCTAGTTTTGGTTTTGTATTTAAAAATGGAAAAGCTTTTTACGAGGGAAAAATAAAAGATCCTTCGCAATTGGGCTTTAAAGCCGTAGGTGAAAATCAACTAGAGATCATTTTAGAAAATCCTACTCCGTATTTCTTATCTTTGGTAGCCCATCCGGCATTGTTTCCTGTGCCAAGAACTTCGATTGAAAAGTTTGGCCCCAAATGGTCTCGACCTGAAAATATCGTGACCAATGGGCCGTTTATTTTAAGTAAATGGCAGACGAATCAAGTCATTGAGCTAAAAAAGAATCTAAGGCACTGGGACGTTAAAAATATTAAATCTGACTTAGTGAATGTTAGATTTGTTTCAAAGTCTGACACCGAAGAAAAATTATTCCGAGCCGGTGAGTTAGATGTCACTGCTCAGGTTCCGATAGAGAAAATTCCTTTTTGGGAGAAAGACCCCTCGGGTTCTCTGCAGAAACATCCCTATTTAGGAACTTACTTTTATTGGTTGAATGTGACCAAACCACCCCTCGACAATCCCTTGGTGAGAAAGGCTCTGAATTTAGCCATTGACCGGACCGCCATCACTCATAAAGTCACTTTGGTGAAACAAATCGAAGCTCAGTTTTTCACTCCGCCTGGAACCGGTGGGTTCCATCCCAAAGCTATTTTGCCCAAGGATGGGTTGCAAATAAAAGTAGCCCAGGAACTTCTGGCCAAAGCAGGGTATCCAGGGGGAAAGGGGTTTCCTAAAGTTGAGCTTTTGTACAACACGGATGAAGGTCATAAGAAAATCGCTGAATCAGTTCAACAAATGTGGAAGCAAAATCTAGGTATCGAGGTTGGTTTGGTAAATCAGGAATGGAAAGTTTTACTAGATAATCAAAATTTAAAAAATTTCATGATTTTAAGAGGCGGATGGATTGCCGATTATAATGACCCTAACTCATTTTTAGAAATGTTTACGACTCACCACACTAATAACTACGTTAACTGGTCTAATCCAGCGTATGACAAAAAAATTGAGCAAGCAGGGCGTGAAATCCAGTTGGAAAAACGCAACAAACTCTTTCAAGAGGCTGAAAGTATTCTCTTAGAGGATCTTCCAATAGTTCCTGTGTATATTTACACTAGGGTGTATCTTAAAAAACCTAACGTGGTGGGGTGGGATCCCAATATTGAGGATTACCGAACCTTAAAGGGGGTTTACTTAAAATAACCCCAGGGTAATTTGAAGTTTTTTAAATTGATGCTGCTGAGGCGCTGTGAGAGGATAAAATCATGAACCACACATATTACAAAAGCCTCTTTTTGAGTGTTTTCATTTTTGGATTTGGTATTGCCAGCTCAATTTATGGGGCCAGTCAAAAAGAAAAGTATGTTTATGAGAGCCCTCTTGATGTGGGGTTAGAGTTTCAGGTTTTTAAACTGAATTATAAGAATTACCTCTGGAATAATACGGTTAAGCTCGAGGATGAAGGTTTTGGAGTTAATATTGGACTTGAATGGATTCCTTTCGTTACGGTAGTGGGAAAGCTTGCGACTACCTTAGGATTTGGATTTAATACGATTAACAATGCTCCGGTAAGCGGCTCCACAGCTACTCTCTATGTAGTGCCTATTTATGGTGGCTTAACTTATCGAGGAGATTTTTTTAAAAACCAAGTGATTGTTCCCTTTATTTCTGGAGGAGTTGATTTGGGATTTAGTACTCAAGCCTCTAAAAATGGGGCTACCCAAGGGGGATTGCGGATTTATGAAGGGCTTTATTACACGACAGGAATTGAGTTGTGTTTGAATGCTTTTGACCCTTATTCTGGCAGAGAGCTGGATAGTCGAGTTGGAATTAACGGGGTTTATTTGACCGTCATGTACATGCAAAGCGAACCTATTAATAGAACCGAGACAGTTAATCTTGCTCACAAAGAATTTCGCTTGGGAGTGAGATTCGAAATTTAAGGGGCCCTCTCAATGGGAAGGTATTGGGGCATTCTGTTAATAAGAGGGGTCATTTCGTAAAAAACAAAGCTAGGCCGTTTCAGACCTAGAAGCTTCATTTGCGCCTCATTTGAAACCCAAACTAAATTGGCTGGATTAATATCAGTGAAAAAAGGGCGACCCTCTTTCCATTCGCCCGCGCCATCTTGAATCGGGGTTTTGATTTGATGAGACACCGCTTTAATCATGGAATAAATTTCCTTCAAAGACCCATTCATTTCCTCTGGCAGTTTTCCTTGGGTCTGTTCCCAAAGGGACTTGAGAGATTGTCCCTGGATTTCTGGTTTAATCAGAACCGTTCCTTCTTTAGTAGAGATCGTTTTTAAAATGGGGGCAGTTGGGATTTTATCTGCGATCCAAGCAGGATCTTTGGGATATGCGGGGTCGCTTTTTACCTTAGCCCATTGGGTGGCTAAAAGTTCATAGGTTTCAATTTCTCGCTTCATTTCGAGTTCGGCCTGGGGATGGGGGCCCGTTTTTCCGCTGAGTCGGACCGTGTGGGGAATTTTAGCAACTAGGCCAACTGTAGTTAAAGGAATTCCCGGGAGCGTGGATGACGGTTTGATTCGGTATAATCCACCGCGGTCCCCTAGTCCGATTCTTTCACCTAATACGACCTCTGTGGGGTCCAAGTCTCTGTTTATAGCGCGCAGAGTTTTTCCCGTATGGTGCTCGACTGCATAAGGCAAGGCGAGTTGGGTTAAAGTTCGAATACATTGATTGAGCAGTCCGGCCTGAGCCGGTGTAGCCGCAATCAAAAAGGTGAGAATCCCTATTCTTAGTTGGCGTGAAATGAAGTTTGTGTCTAGAAGAGTTCTCATGGGCACTATTTTGTTTGGGCGACGGGACATCCCATCACAGTTCTTAAATCAGGATCCCTAGAAATATAGTTAATTCTGAATTTCCCTGAGGGATGCTCAGTTCCACCAGGAGAATTACATAAAAAACCTAGAGCCGATTTTAAAGTTTTTAAAAGCGAAAGTGAACTCATGGGTTGATAGCCCAAATTTTTGATTTGGGGATCAGCCAAGAAGGCAAATCCTTTAGCGGTTATTTTGTCTGCCGTGATTTCCGCTTGTTTAGCTGAAATTTGAGCATCGAGCTGATCAAGATTGGAGGTGGAAGCAGTATGTCGGATGACTTGAATAATTTCAGCCTTTTGAGTGGGGAAGGTCACTTTAAAATCAATCATGTGCCCCAATTCGTGAAAAACGCTGAATAAATTCCAGTAAGTGGGAGGCACTTCGATATGCGGTGGGGTGCTAAAAGCCATAGGACCGGCGGTATTTGTAATTAAAATCTGTGTATTTTCTAATTGCGACAAAACGGCCCTTTTACTAGCTTCGTTGTAATCAAAATAATGCTCAGTAAGATAACTCAATATTTTTTTTCCGGAGCCAAAAGCTCCTTCGGCTTGGCGGGGGAATATTTCATTAGGCCAAGACTCGGCATTAATTTCATCCATGGATACTTCGCAGACCATACGGTAGGGATCTTCACAAAAAATTTTGGTAAAGGGATGGGAAACTTCAGAGGTGAGTTTTGTTTGAAATAGTTTAGGTCGATTTCTGAAGGCATCCGAAATAGTTCGGCCAAAAGATTTTGGCGTTGAGGGCTCGTTGGGTGCCGTTGATAAAGAATCCAAGGAAGGGCTGGCCTGTGGTTTATTTAGAATCTTTTCTTGAGAAGGCGAGGGTGAAATAGCCAGAGGGGTATTTTGTATAGGCCGTTGTATAAGAGGGGCTTGTGGTGTTGGAGATTGCGTGCCCTCAGGTGAATGAGAATAGGACCTGATAGGAAGCGAACGATTCTGTCGATGGGTTGATGGGTTTTTGAGTGTTCGGGGAGCTGGAAGTAAGAATTTGATCCGCGAAAAAAAACGAGTCCTTGCCAACCCCGGCTCCGAGACAATCAAAATAGCCATTAAAGCCCAGACCCGTATTCTGAAATTTAAATTTTTTACCCTCATTTGGGTTCCCCCCCAAGTTTCCCGAAAGTTGCTAGTAGTTTATAGCTTAGCAAAGCAAGAACCAAGATAGACGAAAAAAAACGCCATAAATTCAAGGGGTAATGGAGGAGAGATTTGGCTTTTCAAGCAGGACTGTAAAGTGATTAGATAGCTAAATTGCTAGGTAATTGAATTCTTTGGCGGAATCAAAAAAACACTCCATTATTCAAGTGTACATAAAGTGTACGGATTTAACTGCCGGGCAATGGGTGGTCTGATACAATTTTATTATGGGAACACTATTTTTTGCGATTGCGGTTTTACACACCTTTACTGTCAAACGATTTCAATCGATAGCCAATCAATTTCCTGAAGGTTCTGTTTTAGAAAATGTTTTCCATTTGTTGGGGGAAGTTGAAGTGGTGTTTGGGGTTTGGGCGGGAATTTGGTTTGCCTATTTTAGTTTGAGTCATAGTTACTCAGAAGCCTTAAATTATATAGAAAATTTAAATTTTCGTGAGCCCCTATTTGTTTTTGTTATCATGACTGTGGCTGCAACCAAACCCGTTCTGCAAATTTCAAAACTACTGATTTTTAATCTAGCCAAAGTGTTGCCCTTTCATCTTAAAATTTCTCGCTATTTGTTAACATTAACTCTGGGCCCCTTATTGGGCAGTTTTATCACTGAACCTGCAGCTATGACTGTCACCGCTTTGATTTTGTTAGATGAGTTCTATCAGTCGGAGAGCTCTGACGCTTTCAAATACCTTACTCTTGGAATTTTGTTTGTGAATGTTTCGATTGGGGGTGTTCTGACTCACTACGCGGCTCCACCTGTATTAATGGTGGCTGACAAGTGGGGCTGGAATTCAGTTTTTATGATGTCAACTTTTGGTTGGCGAGCAGTTTTGGCTGTGGTGACAAACTCAGTGGTGGGAGCTTTGGTTTTTTCAAAAACTTTGAAGGGGATGCATTTGAATACCCAAACCAAAAACCGATCGCCTTTCTGGTTGGTAGCGATTCATTTGATAATAATTGGGATGATTGTTTTCTCTTCCCATCATCCCGTGGTGTTTTTAGCAGTTTTTCTGTTTTTCTTAGGGGTGGCTGATATCACCAAGGAGTTTCAAGACCCGATTCAACTTAAATCGAGTTTATTGGTAGCCTTTTTTCTTGCAGGTCTTGTAGTTTTTGGAGAAATGCAAACTTGGTGGTTAAAACCGTTACTGGCTAAATTAAATCCGCTAAGTCTATATTTAGGTAGTACGGGTCTTACTGCTATTATGGATAATGCAGCTTTGACCTATTTAGGATCCCAAGTGGATGGACTGACGGACCCTATGAAATATGCGTTGGTAGCTGGAGCAGTCACTGGGGGAGGGCTGACTATTATTGCCAATGCTCCCAATCCTGCTGGGTTTTCGATATTGAAAGGTTCTTTTGGTCAAGAGGGTATCAGTCCTCTTATGTTGTTACTCGGTGGGTTGATTCCAACCCTGGTTGCCGCCATTTCTTTTTGGTTACTTCCGTAAAGTTTTAAGAAACGATATTACCCCTTTCCCAGCACAAAACCCCTGAGAGACACAAGCTTGGATGAGAAAACCTCCGGTTGCAGTATCCCAATCAAGCATTTCCCCCGCAGCGAAGACACCAGGGAATTTTTTTAACTCTAAATTTGGGGTTAACTCATCTAGTTTAAGTCCCCCGGCTGAAGAGATTGCCCACTCTAAGCCCTGTCTTTTTTTGAGAGTGATTGGAAAATGTTTAAGACGAGCGACTGTTGTTTTAAGGTCTTGTAAATCTTCTTTGGAGCCTTGATGAAACAGGAGTGCTAGGGAAGCTGGGCTCAGTTTGAGATATTTTTTGATTCTTCGAATGGGATTGAGGTTTTCTTTAGAACGATTCAATTTTTCAATCATCTGATCTTCAGTCAGATCGGGTTTGAGATCGAGATAAACTGTTTCTTCAGAACCCAGCGCATAGATGGGGGTTCCTTCAAGACCGTATGAGGTCACTACTAAGTCTCCCTGCATTTTTCCTTTAGAGGAAGTAAGAACAATGTTTTTGAGTGGAAGTCCTTCAGCTTCTTTGAAAAACTCAGATGAAAGCTCTACTGAAAATCCGCAATTCGAAGCGGTAAAAGGGGTAAATCCTATTTTTTTTCGAATAAATATTCTAGGCCATTGAACAGGTTCACTGGGCGGCTCCCAACTTGCCCCACCCAAACAAAAAACTACAGCGCGGAAAGTAAAGTGGGTGCTGTCGTTGAAAGATAGATTGATTTCACCTGTGGGGCCTTTTTGAAAGTGGGTGCAGTATTTATTGAATTGCCAGTTAACTCCCTTTTCAGTTAAGCGATCTTTCCAAACAGAGAGCAATTTCGGAGCTTTCATTTCTTCAATAAAATATCGATGGCTGGTGCCCTTGAATGTTTTGATTCCCAGGTTTTCAATAAAGTTGATCCAATCTTGAGGGGGAAATTGAGAAAAAAGGTTCTTCCAAAACTCTGAGCTCCCTGAGTATTTTCGATGAAATTCTTCAAGAGGGGTATCATGAGTGATATTCAATCCTGAACTACCCGCAATGAGTAGCTTTCTTCCCGGAGAGGATCGTTTCTCAAATAAGGTGACTGAAACTCCCGCGGAGCTAATCACATCAGCAGCCATCAAAGCGGCGGGTCCTGAACCTATAACTGCTACTCGGTAAGGGGAGTCCTTCATGTTCTCGATCTCTAATCTTCGGCTTCAAGGCTATAGTTAAAGCTAAGAGAGATTCTAGCCTTCTTGGATGGATTAGGAGGAACTTCGTGTTTCACCCAGCTTTCAAACATAATGAAATCACCCGCTTTGGCAGAAATCACTTGGTAAAGCTCTTTGGAGGCTTCAGTGGAATTCTCCCTTAAAGGAGCGTTCATATAAAAGTTCATGCGGGGATCTTCAATCTTTAGTGGGGCACTGCCTTCGGGAGTTTGAAGATAGTAGGCACCACTGATATCAGAATGAGGATGGAAGTGCAGGGTATGATAAGTATTTTCCGGCATAATATTGACCCAAAGATGGGTCATTCGTATCTCAAAATCTTTAACGTTCCAACCTTGGGATTTTGCAAAGGACTCCGCAAAGGGCTGTAGTGTTGATTCAAAGGTGGAAAAAGAGGGATACCTGAGATGGAGATCAGAAACCGAACCGTAAGAGGTGTAACCTCCCTTGTAATTTTCTTGAGACCATCTTTGACCCATTTTGTCTGTTTTAGACAGAGTTAGGATGTCTTTCATCATTTTCATGTTGAGTGATGAGAATTTAGGTAGAGTTCCTGAGCCGATCAGGGTAGGAAAAAGGCTGTTAATTTTTAGTTTCATAGCTGTAGGTTATAAAATGAAATCGGTTGAAATTGCAAAGCCAACTACTTGGATAAAATTTAAACCGTCTCTTTGCCGGGGTTGTTGGGCAGGCTGTTGTACCATGCCGGTTCAAGTGACCTCTGAAGAGTTGTACCACATGGGTTTTATCAAAGCCCATCAAGTCAACGGCCCTCTTAAGCGAGTGGCTCAAAAACTCATCAAAGCCGGTTACATCAAATCCTACAATGCTAGAACCCGCCTGTTTCGGTTAAAACAGCGTGAGAATGGGGATTGTGTTTTTCTGATGGAAAACAGGTTGTGCTCTATTTACGAAAATCGACCCTCGATTTGCCGAGGGTTTCCCTTTAATGGAGCCCGGCCCGGTTATTGCCCCAGCCAACGAACAAAACAGGTTCAAAAGGTGATGCAAAACTCATCATTAAAAAACAAATCAATTCACAAAAAGTCCAAAACGAAGTTTTAGAATGAGGCGATTTGTCTCCAAACTAGATGGAAAAGGGTTTTGATTGATTAAAGAACGAAGAAACTGAGGAGAGGTTGTGGTTTTTAAAAAGTGGAACAGAGTTTGCAATTTTCAAAACAAGAGATTGATAAGTGAACAGGGAGGGGA
>OMIX01000021.1 GCA_900299195.1 Deltaproteobacteria bacterium
ATCAGCTCCATTCGGTAAGAAATGTCGTTACCGTTAGGAACCCCAATTCTGATCACTCCACCCGGTGATAAACAGGTCTTAAGATAGTCCAAGATCTCTTTCGGGTTTGCGACATGCTCGAGGACCTGATCTAAATTGATAATATCAAACTGATGCCTATTAATCTCAGAATAGTCGAGTGCGTGAATTCCTCTGGAAACGGCATAATTTTTTCGAAATGGAGACAACTCGCTTCCAAACACTTCACAACCCAAAGAGCGACATAAAGCCAACCAATTTCCCCAACCCATACCAAAATCAAAAATCTTCAAATGAGTTGGAGGTTTTCCTGGCAGACTTAAAAGTTTATACAGCCCTTGTAAATGCCAAAAAGAATGCTCTAGGGGGCGTTCAGACTCAAAAATTTTAAAGGTTTTCTCAGGGTCTAACCATTTTTCATATATTTCCAGCATAAATTTTTCGTTCGGAATATTAACCTGGAACAAGCAAGTACAATCTCTACACTCTGCTAAGACAAAGTTTGAATTCACTAATTTTTTAAAATCTAGGGAACCCTGCTCAGAATAAAAATCAAAAATATAGCGGGTTAATTCTGGGGCAGAATATGAACGAGAATATTTTTCCGAAAAATCCCGACCTTCACAAATTGGGCACGATGACCTTTGATAAAACCAATCTCCACACGATTTGGCTCCCACCGTTTGAGCACTCACTTTGTCTGTTATAGATTCTAACACCAGGTTCTCCTTCTGAATAAAGCCCAGTTCAAAACCGATAAGCAATTCACTAATTCGACCAATGCCTTTTCACTTCCGACTTCCCGCCACTCGAGCGCGTAAGCTGTTCATCTCATTTTTCGAGGGTGGATAATTTCCAATATTGCACCACAAACAATAACCATCATTATTGGGGCGAACCACTTTAAATTGGGAAACGCCGCCCTTTAAAACATTCTCAAGAATATTCAGAACCCGTTTCTGCTCCTCTAAGCTCTGTTTACGAATGAGATCCCAATTGACCTCAACGCCATACTCATTTCCTTGGGGACCTCGAACGAAATGTTGCCCCTTA
Source organism: Deltaproteobacteria bacterium (assembly GCA_900299195.1). Taxonomy (GTDB): domain Bacteria; phylum Bdellovibrionota; class FAC87; order UBA2466; family UBA2466; genus UBA2466. The sequence goes on from OMIX01000021.1 coordinate 1,072, forward strand.
CCCTTCCACTTCATGTAACTGATTCCATCCGGATTAGTCAGCCCAAGCACAGGCGCCATATTCTCAGGCTGAGGATACATATTGGGGTTAGGTCGACCATTCTCTAATGTTGCTTTATATTTTTCATAACTCCCCTCGCCAGGCGGAGTAATCGCTTTATTTTTTTGAGTCGTGGTCTTTTCCTTAGGTTTTATTTCTGTTTGATCTGGAGGTGCTTGGCTGACAATATTCCCCGTAAAGCCCCAACCAGCCAGAGCGTTTTTTACTTTTTCGTCCATGTTTTCATGGTAATTAAATTCACCTATATGTCCGTCGCACGCAAAGCAAAATAATTTTGGCTCTAAACTGGTCTTAGTAGCCATTTCATATTGCTCATACCCCTCGAAGTGAGCATGACTTAATTTTTTTACTGCTTCAGATAGCTCCTTGGCCTTAGTATTCTCTGAATTTGCCAACTTGCCAGAAATAATTTCTACACGTTTTCTTAAAAGCTCCTTTAACTGGGAAGTCCATGCCATGACTAGCCTTCGACGGTCCTCCAAAGAGAATTTATCCAACGGCGCCCCGAAAACCGACTTTTCATCAGGCTCAAACTGCTGCTCGCTCTGAGCCAGAATATCCCAAAGTTTAGAGCTTAGTTCACCTGGCTTTTCAATTGAAGCCAGAAGCTTTTCTACAGCTCGATCACTTTCTAAAGGCAGTCTCACCTCCAACTCATGGACCCAATCCTGCAATTTAACTAAAGCGGCATCCATCTTCGGATCTGACCTTTTTGGAGTATCCACCGCTCTAGTGTGTGTAGTATCTGAATTATGAATCAACTGATCGTTGCCCTGTAAAAATGCACTACAACAACTAAACAGCGTCAAACAAACAAGCCCTTTAAAACTCTTCATCTTTTTCCCCTTTTTTAAGTTCTATCTCCCAGAGACAACTCTGGCCCGACCTTCAAAAAAAAGTTCTGCCACTTTATTTCCGGATTCCACCGCTCCATCCATATAGCCTTGCTTCTGTACACTACAGTGCTCTCCTGCGAAAAGTAATCGACCATTAAGTTCGTCCTCTCCCGCAACACCCATCACTGAAGTATACTGCCCCACTGTGGGAGTACTATAACTTCCTTTGGCAAAGGGAAGTTTGGGCCATGGCACAAAAGATTTTTTTCCATCAAATAACTTTGAGGATCCGGGATAAATCTTTTCTAAATCACCTAACGTTGTCTCTAAAATATTAGGGTTGGGATTTAGTCCTTTTTCTCCACCGAACAGGGCCGTCAAAATTCCGTGGTTACCTTTTTGTAATCGACTTGTTTCCCAGAAACACTGGGTTGGGAAATCCCCGAACATCGTCCCACAAGAAGGGGGAACCTCTCCGTTTTGTTTTCTCCAAAACTTCTCAGTAAATCCCATGATGAGCTTTGAATCGGTGCCATAGCCCAATTCGGCGATACTCCTTTTTTTGGCGGGATTTAGGTTCAACTCCTTAATTCCCTCAACCTCTCTAAGAACTGAAAAAGGCACGGCTAGAATCGCTCGTTCGGCCTTCACTGTTTTTGTTTTTCCAGACGTCACAAAAGTAAACTCAAGGGCAGAACCTTTTTCTGCAATCTTAACTAGTCGATGCCCCAATTCGATAGAAGCTTTCGAATGTACTTTCCTCTCAAGGGCGGCAATCAAATGCGAGTTTCCCCCCACTACCCGCTTAGACTCATCCGAGTCGCCGTACATTTTAAAACTTTGTTCTGGGTTTAGGTCGAAAAGGACTAATAAGTTGAGGGCCGATTGCAACCCCGCTGTCACACCAAATTCACTCTCATAAGCTTCTTGAACCAGATCCAACAACCAACTTTCCACTCGATCTTTTTTTGATTGTAGATATTCGACTAAAGACATCTTATCTAGGGCCGCCACTTGGGGCGAAACTTTGCTTCGATATGTCGGAGTTTGAAACCTCCCATTCACATACAACCACTTTAAATCTTCCATCATGATTTTAAGAAGGGGCTTGGCAGCTAGTTGAACTTCGGCTTCAGATCGTATTTTTCCTTGAGAGTAGTAAACCTTGGAAAAACCTAAATCACTCTCAGTAAAGTCCTCGATGGGAACTTTTAACTCTTCGCACAGGCCCAAAATCGAACGTTGACTTGAGTCAATCAGCTCTCCCCCGAGTTCACAAAACATGCCCTCGGAATTAAAATTTTTCTGCGTTAAAATTCTTCCTCCCAGTCGATGATCCGCTTCGTAAATCTTAACTTGAGTCCCTCGAGCTATCAGTCGATGAGCCGCTACCAAGCCTGCTATGCCGGCACCTACAATGATGGTATTGGGTGTAGATGCTTTCGGTTTGAGTAATTTGGCAAAAGAAACATTCGAACTCAGGCTAGTCGCAACTATGCCAGATTGGATTAAAAACTCTCTTCTAGAAAATTGAGTCTCTTGGGCCTGTTCAGATCTAAGGCCAGCAGATTGATGAAGCTCTTTAGAAGCTATCTTTCTTAGCTTTTTAAATAATAGTTGTCTAGACATTGACCGCTCCGAAGATGGACCAAAGAGCCAAGTATAATATGGAGTTTGCTTTCAGGTAAAAGAAGATCCTATGACTCAGCGAGAATTAAACATCCAAAATTAACGGAATGAAAACTGGTTTGTGGCTAACTCGTTTTTTAAAAAACCGTCGCCCTTCTAAACGCAGCGCTTCTTCAAGCTCGCCGGAATGGAGCGAATCGTAATAGACCTCTTCCAAATGTTCTTCAGCATCTTCGGCCACATAGTCTGGGTTTTCCCCTTGAAAATACAAGAGCCCATAAGATTTAATAGCAGGCGGAGCAATAAGTTTTAAGTTTTTAGCGTCTCGCATAAACACGGCGAAGACAATACCGGTTTTAGCTAAATTGCTACGCTGAGTAAACACGTCCGCACTCCCCTCAACAAAACTGGTTCCCACAACCACCGTTTTTTTAAGCTCGAGTTTTTCGACAAGTTCAACGCCCTTTTCAGAAAGCTCTACCACTTGCCCGTCTTCAATCACTTGAACATTCTCAGTCGCAACACCCGCCTCTTGAGCTAAACCTGCGTGTTTGGCTAAATGTCGATAGGCTCCATGAATCGGAATAAAACATTTCGGGCGAACCGCTTTTAACATCATCAGCAATTCATCTTGCTGCCCATGTCCTGAAACATGAACCTGATGAATCGACTCGTAAAGAACTTGAGCCCCCGCTCGATACAGCTGATCAATCATCTTTGAAATAGCCCGTTCATTACCAGGAATAAATCGACTAGACATCACCACGAGATCTCCCTGACGTATTTGGAAATCTTTGTGAATCCCCTCTGAAATTCGCAGTAAAGCAGATTGAGGCTCAGCTTGGCTACCAGTCACCAGAACAATAATTTTATCGTCAGGAAACATTCCTATATTCTCTAAAAGAATCAGAGTTTCCGGTGGAATCTTTAGTGAGTTCTGCTCAAAAGCAAGCTTGGTATAAGAGTGCATGCTTCTTCCGGCAAAAGCCACTTTTTTGCCCTGAGAGTGAGCTAGCTGCAAAAGTTTTTCCACTCTTTTAATGTTAGAAGCAAAAAGGGCTATGACCATTCGCCCCGTTTGTTTTTTGAAAATGTCAGTAAAAGAGTCTTTAATCTCCATCTCAGACAAAGTGTGCCCGGGCCTCTCAGCATTGGTGCTGTCCGACAGCAAAAGAGCGACCCCCTTTTTTCCCCATTCTTCAAAGGGTTCAAATCCAATTTGGCCTTGGGAAGTCTCGTGAGGATCGTGTTTAAAATCGCCCGAATGAACCACCGTTCCAACTGGAGTCTCTATGGCAAATGCTAACGCCTCGATGATCGAGTGCTGAACCGGAATGGGATCAAAAGTAAATGGCCCGATAGTAAACTTTTTACGATTTTCAATTTTGTGAAACCGTACTTCATTCAGATCGCTATGTTCAGTGAGTTTTTGACTAATCAGCCCCGTAGGAAAAGGCGTGGCATAAATATCAAGCTCTTTCTCCTTGAGTAAATAGGGAATGGCTCCAATGTGATCATCATGCCCGTGAGTAACCACCACTGCCTTGAGACTATCCAAACGTTCTCTTAAATATGAAAAATCCGGAACCAATAAGTCCATTCCCGGCCAATGACTATCCGGAAATTGAACGCCGCAATCTATCAAAACCATATCCTGGCCGAACTCGAGAACCAGGCAATTCATCCCTATCTCTCCAAGTCCTCCCAGGGGGAGTAATCGGAGTTTGTTAGCTTTTTGACTCTGTGGTTTAGCCATACGAATTATGCAGATTATAACAAAGTTGTGCTTTGTTCGAGGAAGTAATTTGTGATTTTCATAAATCTATTTCCCTAAAAACTAATCTTTGCCCCCATTTTTACCGATAACTTACTTGGAATAGCTTTTTTTGATCGTTTAAAAAGGATCTTGAATATGAAATATCGAGATATTTTCTTACCCTCCTTTAGCACAGTCCTAATCGCTGGAATGATAGCTTTTCTATCCTGTGCTCACCAAAATCGCTATAGCGACGATGTGGATGTTCCAGAAGAAGACGTTTATTCCGAAAACGACTCTGGTTCTAGTTCCCCAAAGGCAGAAGATTCTTCTCTCTCTAGTAACTCAGATTTGGAGAGCGGTTCGTCCTTGGAATCCTCTACTGAACCTCAAAAAGAAAAAGATGCTTTTGCAGAGTTGGGCGATTCAGATAAGAGCTCTTCAGGCGCCGATTCTTTAGAGCAAGAACTAGAATCAGACGAATCAAAAAACAATCTAGCCCAAAATAACAGCACTCAAAGCCTTGAGAGCAACTCAAACTCCAAAGAGCCCTCTTTTGAGGACGAACTCGAAGGAACAGGGACTTCCAATCCTTCTAATTCGGGTGGTGAACTAGGAGCCTCAGCAAGCGCAGCTACGATTCCCTCAACCTCAGAATTGGATTCTAAGGAAAGCTCTTCTTCCTTGGTTCAACCCAAGACAGAAGAGTTAGAAGCCAAAGACTCTATTTCATCTCAGATTGAACCCTTACCTTCGGAAATGCCCCAAATGGACGCCAAGCCCCGAAAGACCTACCGCGGAGTGGTGGGAAGTCGAGTTCCTAAAATCCCTGCAAAAGCCATAACCAAGAAAGGGAACAAGCTGAATCGTTTCTACTTTGTGAGACAAGGGGATACGCCCAAAAAAGTTTCAACTCTCATTTATGGCTCGACAGAAAATGCTGGAAAGCTATCTAAGTGGAATGGAAAAAATTGGACTCCAGGCAAGATTCTTTATTATGCGTCTCCCAAGAACTCAAAAGATTCCAAAATGGATTCGTTCTATAAAGAAAATAATATTTCAGCAGATGAATACACTGTTGAAAGAGGGGACTGGCTATCAAA
>OMIX01000022.1 GCA_900299195.1 Deltaproteobacteria bacterium
CCAAAATATGGGGACCTTTTATGGAGGAAATCGAAAAGATAAGAAGTGAAAGTGTGGGGGCTTACTTGTTCTGCGGGGTAAAAAAGCCTGGGGCAAATGACAAAAACCCAATTGTCATCCCCCTCCCTGAGTAGCCAGCGGAATCATCATTCCAAGGTTCACTCTTCAATGGATAGTGAGCAGTTGCCCCAAGGACTTTTGTGATTCATAGAAATCCAAGTCATTTCCCCAAAAAAACTGTTCCTATCATTGAAGCAGAGGGCCGATGAGTGGATCAGAAAAAAGGATATACATTCGAGTATTACTTGTTGCTGACCCTCCATTGTCCTTAGTTAGCTTATTATTAGCGGCCGTGTAGATATTACCAATAGAAAGGTCATCGGCCGTTTGTATGGCGTCAAAAAGATTTTGATTAAACCGATGATTAGTTTCTGTCATAGACGGTGCCGTTGCGCCAAAGGTTCCTACTGCACCCCGCAGACTCAATTCATTTTCTGAGGGAAAAAGTTCTCGTTCGGCCAGCGAGACTGTAGAGCTTTGAATCGAACCGTTAGAACAAGCTACGTTAAAAATAAAGAATAATCCGTTCTCATTATCAGGCAGTAAACTAAGGTGCGTTGAATTAAAGGAAGAACCATCGCGCCCCCAAGAAGACCAAGAGCTTGTACTACCGTGCCCTCGATAGTTCAGTATGGCGAATCCTTTTTGAGCCTCTTCTATGACAGTGGAGTTTTGTGCCTTTTCACCCCCATATTGAGTGGTAAATTCAATTTGTTTTGGATTTGGGCTTGTTCTGATTTTTTCTAAGTTTCGGGTGTACTTCCCAGGGTAGTCCTGTCTATGCGCAATCAGCATCACTTTTTTGAACGATACTCCATTTGCTTTCAATTGCAGGTGAGTTCTAATTTTATTCACCATCAACTTGCCTTGGGTTTCAGTTTTCGCTGGGATTCGACCGACAGCCACATCAGAAATCTGATCATTCCCCGAAAGAAGCCCATAAGAAAAATCTCCTAGTTCTCCTCCCGCCGATTTTAAAGGAATCATGGATTCATCCCCAAAAATCAAAACCGCATCGAAGGGTTGGGTTTCGTATTGTGTTAGAAGAGTTTTCTTAAGGCTTTCACTAGAAACTCCATTGTTGACTTCCAAAGTAGTCACACCATCCCCTTCCGATTCGTGAAGTTCAGCCAAATCTTCAGCAGCCTTTTTGTGAAGCGGGCTATGCAATAAAATCAGATTCCTTTTCGCTTGGATGCTGGTTGAACCCTTAGAAAGATAATCCGTACCATTTAACGTAAGAGTTTTACTTTGCTCTGCTGCAAATTGTGAAATCGGGGCAAAACTAGAAGGGGGTGTAGTTTGAAGGTTTGTTAATTTGATTTTCATAGATTCGTAGATCCTAAGCTCTCGGCGAACTGGATGATACGAAGCAGGGAAAAAGCTGACAGGAAGAAGAGTGAGCCCTCCTAATTTTGAAGTTTTTCCAATCATTGCGCGTTCATGCCCGTACCACTTATTTCTCATGTAGGCTAATTTGTTCATGGAAAACTGTGGCACCTCGCCCTCGAAAGAGTCTGGTTGAATGGGGTAGAGCAAAATGTTTTTTAGAGTTCTGTATCTTCCTGGAGTGACTTCGATTTTATATCTGGCGTTGGAATCTATAACAAGCCACCGATTGAATTGAGGTATTTCCGGTAATCCTGCTTGTCTAAAAAGCAGCGCTTCACTTTCTATTCTTATTCGATTAAATTCTTGGTCTTCCTGTGTCAGCGTGGTCGGATTTAATTCGTCAGGTAAAAAGTTTGCTTCGATCTCGATGTGTTGTGTTGAGGTTTTGACTATCTTTATTTCGCCAGCATTTACATTAAAAGCAATAACAGAAATTAATGTTAGTAGGTTTAGTACTCGCATGATTTTTACCTCGCAATTTAAAGTGTAATGTTATTGTTTCAATACCCGCACCAAAGATAAAGGTAGCTCTTTATTAGTTGTTAACTCTTGTAAAAGAAAGTTTTCTACTAAAAATTTTTTTGAGATTTTTATTTTTTAAGATTCGGGGCTTTATATACGGAATTTCGATCGTATTAAACTCCCCTAAGGCTGTGATATCATTAGTTCGGGAGGACGTTATGCCTTTTGGTTTTTTTGTTTTCCTGACTCTTTTTTTTCATATTGGGTTTTGTGAGCCCAGCCGAGGCACTCTAGAATTGCAAATGAACCCTCCCGGAAATAGCGTATTGTCTCCGATACCCATTCAGGCCCTTAATCTTTGGGTCAATTCTCTAAGCCAATCCTCCAACCTTAAAACCTGGGACGAAAAGATTTTAAAAGAGGCAAAATCCGGCATCTTAACAATTGATGTATCTTCTCATCTTAAAAATAGCCAACTTGATTTTTTGCGAAGCCATAACCCCTACGCTTGCCCAAACGAATCCAAATCCCCCATAAGAATGGATTGGCTTATATCATTCTCTTTCGGACCCAATTACTACGAAGCTTTAGGGCTCGACATGAGCGACAATGGCCAGCGAGCTGTTTCTTCTTTAGAAAATCTACTAGGGTTAAAATTTGATTTTAAGCATCCCTCTTGGTCTAAGGCTCTCTATGGAAAAGGAGAATCTAGAATCACCCGATATCGCAGAACTGTGATGAAAGCTTTTAGCCCCAAAATGAATTCCGATACTTGGGTCACTTTGGATCAAGATCTCGAAGATCTTGGAGAATCAGCGAACCCATTTGAAATTCAACCACAAAAAGGTGAAAAGACTCTGGCTGCAGGAGAACTCATTGGAAGTCTACCCAACGGTATGCCCCTTTATGCACTCATTACAAAAAGTCCCGAAGGGAATCTTATTCTCGCCAATGCCGCTCCTGGAAATTTGGTCACCAATAATTTTCCAACTAAAGACTTTTGGAAAAGTTCACATTTTCTCTCAGGAAAAGGTGACAACCCTGCGGCGATTAGCAATGCCTATCAATGCATTACCTGCCATCGAGATGGTCTTGTTGGCCCACACAGGGGACTTTCACTCAAAGAATCAGACATCAAAGAGTTTCTAAAAAAACATGGACACACTCAGGAACTGCAACATTTTAAATCGTTGAGCGAAGAAGACTACGAACAAGGGGTTCAGGCTAATAAAGACAAGCTTCTAAAAACGTTAAAATCTGCCAATGCTTTTCTGTCTGATCCTAAAAATAAAAATCTCAATTCACCTTTTATTGCAGACATTACGACCGATTACACTTCCTCTTTGACGCTTGACCGAATAGCCAATGAACTTGGAACAAATGCTGCTGTTGCAAAACAGGCGCTTGAGGTAGTGGATAGAAACAATAGCGCAGTCCCTGTTAGCTTGCAGGGAGATCCCCCAAGCCTTTCTCGAGGTGTTTTTGAAAGTTTCTACTGCAAAATCAAAGCAGCTGTGGCAGAGCTCCATCAAAACAGTGCCCCAACACAAAGCATGCCCTCTGCACCTTCACGAAAGACACACTAAACTGCAAACGGAAGGGTAGTATAAAGAGCCGATTGAACCCTCTGAATAGCTTCATCATTTATGATCTTCTTGTTTCCTATTTCCATGTTGGCAGAGTTCGTGTCCTTTTAGCCATTCGCTATCTCCATCTTCGTAGTGTTCCTGTTTCCAAACAGGCAGCCGTACTTTGATCTGCTCAATGATGTACCTACACGCAAGAAAAGCTTCGTCGCGGTGAGGGGTACTCACTCCAATGGCAACACTTATCCCTCCAGGCTCGATTCGATTTGTGGCATGAATCACGACGGCATCTAAGTTTTCTCCAAATTGTGAACGACATTCCAGGATAATGGTCTCAAGAACACTTCGAGAAAGCTCTGGGTGACAATCATACGTCACCGCTTTGACGACACGACCGTGGTTTCGGTTGCGAACCACCCCAAAGAAAAAACTCTGACCTCCATGGCCAGGGTTTTGTAGCCTCTCCGTGACTTGAATGTGAGTGACTTCTGAATTGCAGATCTCAAGATGAGTGAGCATTTCAACCTCCACACACAGGAGGTAGAAGTGAAAACTCTCGTGCGTCACCAATCGCTTCCCCTTCAAAAAGGATTCTGGAATCATTGGCAATCGCTGAGGATTGAAGTTCTTGTGCTCCAGGAAACTCCGGGTGTGTTTTTTGAATCTCTTGTGCCACAAGCTCGCGAAACTCAGCCGTCGACATAGTTTCAAGGGTACTCACGAAAAGTTCTCCCTGGGTTGAATAGGCTTTTAATTTTCCAAAGAGTCGCACTCGACTTTGATGCCTCATAGAGTTTCCTTTTCTGTCCAGCTGTGGAGAGGGAGAACCTCAATCAGAGTCCCTGAACTTACTTCAGTCCCAGCTTCGGGTAAAATGGCCCATGCATTTGCGAGCAAAAGCGGGGCGATGCGGAAAGACTCTTGGCCCGCTAAAATACTGACCTCTCCCTGCCCCTCATGGAAAATGCTTTGAGCTTTAAAAAAGCATTTCAGTCCTTCTGGTTTTTGGATTGTCGTTTTAATTCGAAAATTTTTCGCAGTCTCTTTGGGAAGACCGAGTGAGGCTCTTAAGTAAGGTTCAATGAAAAAACGAAGGCTTACATTAGTAGAAACGGGGTTTCCTGGAATACCAAAAAAAACGGTCTTGCCCAGCCGTGCAAAAATGAGAGGTTTTCCAGGTCGGATAGCTACTTTATGGAAAAAGATTTCGGCTCCGAGATCTCTTAAAGCTGAAGCCACAAAGTCATATTTGCCCATCGATACGGCTCCTGTGGAGAGAAGGATATCGGTTCCCTTTTCGACTTGAGCTTTGATGTGATCGATAAAAATTCTGGGCTCATCCTCTACAACGCCCAAAAATGTTGGCTCAGCGCCAAGCGCACGTAGCTCCGCCACGAGATAAGGGGCGGTGGAGTTACGAATTTTTCCGGACCCTTTTTCAGGAGATTCTGCGAGTTCGGAACCAGTGGATAAAATGGAAACCGTGGGTCGTTTTCTGACTTGGATGTTAGGGATCCCCAGGGCTGCAAAAGCCATGAGATGTTCGGGCAAAAGTCGCGTGCCTTTAACGGCTATGGGATCTCCCACTTTAAAATCCGCTCCGGCTTCGCGCAGGTTGTCTCCTGAAGAGCCTCTTTTGAGAAGGGTCACCTGAGATCCATTCCGCTGTGTCTCTTCGACTTTGATGACGCAATCACAGTCTGAAGGGACCTGGGCTCCGGTCATGATCTCCCACGCTCCTTGAAAAGCCGTTTTCGCCTCTGGAGAGAAGGAGTCCCCAGCTGCGAGAGTTCCCTGGATATTCAATGTCCATCGTTCGGAATGGTCTAAGTCTTTTTGTCGGTAGGCGAATCCATCCATGGCGCTGTTGCTGAAAGGGGGAAGAACTTCTGGACTTAAAATATTTTCTGTTAAAATTCTACCTATGGCATTTTCAATAGAAACAGTTTCCGCTTCTAGTAGCCTGCTTTGAGCAGTGATAATCTCAATGGCTTCACGATAAGAGATCATGATTTGAAACCTTTCTTGCAAAAAATAAAGGCTTTGCAAAAGCGATGATCACTCCCGCCAAAAGGGAGTCGATCAAGTTTTGAGTCAAAAATGCGGTGGCCCCCATCGCTATTAATTCTACTCGGGCATTAGAATCATTCCAGGAAGGTTTAGCCAACTGGAGATGGTAAAAGCCCACAGTGCCCAGCAGAACGCAAAGGAAAAGCGGCGGGTAGACCAGAACAATGTGCTTTGAAAAATATTGGATAGCAGAAAGGACAATTAAAAAGAGTCCGATATAGAAATTGCTCCTTCCATGGTAACTACCCCCTCGAACATGGGCCGTCATCCCACCGGAACCATGGCAAAAAGGAAGACCTCCGATCAAACTCATTAAAATATTTCCGATCCCAAGACTCGTTAAAAGAGACCGAAGGGTGACTTTGCTCGCCTTATCACCGAAATATCTTTTTGCGGCATCAGGCGTAGCAATCACTGAATTGGCCATGGTCAGGATGATTTGCGGTAACACCAGAGTTAAAATCAAATTCCAACGAACGGTATTATCGTCGATAAAATGCGAATTCGAGGAGCTTATCGGATTTTGAGAAATTGCAAACAGGGCAGCCATAGCCGCCAATAGTCCAAGAGTGGAGAAACTTGTGATTTTACTAGCTATGAGACTCGCGACGACAGCCATCAGAATCACCAAAGAAACGTGATCTAACGGATGGTAAAAAAGAGGGATCCCGGAATCGATAGCTTTTCGGATCAGCATGCACCCCAAGCCCAGCTGGATGCCATGGATCAAAAAAGTGGGGATACGGTTGGAAAATTTTTCGACGTGAAAAAAAAGTAAACCAAGACAAAAAAGACCTATCAAAGCCCCTGCCAGACGAACTTCTGTGAAACTTGCGCCATTCACAACGGCGGCTACTGAAATCGCCTTTAAGGGTTGGACTGGCATCGGGATCTTAAAATAAAGTCCTGCTAAAATATATAAAACTCCCGCAGTGAAAAAAAGAACGGTTGAAGAATACCCAGAGCTTGAGGACAAGGTTGCTATTAAAGGAAAGAGAATGGCTCCGTCAGCAAATGCCCCCCAAAAATTTCCGATCTCTTTACCCATGGTGGCCGCCCTTTAAAATATGAACCGCATGAGGAATGAGATCACGAACCGAATTTAGCCCTTCTTCCACAGCTTTTGGGCTGCCGGGGAGCGCAAGAATAAAAGTTTGGTTCAGGACAAAGCCCCCTGAATTGCTTAAACAGGCCGATTTCTTAAAACGTGAGCCCTCTCGTCTTAAGTGCTCTCCAATACCACTCATTTCGCGAGCTCCCAATTCAAGAAGGGTCTGGATGGTGATGTCCCGAGGCCCCATCCCTGTTCCGCCTGAGATCACAAGAAACGGAAGACGCTTTTCACAGAAATTTAAAATCACTTCTGAAAGAGCTTTTTTCTCGTCGGGGACAACATGGGTGGCAATTACTTTGGCTCCATGTTCAGTTAGCCATTGATGTGCCAGAGGCCCCGAACTGTCCGAAGCTTGGTTTTGTGAAACACGGTCGCTTGAAGTAACAATCGCACATTCGATCTTCGATAGAAGAGTTTCGGGTTGGGTGTGAGACGAGCTCGTAGAAGCTTCCCACTCAGGGTGTTTCCAGAGTCCCGACTTTCCACCTTCTTTAAAATTGAGACGAATATTTTCCACCACTAATGCCGGATCTACCATTTTGATCAGATCATAAAGGCAAAGAAGTGCTGCATTGGCTCCCATGAGGGCTTCCATCTCAACACCCGTTTTGGAAGTGGTTGAAACCTGACAAATCACTTTCACGGAAAAAGTTTTTTCATCGGGAGTGCAGGTCACCTTCACTTCCTCGATAGGGAGAGGATGACATAAAGGCAGTAAAGAAGGTGTTTGCTTGACCCCTAAGATTCCAGAAATCTCGGCCAATTTCAGAGCATCTCCTTTAGGCAGTGTGCGATGTAAAACCATGTCGAAAGCTTTTTGGCCCATACGGATAGATCCTGTGGCCTCAGCTTTTCGAAAGGTGACCTCTTTCGATGAAACATCTACCATTCGGAAATGTGAGTTTTCTTTATCCGCCCATTGCAGCGAGGTTTCTCGTGGTTCCATGACTTCCCTCTCGTAAAAAATGGCTTGGAGCTTTCCCAGCTAGAGCCAGCCTGACTTCGCTTTGAATCTGTTCTTCAAGTCCGTCTTCTTGTAAAAACTGTCTTAAGGCTAAATTGCCACTTCCAAAAAGACACAGTTGTAACTCTCCTTGGCTTGTGACGCGTAAACGATTGCAGGTGTCACAAAAACCGTTTTTATAAGCGCGGATAAATCCCACAGAACCCTGAGTGTTTGTTTTTTTCCAAGTGGAAGCGGGTCCACCGTCTTTTTCGCGGGGGACAAGGCTATACCCCATCTGGGGTAACATGGCTTCCATGGAAGCTAAATCCAAATGCCGTTTTTTAAAGAATAGGACGTTGTCTTCAGTTGACATCAGCTCGATAAACCTCACATCGAGATCCTCTTTTTGTGACCAAAGGATAAAGTCTTCGTATTCAGAATCATTCACATCTTTCATTACAACGACGTTGACTTTGATTTTTTGAAATCCCACTTTCCTTGCTGTCTCAATCCCTTTTAAAATATTCAGTAATTGATCTTGACCCGTGATTTCAAAAAAACGTTTTGGAATGAGACTGTCGACACTGACATTTAAACGGGTCACTCCAGACTCTTTCAGATGACCTGCGATTTCAGATAGGCGGTATCCATTGGTGGTCAGAGCGACTTTCTGAATACCTGGGATCGTTGAGATCAAAGAGGCGATTTCTGGGAGATCGGATCTTAAGGTGGGTTCTCCACCCGTGAGTCGTACCTTTTCAATCCCTAAACCGGCTAAAGCTTTCACTAACCGTTTAATTTCCCATTGGGTGAGATGTTTTTGATGAAGCGCTTCCGTTGGATTTCCATTGGGAAGGCAATAGGCACATTTAAAATTGCAAACCGGCAAAACGGAAAGCCGTAAATAGGAAAAGGATCTGTTATAAGAATCGACTAGCAAGTTCATCATCCTTTCCAATTCCGGGAGGCTCGCCTGTTTCCAGTGCGGGCCCTGGCAAAACAATATTGCAATGCGGCAGGGTTGGCATACGAATCAGTCGCTTAGCCTAGCCCGCTTCGGGAGAACCTGGAGATCTTCACTTTGGAAATCTAACTTTCAGTAGAAAAGAGTGTAAAGAAGAATCTAACTTAAAAAATGGGGATGTGCCCCCTAATCCTTTCGGCCCGTCCATTTGCAAAACAGAGGAAGGCCAGTTAGTAATATCGGGTGCAGTTAACTCAAGAAGAAATGGCTCGCTATGCCCGACACTTGACCTTGAGCGAGATTGGGGAAAAGGGGCAACTCAAGATCCGAGATTCCCGCGTGCTGATTGTTGGGGCGGGGGGTCTTGGATGTCCGGCTGCTCTTTATTTGGTGGCGGCTGGAGTTGGAAAATTAGGTCTAGTGGATCCCGATAAGGTTGCTTATTCAAACCTGCAAAGACAAGTCCTTTATCGCACCGATGAAGTAGGAGAACTTAAAGTTGAAAGGGCCCGTAAAACTCTTTTGTCATTGAATCCAGAAACCGAAATTGTCACTTATCCGTTTGCTTTGGATGTTTCAAACTCGAAGGAAATTTTTCAGGAATATGACGTAATTTTAGATGCGACCGATAATTTTTCGACGCGCTATCTAGTCAACGACACTTGCTTCTTTCTCAAAAAGCCAAATATTTTTGCATCGGTTTCTCGCTTTGAAGGACGACTTGCTGTGTTTCTTCCGGGCGGGCCCTGTTATCGGTGTATTTATCCAAATCCTCCAGAAGAGGCCATCTTAAACTGCGCGGAGGAGGGAGTGTTGGGGACTGTTCCGGGTATTCTTGGAACGTTTCAGGCGATGGAGGCGTTGAAAATCATTTTAGGCCTGAAAGATAAAACTCAAACTCAACTTTTAGTTTTCGATCTTCTTCCGTTAGATTTTTCTCAAACACGAATTCTAAAACATCCAAACTGCTCGCTGTGTGGGCCATCCCCGACTATCAGAAAAATCGAGAGTATTGATAACCCATGTGAGATAGCTCCTGAGATTGAGGTCGAAACATTGAAAAATGAATTGAGAGGTTCTTCTTCAATTGCACTGATTGATGTGAGAGAACTCGACGAGTTCAGTCAAGGGACGATTGCGGGGGCTAAACATATTCCTCTCTCAACTCTGCTTAATGATGGAGTAGAAATGGCTTCCAATAAGTCTCTAGTAGTGATTTGCGAAAGTGGAAAGCGGAGTCAAGTTGCTGCAAGAGACTTAATAAAAAAAGGACACTCCCATGTGCGTAGCCTGAAAGGTGGCTTTCAGTTGTGGAGGAAGTTAGCACTTTACCATTAAGATGGCCCATGAGTTTTGCGATGCAGGTTAACGAACTGCCGGGCCACCATCGCTTATTATCCACCCTTTTCCCCAGGGTGAAGTTAGTTTTGTGCGAGCTTCAAAAACGGAAGGCGTTAGAGAATATGGGGTCGCAACATCTAACACAACTTTCTTCTGGACGTTGTTTTGCGAGCCCCAGCCCAAAAGAAGGGCGTCATAGTTAGCTTGGGATAAACCAGAGTATAGAAACATGCCTTTCATTGTTACAACTTTAGCTACATTCCATTTTCCCAAACTCTGGTTAAAAGCAGTAGCTTGAGAAAACATATTCCACATATCCCCAACATTGGAGGTATCCCAGCTGCCAATATTTTGATTGAACGCAGAAGCCCCTGCGAATAACCACGCCATCTTTGCCACTTTTCCAGTTTTCCATTTGCCAATATTTTGATTAAAACTGCGGGCACCCCAAAACATTTTTTCCATATTCATGACATTGCTGGTATCCCAACTTCCAATATCTTGGTTAAACGAACTATTTTCATTAAACATTCCCTCCATTGAGGTGACTCGAGACGTATTCCAGTTTCCAATGGGTTTATTAAACTTTGTGGCTTGGAACATGTACGCCATGGTTATCACATTGCTAGTGTTCCACTTACTGATGTCCTGATTAAAAGTAGAGGCCAATCTAAACATCTCACCCATTTGGTTGACCTTGCTTACGTTCCATTTCCCAATATCCTGATTGAATGCAGAGGCATATCGAAACATGGCACCCATAGTGGTAACTTTACCAGTGTTCCACATCCCAATATTCTGATTAAACTTCGAGGCCTGAGAGAACATCAGCGCCATGTCGGTTACATTGCTAGTGTTCCATTTTTCCATGCTCGGGACCGTGGTGAGTTCCCCGCACAGCTGAAATGCACTGAAGAGACTTGTGGTTCCTGTGAGATCCAAAGGATCCGTAGCGGTGATTTTGAGATTTATAGCTCCAGAAAAATAGCTTCCATTATTGCCTAATCGCAGAGGTCCGAAGCTAGATATGTTAACAATTTTGCGTACGTCGCCCTTATTACCAAAATTAAATCCAACAATAGTCCCCTTGATACTGACTTGATAAGTCCCTGGTTTAACATAGGTGTGTGCTTTTTCTGCTGAGGATCGAATGGTGCTTGATGTACCGTCCCCCCAATCGACCCTGAAGTTATAAGATCCGCCACTCTCCAAAGGCAGGACTATCTGATTCGAGGGTGAACTTCCTGCACTGGTGATAGATGTCTTCCGAGTGCTAATAAAAGCGGGTTCTGGAACGGGTGTAAACTCAGCGGAGTTATAAACACTTGGCTCTCCTTGACCCGCACTATTGATGGCGATGACTTTAAATACATAAGACACTCCTAGAGGTAGCCCTTTGACTAAAGCAGTCAGCGATGGGGATACTCCGTCGTCAAAAGTTCTCCAGACCTTTCCCCCATCAGAAGAATAACGAACCAAATAATCCAAAATGGGAGAGCCCCCATCGAACGAAGGGGGTTGCCAAAAAAGACGGATATTTTCATAGGAACTAAACCCCACGACCACGGTATTAGCTCCG
The DNA here is from genome assembly GCA_900299195.1 of Deltaproteobacteria bacterium. Lineage (GTDB taxonomy): Bacteria > Bdellovibrionota > FAC87 > UBA2466 > UBA2466 > UBA2466. The sequence continues at coordinate 11,515 of OMIX01000022.1, forward strand.
GGAACGGTAAAGGGAGTGGTTTGAGCAATCGAACTAAAAAGCCCCATGCCTCCTGAGTTGACTGCCGCTACTCTAAATGAGTATCGAGTCCCATTGGCAAGCCCTGTGACGACTGTAGAGAGAGCGGGACTTTCCCCATCTTCGAAAGAAACCCAAGAATTTCCTCCGTCGGTGCTATGTTGAATCACATAATCTTTGATGAAATTACCGCCATCTGTGGCAGGCGCAGACCAAGAAAGCGCGACTTGAGTGTTTCCCGGAACAAATTTGAGGTTTATAGGTTGTTCGGGAAGAGTATAAGGGATAGCCCGCGGTGAGCTTTCACTAAAAGGGCTCATTCCTACTTCTGTCACCGTAGCCACTTGAAATATATAGGGCTGGAGGGGTTTGAGATTTGAAAAGGTGAAGATTTGAATTGGGCCTCCAGTGGAAATGGGCTCTAGCCAAGTCATTCCATTATCCAGCGAGGCTCTGATCGCATATTCCTTAATCGGTTTCCCCCCAGAAAGAGGAAGAGTCCATTCCAGACGAGCCGAATTTAAAAGTCCCACGGCAGTGAGAATTGTTGGGGCATCGGGTAACGAAAATGGAGCTACTTTTTCAGAGTTTGCGCTGTACTCTCCTACTCCTTTACTGTTCACTGCAGCGACTTGGAAAAGGTATCCGGTGGATCCCGAAGTCAAAGGACTTAAATCACGAAGGGTCGCACTGGTATCGATGGAAACGCTATCATTAGCCATGATCCAGGTGGTTCCGTCGTCCATCGAATATCGAATAATATAATCCGAAATAGGGCTGTTCCCATCATCGGTAGGAGCATTCCAGTTGAGAGCCACTTCTCGCAATCCTGCTCGAGCGACTAGACTTGTAGGAGCCTTCGGGATTGTAGATGCGGGGACTTGCAACACCGCGATGTCATCGAGAAGCCAACCCTCGTCAGTGCCGGAACTATCCGTTTTTAATCTAAATCGAATCCTTAGAGTATCATTCGCTGCCACCCTATCGCCCAATTGAAAACGCAAGTTCGCCCAATTGCAATTGCTAGCAGAGTAGCTGACGAGCTCAGTCCATGTAGTTTCTTCATTCTTTTGATATTCTACATAGGCCCAATCAAATCCTGATTCGCAACTTAGCTTCGAAGCAAAAGTGAGAAGAATATCAGGTTGAATTACAGTAATAGGCCGCAGTTCCATGGAAACATTTTGGTTGTTGGAATAAGTTGTTTTAGGACTATCTGATAAAACATTACCTCGTTTTTCTACTTCTTCTTGTCCCCAACTTCCGTCAGGAACTCTCTGGATTCCATCGAAATTTTCTCCATTATTTGCGAAGGATTGTTCAGCTCCCCGCAGTTCAAAGGGTACAGAGCTACCTAGAGCACTTAAGTTACCTACATTATCTAAAGCGCGAACCGTCAAAAACCCTTTCGATTTTAGAGGAAGATCCACGAGGCGAGCTTTTAATTTGGCTGATTGAGAGAGCATGACTATTGAAGGCTCTGAGGCTTTTTGCCATTGGGCCTCTGAATCAATGGGCTCCGAGGACATCTTAATTTGGTAAGAAGAGGCCATTCCAGACGAACCATCGTCTCCTGACGCACTCCAATCGACTTCCAAACGAGTAATCCCTAAGAAACTAATGCTCGGATCAATCACAGGACTTGGAGCAATCGTGTCGTCCTCAAAAGCTGCAGCAGCACTTAATCTACCTGAGATTACCTTGCCTGCTAAAGTGGGAACTCGCTTAGCAGCGCCCATGATCCGCCCTTTGATTTTATAACAATCACTTTCGGGAGAATAAGCTTTGATGAGGGCTGCGACCCCCGTGACGTGGGGGCAAGCCATCGAAGTCCCACTGAGCGTTCCATAAGTATTATTGGGTAGAGTTGAGAGGATATCGACTCCTGGAGCTGCCACATGAACTGATGTATTACCGTAATTTGAGAAATTAGCTAGAGAGTCATCGGAATCTACCGCTGCTACTGAAATAATATTAGGAAGCTTGTAGGAGGCTGGATAGGAAGGAGTGGCATCGTTATTATTAGAATCGTTTCCTGCAGCAGCCACAAACAGAAATCCTTTATCCCCAGCGGCCTTAATCGCTGCTTCAAGTGTGGCTTCGTATCCCCCTCCTCCCCAACTGTTGTTAGTGATCGGGATATTCATCATCGTTGCGTACTCAATGGCTTTAACAGCATCTGAAAGCGCTCCGCTGCCCGCACCACTTAGGAACTTTAGTCCGACCATGCGGACTTCCCAGTTAATCCCTGTAATACCCACACCATTATTTCCTACCGCGCCGATCGTTCCCGCAACATGGGTCCCATGTCTGTTGTCATCCATGGGGTCATTATCATTATTGACGAAGTCCCAGCCTCTATAGTCATCCACATATCCATTTTTATCGTCGTCAATTCCATTAAATCTTTTATCTCTGCCCTGCTCATCAAGACCCGTTTCTCCAGGGTTGGTCCAGATGTTGTTAATCAAATCGGGATGATTGTAATCGATACCCGTGTCTATGATACCTACGACCACTGAAGAGGAACCTGTCGTCACTTGCCATGCTTCGGGAGCGTCAATGTCAGCGTCCGCTTTTTTTCCGTTCGTTCCATCATTATTTAAATCCGGCTGTCTAGAGTAGAAAGGATCATTAGGAGCAGTGACTATTTTTAAAATCGAATTAGGATGCACATACTCAACAGCCTCAACTTCCGATAGTGCCGAAGCGGCTCCCAAAAGGTCGGCATCAGTAATGGCAGACGGGATATTAATCAGAAGAGTGTTGTTGGTTTTAAATTGGTAGAGAGTGGATGACCCTAAAGTTTCAAGAATCGTTTTGATCTTTGAGGGGTCGGCTTTATCAGTGAATTTAACAAAAAGTTGTTTGGGAACAAATTTAGATGCGACTTGGAGTCGCTTTAAGAAATCCTGCCTCTGATTGACATCAAGCCCCTTAATTTTCTCGGAAAGTTCCTTAATACGTGAGATGCTTAAGTTCTCTACTTTAGAATCCATCGGGCAGGGAGTGCCACATCCAAAAATAAATAGTAACGAACTTAGAACATACCAATACTTTAGTAAAAAATGATTCCGCATACGTGCCACCTGTTAGAAAACTAACGTTATTTAATTTTGAAATAGTGTGCTCCTCTAAGCACCTACAACCCTTATCGTATCAGTTTGGATGTTCGATTCTCAATGAATCAATTATGGAATTCTGGAACTCAAATAAGGAATTTTCTTCATATTTGATCTTAATGAGTGTCGATCTTAATGAGTGTCAGTCTCCCATCAAGCTTAAGAGGTGACTGACACCGTTTCTCCTCAATTCATTCATATTTTCTTCACAATATTTTGATACATTCAAGTTGTTTGGGAGATGGAGTGCCGGACAATGGAAAAAAAATCCAACTAACAACTGAGGGCATCTAATTGAACGTCAAATCCATTCAAGGAGGTTCTTATGCAAAAAAACATTTCGAGAGTAAAATGGGTTCTCTTCTATCTCTCTGTATTTCGGATGGAGAAACCTATGAAAAACTGCATCAACTATTCATTACGCATTTTATTATGTTCAGCTTTTTTCCTTACGATGTTTAATTCTAAACTAGCCCTTGCCGTTTACATGTGTAACGATGGATATGGTGGCCCATGTTACAAAAAAGCAGCCGGCGGAGATTGTTTAACACCCGTAGATAAAAAGGCTGGGCGCTGCGAAAGAGACACCGCAAGCACAGTTCCTGACAAAAAAAAAGGCCTCGACACCTACATTCCGTGTTTTTGCAATCCTCCTAGTCCGAGCAACGGGCCACAAAACGCTAAAAAACTTAGGCTTAAATGAAAAGCACTATTGAAGAAATATACAAATTAGGGACACACCGTTGGGAGAATCCCATCGACCCTTGCGGTGCCGGCCCCCACATATTTCCTTCACATTGTTTTGATAGGTTTAAGGATGAGCTTTAAACAAGGGGCACGTGATGGCATTAAAAAGTTTGAACCCATTCTGTCGTAAAAGGATTCTCTCCGTTCAATTTTGGCTTTCGTTCAGTTTGCTGTGTCTGACTCCCATCGCAGCGATTTCAGAAACAGGACAGGAAACTAAAATTGCTCAAAAACAAACCCTTGCCCTTTGGCCAGCGCTTCCCAAGCTCTACAGACCCTTCAACTGGACCCAAAGGACCCGAGACTTTACACAATTCATTTTCAATTGGGGAAATTCCCCTCTGCCAACGATTGTTTGGAATAGGAATAGTGACTTTGATGGTGGGCCTTATGCAGGGAAAGGGGGAGTCTTCACGATAGCAGACTTTTATGGCGACCAGCGCATTGGCTACCACAACCTCTTTACCAATATTGCTGCTGTTTTCAGCGGCTCATTGGTCGGGCTTCCAATGGACCGAATGACCTATGCAAATCAGACCTACAATTATGTAGACCAACTTAGTGCTTACTTTAATCCAACTATAGGCCGCCTCACTTTGGAACCTAAAGCAAACCCAGGCTATAGTGATTGGTGGTATGAAGTTACGGCAAACCTTCTCTATTTTGGTCTAGGAGATATTTACAAAGGAGAAAGTCAGCGAGGCATGGACAATCGACTGAAAAGTATTGCCGACACCTACGCGAGTAACATAGATACTTTTTTAAGTTCTCCCGGGATTTCTACCTACGGGTTTAATCACTTAGGATTTGACCCTCTTGAAAATAAGTTCAGAGATGTTGAACCCAACCAAGGATTCAACTACACCGATGCGGGGCTGGGCATGGGCCTCATTGAATTGTTGGCTTATAAAAAATTTGGCGACCCCAAGTACTTAGCTTCTGCCAAGTTGGCCTTGAATTATTATGATAAAAGCTCAGATAACAAATTCTACGATAGTTTTGCTCAATTCGGTCCCTATCTCGCTGCAAGGATCAACGCTGAAACTGGCTCTCATTTTAGCACCACCAAATACATCGATTGGGTGTTGGAAGGAAATTCAGCGATAGGAGTTTTCCAAAAATATCAAACTGACAATAAAGGCACTTTACTTTTTGACTACTTTGGGGCCTCTGGTTTCAAACGAAGCTATGGTCAAAAAGAACGAACTTATTTCTTAGAGACTACCCAGTATGCTTTCATGTTACCTGCCGTCAAGTACGACCCAAGTCTTGCCCTTATCATGGGCAAATGGATGCTCCATGCGAGCACACACGCCAGCTATTTTTACCCTGACCAAAAGACTGCTGACAGTCAGGCTGAAGGGGGGCTGTATAGAAGCAGTTCTGCTAACACAATTCCCTATGAGGCATTGGAAATTATCAATCACGAGGGAAAATTCCATTTTGCTGAGTCTGATCCTCACCGTTGGAAAACCGATCCAAACTATCAAAAGACTTATGAAAGTTTAGGCAAAAGCTGCGCCAATTTATCTCTCTACAGCGGAGTTTGGGCCGGGCTTTGGGGCGGAATCATCAAAAACACTAATGTCCCAGGAATTTTACAGTTGGATACCAATAAACTAGATTTTTACAGTCAAAGCTATCCCACTTATCTTTACTATAATCCTTATGGAACAACTCGAGTGGTGCAGATCCCGCTCAATAATCGCTCAGACCTCTACGATGTCATCACCGGTACTTATCTTAACAAAAACCAAAACGGTCTTGGCTCATTCACTATCAAACCCAACGGCGCTGTTTTACTCGTCGTTATCCCCGAAGGTAAAACCCTAATCAAAAAAGACAAGAAAACGCTCGTGGATAATGTAGTCATCTCCTTTTACTGACCGCTCCCGGCTCCCTCGTCCTGGAGTTTTAGAAGCGTACAACAGAGAAGGATTAGCTACCTGGTACAAAACTGTGAAACGAAACTTCCACTACTTTGCCCCCTAATCACCCCCTCAGAAAAAGTGCCTGCGTCTAAATAGCGGGATTTCCACGGGTAAAAAATATTTTTTATTTCGTGGCTCAGATTCAGCCAACTTGTGATATACGACCGGCCCAAGTAGGCCACAGGACATGAAACCCTTGGCCATTAAAAACTTTAAGCTTCCGGAGGATTTCCATGCTCAACACAATCCTGTTTCCAATCATCATCGCAAAATGCACAACCGTCTTATCTTATTACGGCGGGACTGAGGCGCGGCTAACCCGTTCTGAAAATGGCGCCGAATACCGCCTTGTGGTCAAATCGGTCAGGGGCATCGATGGCGATGGTTCTTCGGCTGTCCTCGCCGACGAAAAAACCTCTGCCCTCAACGCGATCCACATGGAAGACGGCATGATGTACCAGTTTGACAAGTCCGAACTCGAAATCTTCGGCGTTTTCACCCAGCCGAATGACACCGAACTTGATGCTGAATTCCGCAGCTTAAACGCACGCGGCGAAGTTATCGACACCGTCAAGATGAAATGCGATTACAAAGAGTAACGCATTCAACGCCTCTGCATAGAGTACATTTACTTGGATTGATGAAAGATCAATGGCGTAACTGCCTGGCAGTGAAGTAAGTAGGAGCCTAATATTCTTGGATTGGGAATTAGATACTGAGAACTAATTGAAGAAATAGGCTAGAAAAAAATGCAAAAGCGGAGCTTGAAATATACCAGCCATAGCCTAAACGCTGAAGTGGACAGGAGCCGGGGCCATACCAACGACTACTTCGGTGGGTAACAAAGGACAGAAGCACCAGAATGCAACCCGTTTTTCAAAGGAAATGGGCACGTTTTCAAAGAGATACTATGAAAGTTTAAAAGCCTCCCGAAACGAGGGGGCGAAGTAGCAGCGGTTTTAGGCTCACAATTTTGTACCAGGTAAATAGTTCTCTCTAGGTCTTTAGCCATTCTTTCATTAATACTTTAATTTGTGTTTGGTCTCGTATGCCGCCTGCTTGATATTTCAGTTTAAAGGCATTCAAAAGAGATTCCGGAATCTTCATGCTGATAAGTCGCATTGGATCTTCTTTCGTAGCCCCGTGTAAACGACGGAAATCATCTAAAAAACGAACGATCTGTTCGGGCTTCATTGATTTACAATGCTCAAGATACTCTTTTGAAAATTTTTGGATGGTTTTCATTTCCTGATGCTCCTAAGAGCCTTGATGTCTTCTAGATCCTGCGGACGACCGCTCTCATTCTTCATTTTAATAAGTTCCTCGATTGCAAGGACTGGGAGAGAATGCCCTCCTGAACGGACAAGAACAGTTTTCATTTTCTTTGCATCGTGGGTCAGAATGATATCAACAAGCTCCGTTGGATCTTTTGGATTGTAAAAATTCCAAGCGATTAGGTTCCTCTTTTTAATATACTCTTCACGAAATTGATGGATTTCCTTGGCCGTTACCGGAATTCGAGAATGAAGGCCTAGTTTTGTAAGAGCCTTTTCCAAAGCCACTAAATTTCCTAAGTTTAGGACAACAACAATATCTAGGTCTATGGTACCGCGCACAGCACCATGCAATGCAACTGCGAATCCCCCAGCTAATGCAAACTGTACTTTATCAAACTTAAGTGCCTCTATGACTCGGTAAAGAAACATGGTATATACCAGTATATACTTTAATATCGGACGAGAACAAGAAAAACTTGATCTTGTTTTTCTTCAAGTATCTAACAGGCCCTGTTGTGCGGTTTCAAACCATAATAACGTTGGATTGATAATAAGGTTTAAGTTCCGAGGCTTGAGCTGCACATCGTCTGATTGAATTAATCGCGCCACATTTATGTATACCAATAAAATCGATCGGTAGGCAGAATCAAGTCATACAAGACGATTGATAGTCAGTCGTGTTCCCAAAACCAGAATAGGAGTACCCCATGAAACAAAAAAATATCCTTGGCAAAAAAAATAATCAGAATCAAGAAACGATTCTTAAATCAGTGATGGTGCTAACTTTAGCTATTATCTTGACTGTTTCTAGTTTTCCAAATTTGGCAAAGGCAAATTTTGCTGAAGAGCAATATGCTGAAAGTGAAGGAAATGAATCCTCTGAAATTCAAGGAAACAGCCCAATTTTTGCTGCTGGCATAATACCAAAAAAGGCAGTTAAGGGGGTCGGTAAAAAGGTTCAAAAGGCAATTAATAATTATGGTTGTGACTTGCTTTCATATTATTGTGCCTACTGGAAGGCCCCCGGGTCTGATCTTTGTGTAGCCTATGATCTCCTTTGTAGAAATAAACACAACGGACTTCGTCCTGAGGACTATCCAGCAATTATTCCATAACATTTACAATCCTCAGCCCGTCATGCTCGTTTATTCGCGATGTCGGGCTGAGGATGATTCGGTCAGTGAAATTGATACAAAAGGAGAGTTTATGAGTAGGGTAAATTTTAAAATAAACTTGATGCTGGCAGCTGTTTTATTATTTAACGC
>OMIX01000023.1 GCA_900299195.1 Deltaproteobacteria bacterium
GCCTGTTTGCATTCTGCTACACATTTGAGTCCGATGGGTTTCATTCCATTTCCTGAAACTCCACCAATCGCAGTGTATCCATTCACTGAGAGATGAGGCTCTCTTTTATAAATATCGATCCCAATAATTCCATTAACCGTATTGATAACCGTAATGGCGTCTGTCCCCGCATTTTTGGCAGCAGTGGCCATCATTTTGATATTGGTCACATTGGGAGTCAGTTTGGTCATGATCGGTACTTTACTGACAGATTTTGCGGTTTTGACGATATTAGTAATAATCAGTGGGTCTTGGGAACAGATGGCCCCCATATCTCTTTCAGGCATTCCGTGGGGACATCCCAAGTTGAGCTCGATAGCATTAACTCCAGCGTGGTTCATCTCCTCAACTAATTTAGCCCAGGCATCCATATCGTGTCCTGGAGCCATGATTGAGCCTATGATCATTTTTCTGGGATAACGTTTTCGTAAGGTTTTGAGCTCCTCCAGCCAAACTGAAAGACGTCTATCAGTGATAAGCTCGATATTTTGCATTGCAATTTCACGATTCCATTTCTTCATGGTCTGGATTCGCGGAGCGACGTTAATAATAGGCTCTTCGACGGGCCCCACCGTTTTCATAATTGCAGCAGCCCATCCTTTATCGAAGGCTGAAGCCATAAGTTTTCCGGTTGCCGTGGGAGGAGCCGAAGCTAAACACCACGGATTTTCCATTTCAAAACCTAAAAAGGGCAAACGTAAATCACCCATAGATCACCTTCTTTAAAAATTATGACTTTAATTTAGCTTTAGCTTCAAAGAAGCTTTCATCTAAAACTTTCAAGATCTCATCACAGTTATCTTTTGAAATAGACAAAGGAGGAGCCATTCTCAATACGTTACCGAAAAGACCACCTTTTCCAAAAAGAACCCCTTTGTTTTTAGCTATTTCCATGACCTCTACAGTTTCTGTCGTGGCGTATTCTTTAGTTTCTCGATCTTTTACAAGCTCAATACCCATCATGAGTCCACGCCCTCGAACATCTCCAATCCACGGGTGTTTCTTCTGCAACGCTTTAATACCTTCCATGAGGTAATTGCCCATCACTTTGGCATTTTGAATGAGTTTTTCCTCTTTAATGATTTCAAGAGTCACTTTAGCTTGAGCAGTTTGGAAAGGATCTCCTCCGAAAGTGTTGAAGAAGAGTTTTCCAGTGAGTGGAGTAGAGAGCTCACTTTTCATGATGGTAGCCCCAATAGCAGCTCCATTACCCAAGCCTTTCGCCATCGTGATGATGTCGGCATCAATGCCTAGCTCTTTTGTAAGAAAATATTCTCCGCCACAGCGACCAACTCCAGTTTGGACTTCATCACTAATGTATTTGCCGCCATAGTTATGAACAATTTTAGCAGCTTCATGGAAATATTCTTTCGGGGGAGAGATAAATCCTCCGACTCCCATGACCGGCTCTGCAATAAATGCAGCAATTTTTCCATGGGTAGAAGTTTGAATCGTGGTCTCGATATTTTTAGCACATTCTAAATTACAGCTTTCAGGTTTTTTGTTGAAAGGGCATCGATAGCAGTAGGGCTCCATAGCCGAAGTGACTGAAGCCATCGGTTGTCCTTTAAATCTCCAAGTGTGATGTCCACAACTTGAGAGAGCCGCCGCAGTTCCACCATGATAGCTATGCCTGAGATTTACTACGACCGTTTCCCCAGTCGCATTTCTAGAGGCCATGAAAGCTAACTCATTCGCTTCGCTTCCAGAGTTGGTAAAAAAAGCCTTGTCGATTCCGTTTGGAGCTTCTTTCAAAAGATCTTCTGCAAGGTTAGTCACATGCTCGTTTAAAAAAAGAAGTGTCGTGTGCTGAATTTCATCACTTTCGATCATGCTAAGAAGTTTTTGCTTAATTTTAGGATGATTGTGTCCTGCCGAAATACAGACGATGCCACCAATACAATCTAGGTAAGAACGTCCTTCTTGATCATAAACATACTGTCCCTTGGCTTTGACCAGTTGAACAGGGGTTTTAAAGTAATGAACGGCACTGGCGATAAGATGTTTTTTTCGTTTTTCTAAAATGGTTTCGTTGGACTGTGACATGAATCCTCCTCTTACAATTCGGTCATTGAAGTATAGGTTTCAGGTCTTCGGTCACGATAGAATTGCCAAAGGTCTCGAATCTCTTTTACTTCGTCTAAGTCGATCTCAGTTACAAGTAGTTCATCTTTGTCACGAGAAGCTTGATTGAGGATTTTGCCTTTGGGGCTCACGACATAGGATTGACCATAAAACTCTCCGATATTCCAGGGAGCCTCAGTTCCGACTCGATTAATCGCCGCAACAAAATAACCATTGGCCACGGCGTGAGCAGGTTGCTCAATTTCCCATAAATATTCCGAGAGGCCGGCTACTGTGGCAGAAGGATTGAAAACGATCTCGGCCCCATTAAGACCTAAACATCGAGCTCCTTCGGGAAAATGTCGATCATAACAAATGTACACGCCTACATTTCCGAAAGCCGTTTTAAAAACTGGATAGCCTAAATTACCGGGCTTAAAGAAAAACTTTTCCCAAAACCCTTTTACTTGGGGAATGTGATTCTTGCGGTACTTGCCTAGGTATTTTCCATCCGCATCGATGACCGCGGCCGTATTGTAATAAATTCCGGTGATGTGTTCTTCATAGATGGGAACTACGATCACCATATTGTGCTTCTTGGCGTATTCCTGCATCAATTGGGTTGTGGGGCCGTCTGGAATTTGTTCGGTCAGACCATACCATTTGGCATCTTGCGAGGGACAAAAATAAGGGCCCGTGAAGATCTCTTGCATACAAAGCATGTTGACCCCTTTTTTCCCAGCCTCATCGATGTAGGCAATGTGGGCTTCAATCATAGCCTTACGGTGTTCTTCACAGCTCTTTTCCGCTGGGGCTTTAGTCCCCATTTGAATTAATCCGACTTTTACTTTTCTTGCCATGGTGGTCTCCTTAAAATTAGAAGGGATTACTTTGTGAAAACGGTTTCCTCGGAATAAACTTTCCAAATCCCTTGCCGATAAAAGCCTTACCTTGATCGATTGCTAGGTTTCCTCTCAGAAATACAGTGCGAACTTTACCAGTCACTTCCCATCCTTCGTAACTGGAATAATCACAGCGCATGTGCTGGGTTTCTTGGGTGATGACATGTTTTTTCTTAGGATCGAAAAGGACGATATCTGCATCGCTTCCGACAGCAATGGTACCTTTTTGTGGGTATAAGCCAAATATTTTAGCTGGGGCTGTACAGTTGATCGCCACATATTGGTTCAGAGAAATACGATTTTTTAAGACTCCCTCTGAAAACATGAGTTCCATGCGGTTTTCGATACCAGGAGCTCCGTTGGGAATTTTGGAAAAATCGTCGATTCCCATTTTCTTTTGATCCATACAGAAGGGGCAGTGGTCCGTCGCAACAGTATGAACTAAATTTTGATTAATTCCCTTCCAAAGAGCATCTTGATCTTTCTTTTTTCTTAGAGGTGGGCTCATGACCCATTTCGACCCTTCAAAGTTAGGTAGGTCATAAAGGGAATCATCGAGTAGCAAATATTGAACACAAGTTTCTACTAGAACTTGTTGATTTCTTTTGGTGGCTTCGCGAACTCGATTCAGTGCGCTTTCACATGTCATGTGTACGATGTAAATAGGATGATTTCCCGAATAGGCTAAGTCCAAAGCCCTTCCGGTGGCTTCGGATTCTACAATTTCAGGACGGGTGAGAGCATGAAATCTTGGGGCTAAATTTCCAACCTCCCGGCTGGATTGAATCAAAGAGTCGACTAGATCTCCATTCTCAGCATGAACCGTGACTAATCCTCCCCACTTTTTACATTCATTCATGAGGGCAATCATTTGCTGGTCGTCAATCATGATGGCCCCTTTATAAGCCATGAATGTTTTGAAGGAGGTTACCCCTTCTTTTTGAATGAGCTCTTTGATCTCTTTCGCCGTTTCAGAATTAAAATCGGTCACCGCCATGTGGAAAGCATAATCACCTACGGCTTTTCCTTTAGCTTTTTCGTGCCAAGCAGCTAAACCTTCCTTCAAGCTTTTCTTTTTCGATTGAAATGCAAAGTCGATAATCGAAGTGGTTCCTCCGTGAAGAGCTGCCAGAGTTCCCGTCTCAAAATCATCGCTTGAGGAAGTTCCCATGAAGGGGAGGTCCAAATGAGTATGGGCATCAATTCCTCCAGGAAAGACATAACACCCCTGTGCATCAAATTCCTGATCAGGTTTTTCTTGAAGATTTTGGCCGATGGCCTTAACTTTTTCTCCCTCGATCAAAATATCAGCTTTGAAAGTATCGCTAGCCGTAACAACGGTTCCGTTTTTAATTAGAATTTTTTTATTCATAAATTACCAGATATTTGAATCTTTATTCCATCTTTGGATGGTTACCTTAGTATCGGTAAAAAACTGAATTCCCGATTGGCCGTGAGCTTTAATGTCTCCAAAGAAAGAGTCTTTAGCACCGCCAAAAGAGAAAAAAGACATCGGAGCAGGCACTCCAATATTCAGCCCTAACATGGCCGGCGCAGCTTCGTAACTAAACTGTCGAGCTGCGGCTCCAGAACTGGTGAATAGAGAAGCCGTATTGGCAAAGGATGAAGAGTTGATCCACTGAATAGCTTCATCTAACGATTTTCCTCTCGCCAAACAAACGACAGGACCAAACACTTCTTCTTTTGCAATTCTCATTTTGGACGTGACTTCACCCACAACGGTTGGGTTTAAAAAGAACCCTTTGCCCGAATATTTTCTACCATCCAGTACAATATCGGCTCCCTCATCGGCTGCAGATTGAATGAGTCCTTTAATCGTCTCAACAGAGGCTTTTGAAATCACAGGGCCCATTTGAGTTCTAGGGTCTGAACCATCTCCTACAATAAGATCTGAGGCAGCTTTTAAGATCTGTTTTTTGACTTCATCATAAGTATTGCCCACACAAATGATCACGGAACCGGCAAGGCATCTTTGACCGGCACATCCTACAATGGATTCCAGACAAGTTTTGACCGAAGTTTCTAAGTTGGCATCGGGCAGAACTACCATGAAATTCTTAGCCCCACCTAAAGCTTGAACTCTTTTTCCATGGGAAGTTCCTAATTGGTACACATGCTTTGCTACTGGAGTAGAACCGACAAAGGAAACTCCTTTAATGTCGGGATGAGAGCAGAGGGAGTTGACTACCTCTTTTCCCCCAAGGACTAAGTTCATGACCCCTTTGGGAAGTCCTGCCTTTTCTATCAGTTCGAAAATTTTAATTTGAGTTAGAGGGACCCTTTCACTGGGTTTAAGAACATAGGTATTTCCTGTGGCTACAGCAAAGGGCCAAAACCAGAAGGGTACCATTGCTGGAAAGTTAAAAGGGGTAATTCCTGCAAAAACTCCCATGGGCTGTCGAATCGATTGAGAGTCAATGCCTACGGCAAAGTCCTCGAAACTTTGCCCCATCATGAGGGAAGGGATTCCACACGCAGTTTCTACCATTTGAATCCCTCGCCTAACATCTCCCCGAGATTCAACTAAAGTCTTTCCGTGCTCTTGTGTGCAAAGCTTAACGATAGAATCAAAATTCTCTTCGAGCAGGGTTTTGAGTTTAAATAGATACTGGACTCTATCGACGGCTGGAGTTTTTCGCCAACTCTTAAAAGCTTCTTTAGCGGCAGAGACCGCTCGATCAACATCCTTGTGAGTTCCCAGAGGTGAAAGCGCTAGAACTTCTTCATTGGCAGGGTTAATAACTTCAACGGTTTCAACTCCCGTCGAAGCAGACCATTCGCCATTAATATAATTTTTTATCATCGATTTTCCCCCATCACTCAGAAAACTCAGAGGGAAACCTTAACACTACTTTCTAGTCATTTGCCAACAATTATCGAGGAGAAGCAGCGTGTTAATTCAATCTCTTAAAGGCATTAGAGGAACAAAAACCTGAGGCGGTAACGAATGATTGATAGGATAAAAGGCAGGTTTGAAAAATTCGGATCGCCCGTGATGAGCTCTTTGGATTTCGGCACATGGACCGCTGAAAATATAGCTGCCCGATTTTTTCTCAAGCTTCAAATTGAAGAGAGTGGCTAGTTCCATCATGATAGAGTCAATGGATTTAGGTTCTGTCTGAGTGCCCAATTCTCCAAAACCCCAATCGATCACGCGGTCTGCGCATTCTCCTGATATTAAATAGCTAAAGCCTCCTAATTGATTCTTTAACTCCTTAAGAAGATCGCGAAAAGGAACCCCCTGCGCAGAAATGGAAATCACTTTAGTATGGCTGTCATCTACCGTAACTTCTAAGTAGCCTCCAAGAGGTTGAGACAAAGCAGTCCGGTAAAACATAGAGCGACCTCGAGCTCGAACTCTACCATTAAGTTGTCCAATAATTTCAGAAACCGCTTCTTGAAGAGGGTCTCGAATGTCTTGGTTAGAAGTTAAGAAGAAAACAAGTTCATTACCTGAAGCTTTAATTTCATATCTCATGTTTTCAAGCCCTGGAAAATCGATCAAGCGGTGATCAAATTGGTCACGAACTAATTTTTGGGATCTCTCTGTGAGTAAGGGGCTATCTTCGTAAACTGCCATTTGAATTGCTGATAAAAACTGCATTTCTGAGGTAGCAGGTTCTGCAAAGATGGGAAGAGTAATAGTTGTTGCAATGAAAAGAACGATAAACGATTTCATTTGCTCCTCGTCGTTTCAAATTCCATCGTCTGTAAAAGCTCCGGCTGAAGATAGTGTACTTTGACACCATTTTTATTTTCCTGACGAATTTGCGCTAGGGGTTGGGTTGGAGCTAGAGGGTTGGTTTCTTTGGAGTCATTTTGTTGGGTGATGACAACTGATAAAACGACCGCCGCTAAAGCTAACGAGACAGCCCCTCTAAATAACCACCCACCGTGGATGAGTTGACCGCTTAAATTTCTTTGAGTTCGAGTCTCATTGAGTTTCCATCCTTTTAAAATAAGAGTCTCATCTTTTTGTAACCGTGAATAAACACGCATGAGAGATGAGGTGATATCTGGTTCTGGAGAGAAGTATTGCTCCCAATTTGATTTTAAATGGGCCAAGTTTTGTGAGCATGACTGACACGAAAGAAGGTGAATTTTGATCGAGGAGCTTTCAAAAAAGCTTATTTCTTGTGGAATGGTAAAAAATTCAAGAAGCTTTTCTTGCTTGGGACATTTACGTCGTAACATAACTTCCTCTTATGGAGGATAAACTAGGTTCTCCTCCATTGAAAAAGGATACAAGAGCGCGTTTAGCTCGAACATAAGCCTGACGAGCAGCTTGTTCCGTCAAACCCAAACGGTCGGCAACTTCCCGATGAGAAAGCCCGAGTGCATCTCTTAACCAAATAATTTCTGAATCTTTTTCATTAAGAGATTCCATAGCTAACTTTAGCTCTCTCATTTCAATGGCGTTCTCGCCTCGATTAGTTTCAAAATGGTCAGAATATTGGGAGAACTCTTCCAATGGAATAGTGTTGCGGTCTGCCTTCGGAGCTCTAGCGACTTTATCGATGTGACAATTTTTTACCATTTGGAGCAAATATCTTTGTACAGCCAATTCCTCTACTGCTTCTAACTTATCGAGATTGACTAAAAATCTAACAAAGGACTCTTGAAGAATATCTTCTGAGAGAGCTCGATCTCCATTCGTTTTCCACATAAGAAAGCGCATCAAACCAGGAGATGTCTTTTCGTAGAGAGGAAGAAAGGCCGATTGGTCTCCTTTTCTTAATCTTTGAATGTATTGACTTAGAGAGTGGGCCATTCGTTTTTTGTAACCTCTTGATTCGATGGACGCTACATGAAAAGATTTTGTGACTTAAAAAGGATTGAAAATTAAAGGCTTTTAATAAGTCACTTATCCACTGCCGTTTTTTGCTTAGTTGAAATTATTGAAAATTTTTGATTTTGTCATCATAAATTATTGAAAATAAAAGACAAAATATCTTATTTAAAATGGTGGAAATGAGATCGTTTTCTGAGGTATAAAGGTGAACTTTATGAATGGTGCGATGCGTGAAAATTTGAAGGGTATGCCTGTTGAGCAGTTAGAAGCTCGGATGGTTGAACTTGGCCATCCGGCGTTTCGCGGACGACAGCTTTTTAGATGGATCTATTCCGAACGTGAAACCGATTTTGAGAAAATGACGGATATCTCAAAAAGTTTCAGAAATGAACTCAAAGAGAAGTTCTGTTTACCTACTATTCAAGTGGTTGAAGAGAGAAAATCGGTTGATGGCACGATCAAATATCTTGTCCAGTTACCTGATGGGGAAAAGGTTGAGTCGGTTTATATTCCTGCTGAGGATCGATTCACTTTATGTGTTTCAACTCAAGTGGGATGCAAAATGGCCTGTTCGTTTTGTGCGACGGGATACCAAAAATTTACTAGAGATTTGAAAAGCTGGGAAATTGTTGAGCAGCTCTTGGTGATTAAACCTCCGCATCCCGTAACTAATATTGTGATGATGGGAATGGGTGAGCCCTTCGATAATTACGATGAAGTGATTAAAGCTCTGAAAATTTTTCAGGATCCCATGGGAATTAAGTTGGGAAAACGCCACATCACAGTCTCGACGGTTGGATTGACACCCAAAATTCAACAGTTTGTCGATGCTCACTTGGGCAAGTTAGCTATTTCACTTCACGGCACCACAGATGAACAACGTAATGAGATTATGCCCATCAATAAAAAATATCCGATTGCTCAGTTGATGCAGACTTGTAAAAATCTCAAATTTAAGGGCAAAGGGCGTGTGACCTTTGAATATATTTTATTTGATGGTTTTAACGATTCTACTGAGGATGCTCATAGATTAGCTAAACTAGTTTCTGAGTTTCCCTGCAAAATAAATTTACTCGCTTACAACGAGAACTCTTTCTCTAAACTAAAGCGTCCAAGCGAGGACAAGGTTTTGGCTTTCCAGGATGTTCTTTCTACTTATTACATCACGACTACCTACAGACGTAGTCGAGGGAGAGATATTGCGGCAGCCTGTGGGCAGTTAAAAACTGAAGTGGCGAATCGGTCCTTGAGGTTAAACTAAAAATGAAGTCTTTATGGCCACACCTCGAAGGTAAGACTCATATTATTTGGGATTGGAATGGAACGCTTCTCGATGACGTTGACCTTATGGTTGATGTGATTAGTGACATCCTTGAGGACCATGGTTTAGGTCGATTAAGTCGTGAAAGTTATCGAGAGCTTTTTAGGTTTCCCATTCGAGATTACTATCAGGCTTTGGGATTTAATCTTGAGAAAGTTTCTTTTGAAAAATTATCAGAACGGTTCACTTTGGGTTATAAAACTGGACTTCCCAAGACTCGTCTTCACCGCGGTATGAAAGAGTTTTTAGATTCGGTGTGGCAGGCTAACATATGCCAGTCGGTTCTATCGGCAGCTCAGGAAGAGTATTTAAACGAACAACTCACCCACTTTGGAGTCCGACATTATTTTGAACATGTCTATGGGTTAACCGACTATCATGCAGCGAGTAAAGTAGAACGCGGTAAACAATTAATGGAAGTGGCCCAAATTCCAAGAGATACTGCATTATTAATTGGTGATACTGACCATGATTTAGAAGTTGCTCAGGCTTTGGGTGTTGAGGTTTTATTGTTAGCAGACGGGCATCAATGTTGGAATAGATTGACTTCAAAGCATTCCAGGGTTCTGTTAGATCGACACGCCGTATAACCCCCCCCCCCATTTTTTCTACAAAAAAAGTTTTCTTCTTGAGCTGGGTTTAGCATAATGAAAGTCCAAAACTTTTAGGGTTGTTCTTGCTCTTCTCGGGGGAATTGGGGTGCGATTGAATAAAAAAGTAGTTTTATCTTTTCTTGCCTCTTTCTCTTTTATCAATCTTTTTTTTCTTCCTGAATGGGCCAATCTTTTTGGAGACCATTCTGTTGAACAGTTTTTCCTGACTCCCTCTCCTTTTAAGAATGCTTATTTTGCATTGGGGGTGACGGTATTGGGAGGCGCTTTAATTATTTCAATTTTATTTTGGGTTTTTTCATTTTTTCGCTGGAAGAAATGGGAAGCTATTTTGTCTATAGGCTTGTTGTTGTGCTTGTGTTTTCCACTCAACTTTTTGAGGGAGTATACGGCGCTATTTAATTATTATCCTCAGTTATCCTATAGCGCTCATCAAGTGAGAGATTTTTTAAGTCTTCCGATTCTAGTCACTTTAATGGTGTTAATTATTTATGCTTCTTTTCAAATCATTAGAAAACATCCTGAACGAGTAAGCCAGTTTGCGATGGGGGTGGGTTTAGTTTTCTCGCCAGTTATCTTAGTGACCTATTTGAATCTCTTTAACATCTACCAGAAAAATTTGAGATTTATTAATTTTAAGCAACCTTCGAGAAAAATTTCGAAATCTGCTAGGGATAATCCAAAAGTAGTTTGGATCATTTTTGATGAGTTGGATTATCGATTAGTTTTTGAAGATAGACCCCGAGATATTTTATTGCCAGAAATGGATCGATTTAGAAAGAGTTCTGTTTTTGTAGAAAAAGCATTCCCGCCTAGTGACTACACCATTCATTCTATTCCTAGTCTGTTGTCGGGGGACCGGGTTGACGTTGCAGCTGTGCAACCCACCGATCTTGTTCTTTGGGAGCCAAATAAAAATAAACAAGAAAATTGGACTCAAGTCACAAGTGTGTTTAAAGAGGTAAAGGAATTAGGGTATTCCACCGCTTTGGTAGGTTGGTATCACAGTTATTGTAAAGTATTGCAGCAGGATTTAGATTATTGTCGAAGATTTCCTGCTGGCCGATTTGGGTATGCTCAAGATTTTTGGGGAAGCATTAAATCGATATTAGCTAGGTCTTTGGTTATTGATAGAAGAACTGAAAGAGCGTTTATTTACAATTTGCTCAAAACTCATAAAGCTGCATTAGAGAAATTGGGATCGGATAAGTATGATTTCACTTTTCTTCACTATTCGATTCCCCATAAGCCCTATTTGTTTGACCGAAAAACTGAAAAGTTGTCACCCTATGTTTTAAGAACTCCCGAAAGTTATTTTGGAAATTTAATATTGGTGGACCAAATGCTAGGAGAGATTCGTAAAGTCATGGAGTCGAATGATGAATGGAATAAATCGGTGGTCATTGTAACATCGGATCATTCGTGGCGAAAATCTGAGGAGTACGATGGTAAAAGAGATTTTAGAGTCCCTTTTATGATAAAAATGACTGACTCCAAAGGATTTCATTTTACTGAACCAGTTGGAAATGTGGTCACAGAAGATTTTATAGTAGATGTGATGAGAAAAAAAATAACATCTTCTGAGAATGCTGTGGCTTGGCTCAAAGAGCATAACCGAGACTTTCCTAGAAGGACTGTTCTCACCCCGATCGAGCAAGAGATCATGAATAAAAAGTCTGGAGAACAGCCGAAATCTGGAGATAGCAAGGGTTAGTCTAGGCCTACCGGCTTTTATTTCGACTCCCATTTCCCATTACCTGAAACATGCACAAACAACTCCTCACATAACATTAATTGCGTGGGGAACAGGCAATTTGTGTAGGTTTGCGACCCCAAAATGACAATTTTAGGCATCCTGACTTGTTCACATGGAGAATTCACCCCCAGTTTTCAGCCTGAAGTTATTTGGGGGATGGCATTAGTCCTGCTCCCTTCATAACTAACCCAGTTAGGAAGTCTTGGATGCCGCCATTGCGTATAATACTAGTTCTATTTTTAAGTGGCAGTTTCCTTTTACTTTCCTCGATGGGTTGTAATCCATCTTCTGGACATAATTCCAATCAAATTGTGGTGATTCAGCCCTCGGATGGCCACTGCCAGTATTCGGTATCGCCCGCAACTTTTCAAACCTTAGAAAACACCAGGGAAATGCGAGGAAAAGTAGGACGAGTGTTGTATAGCGATGAAAACTTAGATCTTACCCCGAATATCTTAAGCTCAGGCATTGGCTTTCAACCTGTAGATACCGATTTTGTAAGTTCAGGGAATGCTTTGGTACCTGCTAATTTAGATACTCTTTTTGCTGCAAGTTTGTACTTTAGTATGGAATTGGGATATTTACTGACTAAGACCCTGGATCCTTCCATAGATTTAGCCGTCATTATACCTAATTTGTCGGATACTCGGATAGTTCACCGAGCCAAACGTTTTTCAGGTCAAAAGAGCTCGAGAAAAGAAATTTCGGACAATGCCGAATATTTTCCCTTTTCAGTCTCAGGAACGAACCGGTCTTCTATTCTTAACTATTTTTTCTCTTACCCAACAGAGGAAGTAAAAGAGATTCCGTTAGGGCTGAATGTGGGAGTTATGAATCATGAATTCTCTCATCTCATTTTTCAGCATCTATTTTATGAGCCGGGTATTCGTAAAAATCTTGAAGTGGGTTCCTCCAAACCCACGATGCACACCTTAGCAGCTTTAGATGAAGGTTTGGCAGATTACTTTGGATTTTTAGCTGTGAAAGACCCAGGATATTTTCTCTGTAGTTTTCCCAGTGAAAATAGAGATTTGGCCAGAGCGAAAGCATTCTCTGCACAGATTATCCGATCACTAGAATCCTCTTCGGACGATTATTTTGATTCACACGAGGGTGGAGCCGTATGGGCAGCGATGCAGTACGAGATGGGTCAAACCTTGGGCAATCACTCGGTGATTGGGAAAAGTTTATTAAAACTCATGTCTAATATTTTGGAGTGCCCTTATTCCGTGAGTGGTGGAACATTAAATTTTAATTTTGGAGACTTAGCAAAATGCCATGTGGCGATTCTTTCCACGGATTCCAGGGCCCAACAAGTGGCTCGGCAAGTTTACTTAAAATACTTGGGAACTTATGGAGCTGGACTATGAGAGCTTTAGTTTTAATGACTCTTTTAATCTGTACTTGGGCACAAGCTAGGCTGCCTAAAACCGTGCCGCTTTTGCCTCCTCGAGACACAGGAAACTCAATAGGAAATAATAAAAAATCAGTTCAACTCTCTGATAGGCAAAAAAATAACTTGTTGGCTAGTGTGGATTTGGGAATGCTGATGAGAAGTGACTCTACTTCGAGCGATTTACTGGGCATGCAGCTCTTTTGGGGAGGTAGATTGAGTGTCCGATTTCCAATCGGGGTTCCAGCTTTTTACTTAAAACCATCGCTAGGTTATTTTTTCAAAAAGCAGTCTGAAGGGGCTGTCTCTGTTTTTCAGCATGTGATTGAAGGTGGATTGTCGGCGCAATATGGAGTGATGAATAAAAGTCAGTTTCAGTGGCTTTTAGGCGTTTCAAATCGATTAGACCTCTCAATAAGTACGATTAATGTTTATAACCAAAGTACCAGTGGAAATGGGTTCAGGTACCGAGTGGGTCCTAATTCAGGAATTCAAATATCAATCACACGGGAAATTAAATTTACCTCAGATTTTGAGATGACTTTTTCAGTCAGCGGACCCACCCGTGTGTTCGGTGGATTAACTTCAGGGCTGGCCTTTGAACTCTAAGATAAGTTAGATAATATAGTAACTTATGAAACACCATCACTATGAGGCCCTCATTGTAGGAGGCGGACCTGCGGGTTGCTCTTGCGCCCTTTGGCTAAAACACTTAGGCCTAAAGCCTCTGTTGATTGAGAGGAGCCATCGTTTAGGAGGGCTACAAAACGACAGTCCGTATCCTAATATTTGGATTTTGGGCAAGAATTACAAAAATGGGAAGGCATTTGCCAAGGATGTAAATCAACAGATTAAATCGGCAAGGATAGAAACACTCTTTGAGAGCGAGATTTCAATCTTAAAATATTTGGAATCAGAAAAAATATTTTCGATTCTCATTCAAAAGAAAAGAAGTTTGTTAAAGGTAACAGCTTCGTTTGTTGTTTTGGCCACTGGAGTTTTTCCAAGAGCAGGCGGATTTAACCCTTCAGAGTCTGTTCTTATTGGTCCTGGAGATCAGATTGAAGCAGCTCATTTCAAAGGAAAAACGGTCGCTATTTTGGGTGGAGGAGACAACGCTTTTGAGAATTATCAATTTATTAAAAAACAGAGACCTAAATCGGTAAAAATATTTGCACGAAATGTCAGGGCCCAGCTGCCTTTTGTTCAAAAAATCAAACCTGGAGATCTATCGGTTGGGCCGTACTCGGCGGATTCCCAAGCCATGACAGTTAACCAAATTCCTTTTGATTTTTTGGTGGTGATGTATGGGTGGCAAGCAGAAAATGTTTTGGCTCCTTGGATTCCCTTGGAAATGGCTAATGAGTTTTTAGTGACGGATCAGTTCCGAAGGACATCTTTCGACCGGGTTTACGCCATTGGTGAAGTCACACAAGCAAGCCATCCCTGTTGTGTTACTGCTATGGCCGATGGGATTGTAGCCGCCAAAGATATTCAACGGCGTGTGGATGCCATGAGAGTTCCTCAAGAGGTGGCCAGAAAAATTAAGACATAAAAAAACCCCAGGAATTATCCTGAGGCTTTTTCAGTTTTAAAAGCTCGTTTAGATATTGGAACTTTTGGATTGTTGTAACGAAACTAGTAGAGACTCTTCCCGTTTTTCGTCAGCTTCCATTTCGGCTTTGCAAGTGATGCAAAGATTGGTCACGGGTCTTGCCATCAACCGTTTTGTTCCGATAGCTTCGCCACAAGATTCACAAATACCGTAAGTTCCTTCAGCCACTTTTTTGAGGGCCTCTTGAACTTTGCCGATCAGTTTCCTTTCTCGGTCTTTGATTCTAATTTCAAAGTTCCGCTCCGATTCCGCACTGGCTTGATCGTTAATGTCAGGCAAAGCCGTGGTGTTCATGTTCTGGTATTTCTTACCAAAATCACTTTGAAGCTCTTGAAGTTGGTTTTCCAAAACTTTTCTAAACCGTTCTAATTCCGCTTTTCCCATGTTGAATACTTTGGTTGAAAATCTAACCTCGGTAGTTTTTTTAGGTAATTCTACCTTAGGAGCTGGATTTGATTTTGGAACCAAAGTGGCTCGGGCACTTTTCTTAACCTTCTGTTTTTTAACAGGTTTTGCGACACGAGCTTGTTTGGAAGCCGTTTTTTTTGCGACCCCTTTTTTTTGGGATTTTTTGGGAGCTACTTTCTTTTTATCCGCTTTCTTATTTTTTTTCTTCATCGTCCACCCCGATTTCTACTTTTTGCATAAAGCGAAAAGCTGCCCGACTTTATCAAATAGAAAAATAAAGTCAATTTTTAGGGGGTGTATGGGGTTAAGATATTGAAAATATTATTATTTATCGTTAATTCGAAGAGGTATTAGAGGCCCAACCTTACAAGACAGATATGTGTTTCGGGGCCACATATAGGGGGAGGAGGCAAGTCTTTAAGATTAGCTCCTCTAATACTCTTCATGTTGAAACCGAGTCATCTACGTTCCGCTCGCCTCGGCTCAATCTCTTAAATTGTTTTTTTCACCTGACTTCAATGGGTTCTGTGTACACCTCTGGGCAATTGATACCTGATGGGAGAATCAGGCACGGTTTGAGAGTTGGGTGAAAAAACTGGGTTTGGAATCCATTGCGTCCCTGGGTCCACATTGGGGGTTACAGGGGTATTCACATTGATGGTGGTGGGATTACTTCCCGGCACACTGGGGTTTGAAACTGGATAAGAAGGATTTGGATTGGTCACTCCAGAACTAGGGTTCCAATTCCAAGGGTTATAGTTGGGATAATTGGGCCAAGTTGGCGACTGTGGAGAAACAGGACCTACCGGACACATGACTATCACATTATCGCAACCACCATAAGGTAGCTGGGTTACTGGGGGCTGTGAGTAAGGATAGTTAGGGAGGTACGGATTGTAGTTCGGGAGATTGGGGTCGTAAGGAAACGTTGGGCTGATGGGAGACGGAAAATAGGGATTGGGATACCCTCCGTAAATGGGCGGAGTCGGAGGCATCACCGGAGGTATCGATCCTGGAGGAGTGAGAAACGGATTCACCGGATTACACATGCCCGACATCATGCACATTTGCATTGTGTTTTGGTTAATCTGGTTCAATAAAAGTTGGTTGATGAGTTGTGTGTTGGGATTGTACCCCGTGTTGGAACCGTAAAGACCTGGAGAGGAAAAACAAGAACCACAGCTACTAGAAAGAAGTCCGCAACCGCCTACATTAACGGGAGCATAATAGACCGTGTCTACAATGGTATAAATATCGGTAGCAAAGGTATACAGGTTGTAACCGCCTGTGGAGTAAGCTCCTGCGTAACCGTTTCCGGAACACAGACTACAAGCCCACAATCCTCTGGAACCAAGTAAACTGACTAACAGGAATAGAATTAACTTTAACTTCATCATCTTTCTCTACGCTCTATGTCAGGTTGAATAGAAAGCAATCGTTGTGCCACGAATCGTTAAAGTGGAGCGTGCATCAATTCGGTGAAGACAGTGAGAGGGCAAAAAAGAAGGATGGAAATAAAAGTAGAACGGCTCTGACTATTCGACTTGTTATGTATTTATTTTTAAGCACATAGCTTGTACAGTATTAAGACACGTGTTGCGACATTTATAAGTCTTATCTTTCCTTAAAAATTGAGAGGGTTCTTATGAAACAATGGGGGCTTTGGGCAATTCTACTTGTGAGTTTTGAACTTTTTGCTGCGCAGGATTTTGTTCCTATTCAAGAGAAGGCTCAAGGCCAATCTTTGGGTGGAGCGATTCAGCTCAATGATAGTTTGTACTCAAATCCTGCGGCGAGTAGTTTTGTGAATGTCTACTCCATTGATGGCAGCCTGTCCTTGCCGCGGTCTTTTGCCGTTTCAGTTCTAGATACCAAAACTTCTGTATTAGGCGGAGCATTGGGATATTTTAGAAAAACAGCAGAGAAGGACTACTACTCTCCCGGCGCTTCCCCCAACTCGAAATTTATTCAAGGGGCGAAAGTGGCTTTGATGGGAAGACTCAATAATCAGATAGGAATTGGAATTTCAGGAAAGTCAATTTGGGGACCTGATATTTCTGGTAGAGACAATCGTTTGAATGATGCTGATGTGGGAGCCATTTTCAATGGTGGCTTTTTTCAATTGGGTGCTTCGATGAGGAACGTTTTTGGTGGAAAAGAGATCATGAAGTTTGAAAGAGAATATAGCGTAGGCGGAAGACTTTCTTACGATCAAATCCTATCTTTGTCTGTGGCCACGCAATCAAAGATGAACACAGTGAGACCGTATCAATATGGAGTTGGAGTAGAATATGTATCTCCTTACTATTTCGCCATCCGAGGTGGATATCGAACTTTAGTTCAAGAGCGCCAAAATTTTTGGAGTGCGGGGGCTAGTTTTGTGAGTCCGAGACTTTCACTTCATTATTCAGTAGAGTTCCCGAATGAAACCAATTCCCTGACCGAGCATACTTTGGGAACGACGTTACTTTTCTAGAAAACTCCATGAATCGAATTGCTCTTCTTGTTTTCTGTTTTTGGATCTATACCGATTTGTTTGCGGCCGTGGGTCTTGAATTGATTCCGAAAGGCAGACCTTTTCGACTCACTTTCGCAGATCCTAGAGAAATTCGAATGGCGCTTACTTTTGAAGGAAGTTCCAAGATCAATGCCTTGATAGGAAATTATTTTTCTATTTTGGGCATTCGCAACGAGACCGATTCCGACTGGTTTTTTGATGTGGGGCTAGAAGGCGCAGGATACTTTACGATGAAACAAGCAGACCATCGATTCCCGCTGGAGACTGCCGATGGATTGATTGGACTTTATATAGAAACCAGCGTGGGGTCTTGTCAGTACCAGTTTCGATTAACTCATATTTCAGCTCATTTAGCCGATGGGAGTAACGATGGAGCTTTTCCTTACAGTAGAGAAACTGCTATTTTTCGGTTTGGTTATTTGCTGAATCCCGACACCCATTTTTACTCGGGTCTTCATTATATTGTAAATACGACTCCTTCGGTTTCACGATGGGGATTTCAATTGGGAGCAACCAGTTTTTTCCCGATTTCAGAAAGTAAAATGGTTCCCTATGGGGCTTTTGATTTGAAGCAAAAGGGCGATGTCTCAATCAATCCCTCTTTTAATGTTCAGGCGGGACTCGCTTTTGGAAATCCTCCCGACATTTATAAGTCGTTTAGATTCTTTTATTCATATTTCACAGGCACGGATCCTCGAGGACAATATTTCACTCGCCAAACAACAAGCCACTCTTTGGGTATCGAAATGCAAATTTGAAAAAATAAGAGTCTCAAAGTTAGGATATTTGAACTTCTTTAAATTAGGGTCAATTGTTTAATGCTCCTTGTAGAATCCAATGTGCGATAGCTTCGATTTCCTGTTGAGGTAGGGGGTCGGCTTGTTGTTCATCGTCCTCCTCTGAATCGTCATCATCTTTTTTGGAGCTCCCGGGCTTAAGAGGCATTTTGCCACGAGATACCATTTTGTAAAGGCGACTCTTCTTAAGATCTCCAGGAACGATGGCCCTGCGATGTGACATGAGCGTTTCATAGCTCGACATATCCAAATCATGTGGAGGGTTGTTTCCTGAGTGACACCCTATACATTTCGGTTTGAAAACATGAGTGTACAGAGCAGAAAAAGTGGGTCCCAAAGGAAGGCGATACTCAAACGATTTTTCAAGGGTAGACGATAGAGAGCCTAAGGTTACCTTAACATCCACTTTCCCTGGGCCCTCGGCCTTGGGAACTCGGCAGTTGATTTGGTTAGTGGAAATCACTTTTTTCTCAGTACAGGGTTTGTTGTCTAAAGTGACTTCGGTATCTGGAGTGAAATTTTCGCCCAAGATGTCCATGAAATATCCTCCCTGAATCGAACCAAAAAGAGGGTTGATGGATTTTAGGTTGAGAGTTGCCGCGGGGGGTGCGTCGAGAGCCCCATCTGAAATCCAATCTCTGATGAGCTGAATTTGGGTTTCGCTAAGGGCGTCGCCTCCAGCTGGCATTTCTCCAGAAACTACTTTTTGTAGGAGCAAGCTTTTTTGTGGATCGAAAGGCACCACAACTTCTTTGCTTTTAATGGAAGTGTATTGAGTGAGGTCTAAGTCCGCATCTGGAAAACCACCGGAGTGGCAACTGGCACAAATCGGTGTGAAGATTTTCTTGTTCACTTCATCGAATGTAACAACGGCAGAGACCTGTGCTGTTGAGAAAACTACGGTCATTTCGAGGATTGTGAAGAAGATTTTTATTCTCCCCTTAGATTTGTTTTCCATGCTGCCCTCCTATTTTAAAAGCTCTCAATTAAACAGTGTGTGAGCCTCTTTTTGTAATGCCTGTGCTTCTTTCATAAGCTGCATGACGCCATTTAGGTTTCTTTCATTAGGAGCTTTAGTCAGTTCTGAAAGGTAAATAGCTTCAGCGTCGGCAAATTTGGAATTTAATTGGTCTACCAACGATGCGGCTTTAGTGAGGGCCTCAGTTAAGCTTGTTCCACTGAGTGATTTGATTGAATCGGGTGTGAATTCATCTTGGGTAAAACTCTGATCGGAAGTCTTTCCAATTTTTAAGCTAAATTCCTGAAAGAAATAACGAATGCTTCGGGTTCTCATCACTGCATCCAAAATCATATTATCAGTCACGTCGGCAACAGCTGGGACTTTCAGGGGGGCCGTGGCTATACCCATATCTTTTGAAATGCTTCGCATGAGTGCAGCCAGGCGAACATTTCCATCCGCAGCAAATGAGGCCTGAGAGATGAGTCCTGTAAGGGTTAGAGCCAAAACTAAAGTCATTTTTACTTTCATGGGGAACTCCTTTGTGGTGGGTGCAATGATTTAGCACCTTTATGTATCATCTAAACCCAGCTTTCCGCTCATTTCCACTAAGGCTAACTCATAAAAATGAGAGCAAACATGAGGTGATTAAGTTTGTCTTAGAATATGGAAAAAAATCAAAGAGGGCGTTAGTTATTGATTCGGCAGCAGACTAATCTTAGACTGATCGCATGAGAAAAAACTTTCGTTGTCTTGCCCCGTTTGTTTGTCTTGTCATCACTTTCAAGATTTCGGCTAATTGTCCCAACAATACGGATCCTGTGAATTGGAAAAAATGGCAAGCTTTAAAGGTTGAGGAACTTTTTAAGTCCCGGTTTAGTTCGAAAACAGCTTTTACCATCAGAAAAGAATTTGATGAATGTCTGAAATTGATAGATGCTTCTGCTGAAACTAAAGAGTGCACTTACCATCTCAATCAATTCGCTACTTCTAGAAGTTGGTCAGCCCTGAAAGGCCATTCGTTAGGTGCCTCAATGACTGATTTTGAGTATGAGTCGAATGTGCCCTATCCGGAAATGCTGGAGCTTCCGAAACAGCTAGCCGAAAATCAAGAGTTTTTGAAGGCGTTAGATGAGCGTTCTGATCTCTCTGCTCCTCCGATGTATGAAAAAGCGTTTGAGGTTATTGAAAAAATTAATGCTAAGATTTCGGATCCCAAATTGAAATGGATCCCTTTTGTGTACGACAGTCAACATTTAGCCACTCCGGACGGAACTGATTCGATGGGAAGATTTTTTATCTATATTCCCCATTCCGATTATGATCGATTCTTACAATTTGGCATTCAGAGAGATCCTAATTTACCGCTTTCAAAGTCCTTTTCTACGGTTTCTGTTCAAAAGACGGATCCCCTGACTCATCAATTGCTGTCAATTCCTAGAGGAAGAATGAAAGATTTTTGGCGTCTTAGAGACAAAGAGGGTAACGTTTCTCTGTCGACTCGTCTTAAAGTCATGGGATCGATGGAAAATTGCCAAAATTGTCATAAAAATTTACTTTTGCCGATTCATCCAGAGCCGACCACTTTTGATAAGTATCGTTTTCAAGTTTCCGTGGATAAAGTAAATGAAATTATGCGTGGGTATGGTCATGTGAGCGGTGATGGATGGGTTCATAACGCCAACGGGCCAGGAATGGGGCCTGAGGAGTCGGCTGTGAGGACTGACGAATTTATTCGTCAATGTTCTAACGGAGCGGTGACTACCGTTCAGGATATTGAAAAAGTAAAAAGTGCAATGAACTGTACCCAGTGTCATGATGGCCTGTATCGAGGAACGCTTAATTACCCTTCGGGTAATTACACACTACCTGTCTCAGAAAATTCCAGTTGGGGAACCTTGATTGATCACTACATTATTAAGCATAAGTTAATGCCACCCTATCAGGAGGATTTATCAGACATTGAAAGAAAATCGGTTGCCGTCTGTTTGAAAGCTGAATATTACCAGGACTTCAAAGGTCAAACCGGTTTGTTAAAAAGCTGGCTTCTCCAAAAAGAATGTTGGAAAAGAAAAAATTAGAGACGGAATAAATTTTGGATCGAGAAAAGATAGAAAAAACAAAAGTAGATTTTTCAGTTCAACCAATGCTCGATGCTCGTGAGAAAACCCAAAAGGCTGTCAGTCTCATTGCTGCTCGAGTGGTTCCGGGAATGTTAGAGGAAGAGGGAAGAGAACTGGCTGATCAGATTCTTTCTGAATTAGGTTCCAATAAACGATGGCATCGAAGTTGGGTGCGTTTTGGAGAGAACACCTTAAAACACTATGGGATTCCTTCGACACCTAATGTCCGTCTCAAGGAAAACGACATTTTCTTTTTAGATGTAGGCCCCATTTGGAATGGGTATGAAGCTGATTTTGGACAAACCTTTACGGTGGGGAATAATCTTGAGATGGATGCGTGCGTCAATGCAGCTCGGGAACTTTTTGATCGGGTAAAAGCTTATTGGGAAAATTCTAGTCCTAGCGGTCACGAGCTTTATCGGTATGCAGCCCAAGAGGCTGAAAGCATTGGCTATCCATTACATTTAGAACAGGCCAATGGCCATCGACTTGGCGATTTTCCCCATGCGATTCATTATAAAGGATCTATCGCCTCCCTAGAATTTTCCCCCTCGAGACATTTGTGGGTTCTTGAAATACAAATAAAACACCCGCGTTTACCTTTTGGTGCCTTTGTCGAAGATCTTTTGGTTTAAAAGCCTGGATGCTAACGCGTAGCAAGAGATTAGCCCCAATGGCTGAGTCCCTCAAGCGGGGCTCTGCTTTAGTCGTAGGGAGAGTTTTCTTCCCTTGTGAAAAAAAACGGGTTGCTTGATAATATTAGAAGCTCCTTTTTCTCTTTCCCATAAATTCAATCCAAGTCAAATACGGGGGATTTCCACTTATGTTATTGCCGTTTCATTTCAGAACTATTTTCTTCTTAATACTTTTGAGTTTTTGTACCGGTTGCGGGATCGTCAAGTACCCAGGACAACTCGGAATGGTAACTAATAACTTCAATAAAATTGACTTTGAATATTTAGATGAACCAGGCCTGTATGTCTATGAGACCGTCTATGACAATCGAACGGGTGGTGCTGGGGTGGGAGCGGTGGTCACCAAACTCTATCCCTTAGCTCGAACTTATACTTCTAACGTGAGAACCAACTCCGAGGGCACTCTCTATCGCTCTAAAGTGGAGTACGAAGGGGCACAGATTCAGATGATCTCGATCCCTAATTTGGGGCAAGTTAATTTAAGCTCCAATCACCAATTGGTGTTTTTTGTCGATTATGCCACCTCGATGGATGAGACTGACGACAAAAATGTGGCCGAGTTGAATCTTTTCAAACAAATAAATTTGAAACCAGAGTTAGAAGCTAGAGCGTTTGAGAGCAAAAAGATGCGATGGGATCTACTTCGAGCAGGAAAGTTGCTTCCGAGCGGAAACTTAGCTTATGAAGTCGTAGGCCTTGAAATGAATCAAGTAAAATTTATCCCAGCCCAATCAGTTCAAGTGGAAACCAGTTTTTTTGGTAATGCGGTTCGGGCTCAATTTTCACCGCAAGTTAAGTCCG
The DNA here is from genome assembly GCA_900299195.1 of Deltaproteobacteria bacterium. GTDB lineage: Bacteria > Bdellovibrionota > FAC87 > UBA2466 > UBA2466 > UBA2466. The sequence continues at coordinate 22,815 of OMIX01000023.1, forward strand.
ATTTAGTTCAATTTATCGAGAGTCAATTTCCAAAAGGCTTTCATGGCAAAGTGAATTTAATGGTGAAGGGAAGTTCGGAACCGGTTTCCCTGAGTTTAGGCGTTAATACCTTAAAGACTCTTGAAAATTCAGGGGTGAAAATCAGTCGAGATGTTTCACAAATGAAACTTCAAGAGATTTTAAATCGATATCAAAATAGTGTTTCTGAGGGAGAGCTAAAATGAGTGCACAAAAATTAATTTTAGGTTTTCTAGTTTGTTTCTTGACCCATTCAGCCATTGCAAAGAATTATATTGTGCTCTTTAAGCAAGCAGAAACCTCGATCTCTTCATTGGAACATGGGGCCTTTCAAAATCTTTTGCAGTCTACCAACCAAAAAAACGTTGAGCAATTGAAGGATTGGATGGGGAGCCGAGGTCTACGTTCTGAAGTTAAAGATCTCTGGATTTCAAGGGGGGCCGCTCTTTCTATGGAAGAGGCTTCAGCTAAAAAACTTTCGCAAGAGGCTTGGGTAAAAGGTGTTTATGAAGACAAAATCAGAAGATTAATCTCGCCTACACCTAATATGGTAGTGGCCAATTCGATCAAAGAACTGGGAGATGAGGTCTGGGGACTCGAGAAAATCGGTATCCATAAAATCAGAGATGAGTTTCCAGAGTTAGATGGACACGGAATTACCGTTGGAATTATCGATACCGGAATTCAGAGCCGACACCAGGAACTTCTGAACAAGCCGGTAGTCTTCAAGGATTTTGTGAATCATATCTCAAATCCTTATGACGATCATGGACACGGTACGCATGTAGCTGGAACCATCACGGGAAATAAGGTGGGGATTGCTACAGAAGCTTCGATTGTTTTTGCCAAAGCTTTTGCAGCTGGAGGTTCGACTGCCGATTCTGGTTTAATCGAGGCCATGCAATGGATGTTTGATCCCGATAATAATTCCAGTACTAATGATTTTCCTAGATTGGTTAGTAATTCATGGGGAGGGGAGTTAGATGTTGATGTGATTTATGATGTTGAAGACTTTGCTCCGTTCCTAAGAGCTGTTCAGGCGTGGATCCACGGGGGAATCATTCCTATTTTTGCAGCTGGAAATTCCGGTAAGAGTCCTAATGGTTTTCCCGGAGGACTTGCAGAACCCATCTCTGTAGGAGCCATATCTCCAAACGGGGATCTAGCCCCTTTTTCAAGTCGGGGACCTAATCTGTGGAAAGTTGGGGAGAGTGTATTAACTCTTTTAAAACCGGATCTTTCGGCCCCCGGCGATAAGATCACTTCAGCCTATCCAGGAAATAAGTACGCCTCCATGGCTGGAACTTCTATGGCAACACCCCATGTAGCAGGGGCCGTTGTTTTAGCTTTGCAAGCTAATCCCAAATTGAAATTTTCTGATGTGAAGAAACTTCTTCTAAAGTCTTCCGAGAAGAAAATAGATAATCAATTTGGCTATGGAATTCTTAATGCGTATGAGCTGGTAAAACTCGCTAAAAGCTACCGTCCTTAAAGTTAATCCGATTATGCATTCAATCGTGAGTGGAAGCTTTTAAAAGCAGGGTTTAAGTCTAAGTTTGGCTTGCACTACCCCATCGATTGAATCGAGTGTCATAACCGCGTTTCTTTGTTTGTCTCCTACTACAGTCAGCGAATTAAAAATGCTTAAAGGGATGGCACGTCCCTGGGAGCAGCTTTGCTTTTTTGTAAAGTAAGGTTTATCTGTTTTAAAAAAATCAAACTCGCCAGGGCCCTTGAAAAATTGAGCCTTACTAGAACCAAACTGAGTCGATCCTAGCTGGAAAAAGCTGGTAACAAAAGAGTAAGTTTTATTATCGACAGAGGTGTAACCTCGATAGTCGATATTTTCAACTTCTGCGTTAAAACCAGCAGGAGCAGTCACCCACAACTGAATGTTACAATAACGAAACTTAAGCTTCGGAGAGACTGAAGCTCCTAATTCTGCAGTGTAGTTCGAAAAAGTTAAGGTAAAAGCGTCTTCAGTGGCTAAAAAGGCTACTGAACCCTTAGGACATCCCGTGCCTGTATAAGTAGGGTTACTAAAAACGATAGGTTGAATCTCCCCTTGGGCCTGGCCTACCATCAGTGCCATCAATGCTATCAACATGTAATTTATATTCCGCATAAAGACCTCCGGGAGGGGAAATGCGAAAAGAAAGCCAAGACCAATGGCTAAGAGTTTGATGAATACCGGAGGTGTTAGATGGGTAATTGTTAGTCAGTTGTGTTAATCTTTACACTCAAGAAAAATTTCAAAAACTAGGAGCCCTCACCATGAAATTTCTTTTTTTAGTTTTGAGTATGACTGAAATTGTTTTTGCCCAATCTCGCTTTTCCATACCCCACTTGGACTTAGAAATGACAGGCGTTGAATATCAGAATTTTTTTCGAGGCTCCCTGGATGATGAATTCGATAGCGAACTTGAACCTGTCATGAGAATGGGAAAAAAATATTTAGATTGGTTGAAAAAGGTTAATGAAAATCGACCTGAGGGGATGAAGCTTTCTTTGAGCAGCCCTGAAAACCAACCTGGATATCCCATTGAGTCCCCGAGAGTCTCAAGTCCAAAGTTGATTTTAGAGTCTTTAAGCCAATTGAAATCACAATTACCGGAGGAGCTTAAATCCACGGTTTTGGGGAGTACCCAAATCAACCACATTCTGCCAGTGAGTGATGAGGTGTTTATTTTCTGGGGTCGTCAAATTGATGAGCTTTACGCTCGAGCTTCTCGATGGTTGTTACAAGAGCCCTATCTTTGGGCCTACGCGGATCGTAAACATGATGATGTTCGAGGTTACTATTATTTAAGTCGTGTATTGGAGGTAGAAGAGAAACTGCTCCAGTGGAAGAACTTATCCCAAGAAACTCAAACACAGTATCAGACATGGTTAGAAGGATTATGTTTTAATGGAGGAGGCTCTTCCTCCGAGTGTCGAGAAGAATTTCAAGAAACTATTCAAAAAATAGGTCACCCTAAAGATTTTTATCTCAAATATTTGCCTAAAGGCCAGGTGAAATGGGCGGGCTTGTTCAACATTACTCAAAAAAGAGACGATATTATATGGAAGGGAGAGGATCTTAAGACACTTAAAACTCCTTTCACACAACCTGAATCCGAAGAGGTGAAGACATTTCTTAGCGAAAACATCGAGGACGAGTGGAAATGGAAGGACTGGCGGCTTAATCTTAATTTTATTTCCGGTGGATTCGATACGACCCATATCGAGTTTGTGCCAGGTGCTACGCCCCATGTGAATGGGCTCGCAGGAAGCACGATTACGATGGACGCCAACCAACCCTTAACCGAATACCATGTGCGATGGACCATTCGTCACGAATTCGGTCATACCTTAGGATTTCCTGATTGTTATGTTGAATTTTATGATACTGACAAAGCTGTCATGATTAGTTATCAATTGGATACGACCAATTTGATGTGTAGTCGTCGGGGCAAGCTTCAAGAGAAGCATTATGAGGAGTTGAAGAGGGTTTATTACACCCCCTAGTTTTAAATTATGTCCATTTTACTGTCTGCTCACGGGCTTCAAAAATCTTTTGGAGCTCGTTCCCTATTTGAAAATTTACATTTTGTAATTGAGACAAGAGATCGAATCGGTCTTATTGGTGCAAACGGAACGGGAAAATCAACTCTTCTAAAAATATTAGCTGGAAAAATAGATTCGGATCAGGGGAAGTTTGCCATACCACGAGGAATGAGAGTCGGCTATTTAGCTCAAGTTCCCGAACTTTCCTTGGATTTAACTATTGAAGATGAAATTCTGAAAGGTTTCCCAGATAGTTCAGAATTAGACGCACATTCTTTAACTTTGGAGTGGATGGCTAAATTAAATTTAAGCTCACAGGGTTTGTCCTCAAAAACTCGGCTCGGGAATCTTTCAGGGGGATGGCAAAAGAAGGTCGCCTTAATCAAGGAATTGGTGAAAGAGCCTGATATTCTTTTATTAGATGAGCCCACCAACCATTTGGATATTGAAAGTATCATGTGGCTAGAAGACCTTTTGATTCGGGCACCCTTTGCCTTGGTATTGGTCACCCACGACAGATTGTTTCTTCAAAAGGTCACCACACGAATTTTCGAGCTAGGTAAACAATTTGAACAGGGTGTTTTAGATGTTCGAGGAAATTATAGCGATTATTTGGAGCTGAGAGAAAATCGGCTCTCGCAACAAAGGGCAGAAGAAATAGTTCTAAAAAACAAACTAAGAAGAGAGACTGAATGGCTAAGGAGAGGTCCTAAAGCTAGGACCACAAAACAGCAAGCTAGAATTGAACGAGCGGGAGAACTCAAGGAAGAGGTTAAAGAGCTTGAGTTTAGAAACCGGTCGAAAGATATATCCTTAGAATTTCAAACTTCACAAAAACAGCCTAAAAGATTTATTGAAGCCAAAAGTATCTCGAAATCTTATGGTTCAACCCGACTTTTCGAAAATTTTAGTGTATTTATCGGACCTGGAAGTAGGGTGGGCTTACTTGGAATGAATGGTTGTGGGAAGTCTACTTTAATCAGGTGTCTCCTGGGAGAGGAAGAAGTTGATGACGGTCATTTGATTCGAGCCGAGCCATTGAAAGTAGCTTACTTCGAGCAAAAAAGGGAATCCTTAGACCCCACCCAAACTGTAAAACAAACTCTGTGTCCGGGAGGGGATTCCGTTATTTATCGGGGTAAACCCGTACACATCCGTGGGTATCTCGATCGATTTCTTTTCTCAAAAGAGCAATCGGAGATCGCTGTCGGTAAACTGTCCGGGGGTGAGCAGGCGCGATTGCTCCTCGCTAAACTCATGTTAAAAGAGGCCCAGGTTTTAGTGTTAGATGAACCCACCAACGATTTGGATATCCAAACTCTAGATATACTACAAGGTTGTCTGGTCGATTTTGAGGGCGCCGTGATTCTGGTCAGCCATGATAGATACTTTTTAGATCAAGTCACCAACGAGATCTTGGCTTTCCCCTCTCAAACCAGTCCACAGCGTGAAATTATCCGATTTTCAGATCTGTGGCAGTGGGAAAATGGGCGTAAAGATTTAAGAGATTCGAAACCCATTAAAAAAGAGAGTGTTTCTGAACCTCTGGAAAAAAAGAAGAAAAAACTGAGTTATCATGAAGTTCGAGAACTTGGAATGATGGAGGAGAAAATCCACCAGGCCGAGTCTAAACTTTGTGCACTTGAAAGAGAGGCCGGTTTAACCGAAAATCAAAGTAATTCCCAAAAACTCACCGAGCTCTACCAACAAATTTCAGGGATTCAGAACGAGATTGAGAATCTTTACCTTCGGTGGGCTGAATTAGAGAAAAAATCTAACGAATATGGAACATGAAATCCAACTGACTTCCTCCCAATGGAGCGAACTGATCAGGCTACGAAGTCGCTTTCTGTCAGAAGATATCGAGGGGGGATCCGATTATTGGAACTCTTTTGAAATTTTAGAGGCCTATCATCATACTTTTGCTCAAAGAATTGGTTGGAAGTGGGATGCAGTAATGCGAGAGATTTCCAAAAAAGCAGCAATGTCAAATCTTTCTAAGGTTAACCTTTTGGATTATGGATGCGGAACCGGAATTGCAGCAGAAAAGATCATCGGAATTTTAGGACAAGATAGGGTAGAGAAAATATTTTTGTGGGATAGATCTACAGTTGCATTGAAGTATAGTTGTGAACGACTTACCCAATTATATCCTAATTTGAAAATCGTAGCTTGTTCCAGCCTTGAGGATGCTACTGAGGCAAATGTCGTCGTTCTAAGCCACATCCTCAATGAGATTGAAAAAAGTGAAATAGAAACTTTAAAACGCGCTATTTCAAAAAGTGAGTGGGTAGTCTGGGTTGAGCCTGGAACGAGAGAGACCAGTCAACGCCTTATTCAGATTAGAAAATTAATGCTTCCTGAATTTCAAGTGTTAGCTCCATGCCCGCATCAACTCGAATGTGGAATGATGAACTCGGAAAACATGAAACATTGGTGTCATTTTTTTGCTGGTCCGCCTGGGCAGGTTTTCACTTCTTCTTTTTGGGCTGAATTTGGAAAAAAAATGAAGATCGATTTGCGATCTCTGCCTACGAGTTTTCTTTTTCTAACTAAAAGATCTCTTGATGAATCGAAAAACAGAGAGAGCTCACGAGTGATCGGTCGCCCCCGATTTTATAAAGGGTTTGGAAAGTTTTTGGTATGTGATGAGCGAGGGGTTTCTGAGGTTAAACTTCTTGAGAGAACCCATAGGGAAGTTTTCAAAGAAGGGAAAAAAGATGTTTTTGAGAATTACCTCCGTCGGCGGGAATAAAGATTAACTCATTCCTTTACAACCACTAATTTGGGGGGCGCTAAGTAAATTTTTTCGGAGTTTAGAGCCTCCAATGCAGAAGTTAGGACATCATCAGTGATTAGGAATTGTCTACCAAAGTCATCGATATAATAGATAAGCTTTAATGTGATCCAAGACTCAGCACTTTCTGTGACAAGCACGATAGGCTCCGGCAATTTTCTTATTCCTTTGATGGTTTCAATGGATTTAAGCAGGATGTGTTTTGTTTTTTTAATGGAGGAACCATAAGGAACTCTAAATACCTGACTTCGGATGATGGGGCCCGTTTTTGCTGCATAGTTATTGACTTGAGACTGCGATACGACTCGATTAGGTATGGTAATAATTTCATCGGTGATTGAGAGCAGAACTGTGGCTCTCCAAGTAATTTCGGTGACTAAGCCCGTTAATTTTTGTCCGCCATTAAATATCTCAATCCAATCCCCAATAGAGTAGGGTTTGTCCAATTGTAGGGCAATTCCGGAAAATAGATTCCCCAAGGTTTCCTGCAAAGCCAAACCAAGTACGATTGAAAACACAGCAGATGTGGCGACTAAGGGCATCAGACGTAGCGAGAATATCGCATTCAAAAGCCAAATTCCTAGGATAAGACTTAAAACCAGAGTAAAAATATTCACTAACAGTAGCGGAACTCCTACTGTCATATTTCTAAAAAATAGATATTCAAATATGAAGATTCTGCAGGTTTTTACAAATACTACTGCCGCCCAAATGATAGCAGCCAACCCGAAATAAGGGGAAAGGCGGGCATAGGTCGTGCTAATTTCCGAAGCCTCTCTTGATGAGACAAAAACACCAAAAAAAGTTAGACATAGAAGAGAATGGAAAAACAGGTTTTTAAATTGTAAACGAAGATTTCTGTGACGCTCAGGAGAAACCCCTCTCAAAAATAGCTTATACAGTAAGAAAGAAGTTATGGCAGATAAGAGGACAAATAAAATGGGCTCTATTTGCAGTGCTGCATTAATTCGGTCTGAGGGCAACCAGAGATGGGGGAGTTTATAGTTCACGACTGCTTATCGGTAAAAAGATGCGAGGAGTTGAGTTTGGACAGAGCTGAAAAATCTGGAGAGTTAATACTGAGGTATTAATAAATCTGGTCCCTTATAAACTCCAAAAGGAATCTGTTTCGGTGGTGGTAAATAAAGTGGTCACCCCCTTCCTCAAGAAATGCCTCGTAGGCCAGATGATAGCTGTCGAGTGTGTCTTTAAAAATCTGATATCCTCGCTGGAAACCGAAGTTATCTTCAGTTCCCACATCAAAATAAAGGCTAGGAAAGGGATTAGTGCCTTCAAATTGCTTTACTAAACTGATCGGATCATTAAGTTGATAGAGCTCCTCGGACGAGAATATTTTGCGAACATCTCGCAACAGGGTCATTCCCAGAGCAATTCCAATTTTCGTTTCTTTGAAATAGTCGCGCCACAACTCATCCTTCTCGTGAATGCTAAACGGCGGTAGAGCTGGAGAATTGGCAGCCGCAAACAAAAAATAGGAGGGATATTTAATAGCTGTTTTAAGAGCGCCAAAGCCACCCATAGAAACTCCTGCAATACCACGACAGTTTCGCTCAGAACAAATAGAAAGCTTTTTTTCCATTGTCGGGATAAATTCTTCAATGAACCAAGTTTCGTAGCTCTTTGAACTCTCAGTTTTACCTTGATAGTCACTAAAAAAACTGTCCATCTCGGTCTCAAACGAAATAAAAGTGACCTGGGGAAAAGTAGGGTCGTTACTTACGAGATCTTTGAGCTGATCCGAGTAGCCCCCCTTGACCCACAGAGTCTCGTTTCCTCCTAAACCATGCATAAAATAAACCACCGGTTCCTTGTTGCTGGGCAAATCTGGGCGGCTGCGTTGAACGCAGAATGAGACATTTTTTGCGAGTTTGGGAGATAAATAGCTTGAGCAATCAGGCTTAATTTTATCCTCGGCTGTTGAGATAGAACCCCAAAAAACAAAAACGACGAGCATGAGATATCTAAAAGCGATCATGGAAATCACTCCATAAGAAGAGAGCCTTGATGACTCAAACTTGTTTGAGTTACACGAGACCTGGAACGGCAAGGAAAATGCTCTTCTTGAGAATTCAATA
>OMIX01000024.1 GCA_900299195.1 Deltaproteobacteria bacterium
TCCCACTGTCCCCAGCGATTTCCCAAAGGACGAATTTCAAATACAGGTTTTTTAAGTTTTATTTTGTAAGCAAATAGAATTTGCAAATAATCTTCAGCTAATTGAAATGTCCAAGCTCTGATATTTTCCACCTGTCTAACCCTGGATCATTAATTTCCAAAACTCTCGGACAGCTTCAGCAAGCTATCTTTTATGGGAAATTATAAGTTGGGAACGATAGACCAAGAATATTTGGTATTGCAAGTCAAAAGACATTTTCATGAAATAGGATATCCCCTCAACTCTAGGGGCTTTGAAAAGACTATCGATCCGCATCAAGAGCTTTTAAAGCTCTTTCAATTCTAAATTTTTCTCGCATCAGCTGTACTATTTGCCGTCCATTTTCCTCAAGTCTTTCAGGAGCTGAGAAAAATTTCGTTGACCAGTCGTAAGCCACTTTGGCACTTCCAAAAATGGGAATTCTATAAAGCCAGCTGGACTCTTCAGCCAATACTTCATTCGCAATGGCTGAAAGACCTAGAACCCCTACATCAAAACCTGCTGCCTTTAACTTCTGCAATCCCCCGGCAACCACCCACCCCTTGACTGCTTCTGAGGTCCAACCCTTCGGCAAAAAAACAGCTCCGACACCTTTAAACAAGAGTCCTGTGAGATATCCGTCGAGCGCGCCTTTAAAAACCAGAGCTCCTACCTGCCAATAGGCATAATCTACATTTTTCATAATCGCTGCATTAGCTGCTTCAAGATGGGCCTTTCGTGCACTCACCAAAGCTAAATAGACTCTTAAGTCCTCAGCATTCATTTTTGATTCTTGAGCTTCAGGACGAGGTTTTCTTTCCTCATGCACGCCCTTGGGATCGACTGCATGTTCACTCATGCCTACTGAACTAAAAGTGCTGACCCCAAAAAACAACAAAGTCGCTAAAAGTCGAAACCCCATCTTGCCCCCGGTCGTTTTTCTCGACCGCCCCCTAAGAATCGAACACTTTGCAAGAGACATGCACAAAAGATCTACAGTGACTGAAGCCCTATCTAAGGAATTTAGACCGCACTAGAATGCCATTTTGCGGCACTGTGGGCTTTTTAAGTCACTTTCTAGAACTCGAAAAACGATCCCGGACTCGGCGAATCAGCGGGGGAAGCCCCATCATCAGGACCAAAATAATCAGAACGGTCCAAGTCCCATTTCCCAGCAGGTTGTTAAGCCAAAGGGTGGAACTCATGATCACCAAAAAGTAGAACATGTCCCCAGTAATAGCAATCAGCCAACCCGAAATGAATCCGTGTCCTGCGGCTTTGGCGACCGATCTCCCAGTCATCGGATCCACGCCAAAAGATATCGCAATCAAAGACAGAGGGCTAAGAATGTGTCCGTAGGGGGCAGTCGTTATTTTCATCGACTGCCTGAAAGCTTCACGAAGCCTATCCATTTTTTTTGAATTTTTTCCAAGTCTCATCACCAAGAGCATGAGCGGCTCAAAGATAAAAGCTAAAATTACATCTGAAATAAAATAGATAACAGCTGAAACGGCCCAATGAAGCCCCCGACTTTTTGCTAAAAGAACTCCCGCAGGAATACCTCCACCGATAGGAATTAAGTAAAGCGCCAGAACCTGCCGTGCATTCACCAAAAAATCGGAAGTGAAAATCATGGGGCCATTATCGACTCTATTTAAGTAAAAACCCAAGAAAAAAATGGAAAGCCAATGATTCGTTGATAGCCCTAAATCGAAATTTTGATGGTTTTCCTCACCACCCAATTACCACTTTTGCTTCTGGGCGATAGCTTTTTTGAGATGCACTAAATATTTCTCAGAGGGGATCTCTTGAGCCCCTAAACTTTTTAAATGTGGAGTTAAAAATTGAACTTCAAGCAAACTAAACCCTCGTTGGTTGAGCTCTTGAACTAAATAATAAAGGGCCACTTTGGAAGCGTCCGTCTCTTTGTGAAATTTACTCTCCGCAAAGAAAGCAGCCCCAATAGAAACCCCATAGACCCCACCTACCAGCTTCGATTCCTGCCAAATTTCTACTGAGTGAGCAAACCCCAACCGAAACAACTCAGAGTAAGCGCGAATAAATTCATCATTGATCCAGGTTTCCTTTCGGGCCGCACACCCACGCATCACTCCAACGAAGTCTTGATCCAAAGTAAATTTAAAAACCCCTTTTTTTATTTTTTTTAACAAAGAGGAAGAAGTATGAAATGTTTTCAAGGGAATTACGGCTCTGGGATCTGGAAAATACCATCGGATCTCATCAGTCTTTGGCTCTGGCATCGGAAAGTAACCATGAGCGTAAGCGCCAAGAAGCAATTCAGTTTCTAAAGTTTTTTTTGAATCACCCATGTTCAGATCTCAAAAGAGCTGCAAAAAAAGTAGAGTATTTTGCTAATTCTTCAACGTACGGAGTGACATCTTCTTTGAGCTCTTTGGGCAACTTATGAAATTTCACCCAATCTTTTTTGGGAACATAACGAAAAGTAAAATTAATCCTTCTGACTTTGAAATTTTCAATCTCAACAGGAAGATTTTCACCCAATTTTTTATCAACTCTTTGAACTCGATGAAACAATTCCTCTTTCCATTTCCTGCCACCAAAAATCTGTAACGAGCCGTCTTCAAGCCATTGCTGAAAAATCACGCGAGCGGGGCTATTTCTTCCCTGTGAAGAAACAAACTGAAACATGGCTCTTTCCCCCAAGGACAAAGAAGCCACCGGGCCCGGTTCAAAATCTTTATGCTCTCCCACTCTAGCCCCATCCACCCACTTTCCATTTTCAAACTTCTTTCCATAGTAATTAATGAGACAAGTGTTGAGTTCCCAGCCCTCAGGAATGTCTTTTTTAGAATAAAGCTCTTTAGCTTTTTTTTCGGCTTTTTCTACAATGTTTTTTAAAACCGGAGGATAATTTTCTGCGTAAACGCTCCGATTTTCGATTCCTTGGGGCGGATGATAATAATTCAAACAAGCAAACTGCCAATTACCCAGCCAGTAGACAGGCCGGAGCAACATTCTTTGTTCTTTACCAGGAGGTGGAGGTCTGTGCTTTGAGTATCTTTGTTCCCAAATTGGATGAAGCGTTCTTAAGTAGCTCAAAACTTCCTGTTTTTCAGAAAACCTCAAAAAATCTTTTTGATAGAACAATCCTTGAGGAACTTTTTTCTCATCAAACTTTTTTTGAAAAGAAGATTTCATTTTTTGATGCATGGGCAATACCCTGGCCGAGGCCCAATTTGGGGAAACTCTCGACAAACTTTAGGTCGATTTGAGTAGACCGTACACTGTTTTTTTTCATTTAAAAATATGCACGTTCCGTCCATTTTTTGAGCTAGAGTAAATAATCCCGTCGATGCTCTAAAGTTTTTAATTATTTTTTCACCTTGTAATCGCTTAGCCACCTTTTTCAAACTCCCTGCAATTTCGTCTTCAGACACAAGGCCTAATCTAAGAAGGTCATTCTTATCCAATTCTAAAGGCAAGGAGCAACAAAGAGCCGTACAACCTTCACAAAGGGTTGGGCGAAATTTTATCCAAGTAGAAATCTTGTCGAAATTAACTGAATTCATTTGGCGTTGAGGCTGATTTTCTTTGTAGGAAGATTGCTAACCACTATTCCACTTCCAGAATATTCCACTGATTGAGAAGCCACATTCAGTTTGGGCAGTGTGTCCCTCTCGGGCCCTTGGGTATACAAAATAAAATACTCTCCAATGTTAGGGTGCATACCTTTAAGAAATCCGTATCCCGAAGTTTTAGGATCGGTCCTCCATGGGTCTTTTAAAGTCTCATCGGCTCCGTGAGGCCGGGAAGAGGCCAAACTTCGGTTAACATCTTTGGGATACCTCAATGAATTCTGTTTCCAATAAGAAAATACAGCCCCCTTTAAAACCTGTAGATCCTTTTCTGCCTGGGCAAACTTTCGGTCGCGGGTGATCGCCCTGTAATTGGTCACACTAACGGCAACCACCAGGCCTATAACCCCAAGAACAATCGCCAATTCCAAAAAGGTAAAACCTCGCTCTAACTTTGCTTCTGCCTTATCCATTCCCAAAATAATACAACGCGTTACTATAAAAAGCCAGCACTGGATATTTGCCTTTTCTTCACATTTACTTCATCCCTGGGGGTGTGTAAGTTTTGGGGTTTGATTGAGTTAAGGAAAAAGATCTATGAGTCACACAGTCACTAATCCGCCCCGAGTCCGTATAGCACCTAGTCCCACCGGGGACCCCCACATTGGGACAGCTTACATTGCACTTTTTAATTATGTTTTTGCCAAAAAACATGGCGGAAAATTCATTATTCGCATCGAGGATACCGATCGGACTCGCTACCGAGCCGAAAGCGAAGCCATGATCTTAGATGCCATCAAATGGTTTGGAATTCAGTGGGATGAAGGCCCAGATATTGGCGGACCCTTCGGCCCATACAAACAGAGCGAAAGATTACCGCTTTATCAAAAAGCTGCCGATACTTTAATTCAAAAAGGAGCAGCTTACCGCTGTTTTTGTACTGTAGAGCGATTAGATAAACTCAGAGAAGTCCAAAATGCCAACAAACTTCCGCCCGGATATGATCGCCATTGCCGGACAGTCTCTCAAGAAGATTCCGACCGTCGAGCCGCAGCCGGTGAAAAGTTCACCGTAAGATTCAAAATGCCGACGTCGGGAGTCACTTCTTTTGATGACCAGATTCGTGGGAAAGTTGAATTTGAAAATGCGAGATTGGATGACCTGGTTCTTTTAAAAGCAGATGGATTTCCCACTTATCATCTAGCTAGCGTCGTAGATGATAATGCCATGAAGATCACTCATGTCATTCGAGGTGAAGAATGGGTCTCTTCCACTCCCAAACATGTGTTGCTCTATGAGGCTTTTGGATGGCAACCCCCTTCATTCACTCATCTAAATTTATTGAGAAACACCGACAAATCTAAAATTTCAAAACGTAAAAACCCCACAAGCATTCTTTATTATCGAAGAAAAGGAATTCTACCGGCAGCCTTAAGAAACTTCTTAGCTCTCATGGGTTGGAGTTTGGGAGGGGATCAAGAAATCTTCTCCACTCAAACGATGATTGAACAATTCACTTGGGAACGATTTTCATTAGGGGGACCTGTTTTTGATCTCACCAAGCTTCTCTGGATGAATAGTCAGTACTTAAAAGATCTCTCAGATGACACTTGGGTAAGCCTTTTAAAAGAGCAAGTTTTTAACGATCATTATTTAAAACAAATCATTCCTCTCATCAAAGAGCGGGTTCAATCTTTTGAAGAATTTATTCCTAACACCGATTTCTTTTTCTCTGGAGATCTCAAATACGAAAACACCCCGATTCTTCCCAAAGGATTATCCGGCAAAGTTGTTTCCAATTGGTTCTCGGAAGTTTTAGAAGGCTTTGAAAATTTAGATGAATGGACTGTGGCGAACATTAAAGAAGTAATGGAAAAGTTTGTGGCCGATAAAAAAATCAAAGCCAAAGACCTTTTCATGCCCATGCGAGTTGCCGTTTCAGGAACCTTAGTCTCACCTCCTCTCATGGAAACCATTCAGGTCTTGGGAAAAGAGATGGTTAGGCGAAGAATGAGGCTTGCGATGGCCTATCTGGCAGCTCAGAAAGAAGTCGCTCAACCAGCCAACAAGTAACTGTTTTTATTGTTTTTTTTGGTTTTACTTGGAGGGTTTTTACGCCGTAGACGGGCTAATCAACTAGTGCTATAAAGTTAGGCTTAAAATTCTTTTGTGAGGTGACTTGTGGAATCCAAGTTTGATCTATCTAAACACAACATCAACGTTAAAACGATTTATAGAAATGTAGCCCCCGCGAAACTTTACGAAGAGGCTTTAAAACGAGAAGAAGGATCGGCTATCTCCTCCAATGGAGCTTTAGTGGTCTCTTCCGGAGAAAAAACAGGAAGAAGTCCCAAAGATAAAAGAATTGTCGATCATCCCGAAAGCAACAAACACATCTGGTGGGGTGATATCAACATTAAAATTGATTCAGAGGTTTTTAAAATCAATCGCGAACGGGCAATCGATTATTTAAACACTTGCCAGCAACTGTTTGTGATCGATGGTTATGCAGGATGGGATCCTCAATATCGCCTTAAAGTTCGAGTGATTTGTTCAAGAGCCTACCATGCACTCTTCATGCACAACATGCTCATACGTCCTAGCCACAGTCAGCTTCAGGATTTTGGCGAGCCTGATTTTGTGATCTACAATGCGGGTAAATTTCCTGCCAACCGTTACACCCGAAACATGACATCGAAGACCAGTATCGATTTAAGTTTTGAAGATAAAGAATTGGTTATTTTGGGAACCCAATACGCCGGAGAAATGAAAAAAGGTATCTTCAGCGTCATGAATTATTTGATGCCAAGACAAAATATTCTCTCGATGCATTGTTCAGCCACTGAAGGAAAAGATGGGGACACCACTCTGTATTTCGGATTGTCCGGAACAGGCAAAACGACTCTTTCGGCGGATCCTCGCAGACATCTCATTGGAGATGACGAACACTGTTGGAGTGATAACGGAATCTTTAATATCGAGGGGGGATGCTACGCAAAATGCATCAATCTTTCTCCGGAGAAAGAGCCTGAAATTTATAATGCCATTCGCTTTGGAACTATCTTAGAAAATGTGGTCTACGATGAATCGGATAGAAAAATCGATTACGACAATGCCTCGTTAACTGAGAACACCCGAGCCTCGTACCCTATCGAATACATTCCCAATGTAAAAATCCCCTGCATGGGTGGACACCCTAAAAACATTATCTTCTTAACTTGCGATGCTTTCGGAGTTCTACCACCCGTTAGCCGTCTCACCCCAGCTCAAGCCATGTACCACTTCATTAGTGGCTACACCGCAAAAGTAGCGGGAACTGAAATGGGGGTCACCGAACCTCAAGCGACTTTCTCGGCCTGTTTTGGAGCTGCGTTCATGGTTTGGCATCCTTCCAAATATGCTGAGCTTTTGGCCAAAAGAATTCGAGAAAACAACACTAAAGTTTGGTTGGTCAACACTGGTTGGACCGGTGGAAGTTATGGAGTGGGTCAAAGATTCCCTCTTAAATACACTCGGGCTATCGTGGATGCGATCAACAGCAATCAACTAAGCGATGTGAACACTGTTGAAGACAAAACTTTCGGATTCCATGTTCCCACAGCTTGTCCTGGAGTCCCGGAACAAATGATGATTCCGAAGAATGCTTGGAAAGATGGCAGTGCTTACGACAAGACTTCTACTCATTTAGCTGAGCTCTTTAAGAAAAACTTTAAAAAGTATGAAGGTGGCGCTTCAAAAGAAATTTGCGAAGCGGGTCCGAAATCTTAAGAAAATTAAATTCTTTTTTCACCTTCGGCATTTAAGTTGCAATTTCCTGTTTTAATTAAAAACAGGAGACGTTGTTATGTTTGTCCGAGACTTAATGACCGAAAGAGTCATTGCCCTTCAACCCGAAGAAGACTTATCGACTGCCAGTGACCTCATGGCAGAAAACCAAGTACGACATTTGCCTGTGATCGATTCTACTGGCGAGCTGCTCGGTTTGATTTCTCATAGGGATTTGGTCAAAGTCGCCTACTCTACTGTCGATTATTTGCCGTTAAGCGATCTGAATCAGTATTTAAGAAACACTAAAGTCAAAGAGGTCATGACCCGAGAGGTAGAAACTGTAGAGCCTGAAACAACAGTGGAGGATGCTGGGCTCTTAATGATGGAAAACAAGTTTGGTTGTCTTCCGGTGTGTGATGGCACTCATTTAGTAGGAATTTTAACCGAAGCCGATTTTGTTCGATATGTGGTGAGTCTTGAAAGAGACTTAAGCGAAGAACCGACAGCTTTCCGGAGGTATCAATAATGGGCGCAAGTTCATGGATTCAAGAGGCCCTAAAAAAAGAACATATTCCTTTTGAAGAGGTCAAACATTCCCCAGCTTACACAGCTCAAGAACTGGCTCAGCAGGAACATGTGACCGGACATAAAGTAGCTAAATTGGTCTTAGTGATTGCCGACGGGCATCCCCATGGATTGATTTTACCTGCGAGCCGAAAAATTCTTCTCCATCGGGTAAGAGAAGCCCTTGGCGCCACCTATATTCGCTTAGCGAGCGAAGGAGAGCTACGTTCCCTTTGCAACGACTGTGACCTAGGAGCCACTCCTCCTTTACCTCATTGGCCGAATATTTCACTTCTGATGGATGAAAGCATGAAAGTTTCTGGAGATATTCTTTTTCAAGCGGGAACCCACGAAGATGGAATTAAGATCAAGTTTGACGACTGGTTCCATTGGGTCAAACCTGAAGTGGCGTCTTTTACTGTGGGAGTAGAAAACCTCCCCCCTCGTTCGGCCTATCGCGATGATGAAGAAGGAGAGGAACTGTGGTTTTAAAATTGTGTTAAAACCCTTCGCCATCATCTAAAAAATGATCCCCCCTGATTTCTTGCCTTAAGCTCAATGAATTTATTAGAATACGAGCTGTGAATCCTTTTATTTCTGCAGCTCTTCTTTTGACTAGCCTGTTTTATCTTGGGCTCCCTCTTTCTAATGCGGAAGCAAGAGAAATTAAATTATCGAGTGTGCCTATTGTTATTACTGGAAGCTTTAAACCTCTGCGTGTGGAAATTAACGGCAAAAGTGTCATCCAAGATTCTAAACCCACCACCGAAATCCTCACCAATGGAACGCCTGTGATTCCCACTCCACAAAAAGGGGCTCCATTTTTCTTACAAACTTTGGAGTCTAGAATTACCATTAAAACCTCTCTTTCCCATCAAGAGAAAGTCTTTTCTCTTCCCGCCGCTAGCATTGAGAGACAAGATGACAAGACTTTAGAGTTCTTGACTGAAGGAGATAATATCGAGGTCAGAATCAATAAAAAGGTGCAGCCCTTACAGGACCGCAGGGTTCAATGGGGTATTCCCGCGGAACGCAGTTACGCTTTTTTTATTTTCGAAATCATTCAAAAGGCCACTGGCCTTAAAAGAACTTATAATTTAGAAGTGCTCGAAGAAAAAACTTTCCCTGTTCAAAAAAGTCCAAATCCTCCCGAAGCTGCTATTGAAGAGGTCGTATCTCCCCAAGAAAAACAAAACAAATCTTGGTTAGATTTTACGATGGCCCCCATCGTAGCCTATCAATCGACCACACGTTTTAGCCCTAGTTTGAATTTGAATTGGACCCCTTCTTATCAGTTAAATTTGGATTGGAAACTGATAGGCCATGCCGGAGGGAATCTGTTTCGAAGTTATACATCGAGTAAAAACTTTTTATTTTTAGAATCTGGATTGGCTCTCCATCATCAACTTAATACTTTGGGTGTTTTTGCTGGATTTGGAATTCAGGTTTGGAACCAACAGGGTGGATTATTTTTAGCTCCCCAAGTAGGACTAGACCGCTCATGGAACAAGGAAATTTGGGGAATAAATCTGAAGCGGTTATTTCTGGGATATTCGACCGCGTTCACTCAACCCTCGCTGACCCATTTTTTACGTCTCGGGGCGGGAGTTTCACTATGAAAGGCTTTTTGGCGAGTTTTTTATTTTTGGGTATTCTCCTGGGCTGCTTAGGGCCTGGAATAAACACAGGCAATACGAACACCGATCCCTCCTCTGACGCCAACGCATCAGGAAAATATTTGTTATCTTCGGGAACTGGCTCTCTTCACTCTTTTAAAATCAATACGAATGGAACTTTGAGTTTCAAATCCAAGTTCGATAATTTGTCCAACCGAGGCAAGGTGACGATACATCCTTCGGGGCAATTTGTGTATATGGCCTCATTAACGAACGCATTTGACATTTCCTTTTTTACAGCCTCACCTTCCGAGGGAACCTTAAGCCAAAACAGTGATGTCGTTTTAAATTCTTGCAGTGATAAAGGCTTACTTGCCATAGCTGGCAGCGGAAAGTACCTCATCGCCAAGTGCGGCGTAAAAAATTTTAAAAGCTTTTCAATCAATCACACTACAGGGGAAGTAAATGCATCAGAAGCGAGTAGTGGTAACACCACAGGAAATATTTCAAATTGGACCACTTCGCACAATGGAACTTTTCTCCACATTTTAACCAGCAGTCAGGCAATTGAAACTTTCGGAATCAATCCTGATAATGGGTCCCTACTCTTAATAGAATCATTTGGGGTACCTCCAACCCAAGCCATCCAAATGATGACACTTTTAGATGGGTTTCTCTATTTCACAGAGAACGCTAAAGCTTTCTACACTTACTCGATATCAAGTTCAGGGAATCTCACCATTTTAGATGACCCTGCCCAACAATTGGGTGAAGTTCCCACCGACTTTAATGTTACTTCAGATACCCGATTTGTTTATACCCTTCAAAGTGCAGGGGGAATTTTAGGGTATTCTTTAACTTCCGGGAAGAACCCTCAACCCCTGAATGGCGGCAATTCATTTCCTAATAATTTGGCCACTGGATCATCGATCGTCAGCGATCCTGGGAAGAAGTTTGTTTTTGTCGCAGATGAATCAAGCCAAAAAATATTTACTTACTCAGTCAATTCAACCACGGGAGATTTGTCTAATGAAGTGTCCATTGATGAACCCTCCGCCACCATCGCCATGAAGCTCTCCATTTTCTGAGGTGTCAGTCTCCCTTCAAGCTTAAACAGTAGCGGTCATATTTTGTAACCACACTCTAGTAACTTTTTTATCAACAAAAATGGAGCCTTTGAGGGTTAAATCGCTTTAGCTTGCTTTTGAATGTCGCTCAAAGACTTTAAAAAAAACAGACACAATTGAAGAAATTTCTTAAAGCTCGTTGTAAAATACCCTAATGAAGCTACCTCTTTCTCCTTCCGCGCTTAAAGTGGCCGAAAGCCGTTATCTGCTTCGAGAGAAAAACGGTCATGTGTGTGAAACTTCTGAAATGATGATGAGCCGAGTGGCTCAAGCGGTAGCAAAAGCCGAGCTGCACTTTGGAAATATCGCCCAACAAGAAATTTGGAGAAAGAAGTTTGAAGACATTCTTTTTAAACTCGATTTTCTTCCTAACTCCCCTACCCTCATGAATGCTGGAACTCCAAGAGGCCAACTTTCGGCCTGTTTTGTTCTTCCCATTGAGGATTCTCTTAATTCTATATTTGATACGTTAAAACTCACCGCCATGGTTCAGCAATCGGGTGGAGGGACTGGATTTTCGTTTTCAAAACTGCGCCCAAAGGGTGAGCAGGTCTCAGCACTTGCCGGGACAGCCTCCGGCCCCGTTTCTTTTATGAAAATTTTTGATTGCACTACTGAAAATATCAAGCAAGGTGGAAAACGCCGTGGTGCGAACATGGGAATTCTTCGTGTAGACCATCCGGATATTTTAGAATTTATCCATGCCAAAAAAGAGGGAGGATTCACCAATTTTAATTTATCTATAGCTGTCACCGATGATTTCATGAAGGCTGTGGAAACTCATGGTGATTTTGAACTCATCAACCCTTTCACCCGTGAATCGGTACAAGTTCTTAAAGCCCAAGAGATTTTTTTAGAGATCGTTCATGGCGCATGGTCCACTGGAGATCCGGGCCTAATTTTTATTGATGCTATCGAACGGGCGAATCCCACACCGAAAGTCGGAGCTATTGAAGCAACTAATCCTTGTGGTGAAGTTCCCCTTCTTCCTTTTGAAGCTTGCAACTTAGGATCTATCAATTTAAGTCACATGGTGAGTCACACTTCGCGCCCCGATATTCTCTGGGAGAAATTACAAAAGACGGTTGAAACTGCCATGAGATTTTTAGACAACGTGATTGAAATCAATGCTTTTCCAGATGAAAAAATAACTGAGCAGGTCAAAGGGAATCGCAAAGTGGGTTTAGGCGTCATGGGATTTCATGAGCTTTTGATTCAACTCAATGTTCCCTACTCAAGCGAAAAAGCAGTATTCATAGCGGAACAACTCATGAAGTTTATTCATGAGACTGCACAGCAAACCTCTCAAAATCTCGCGCTCGAACGTGGAGTATTTCCCAATTGGGATAAAAGCCAATATGCTTTGGTTAATAAAAAGTTAAGAAATGCCACTTGCACTTCAATTGCTCCCACAGGAACTATCAGCATTTTGGCTGGCACCTCTCCCAGCATAGAACCCATTTTTGCGTTAGCTTTATCTCGAAAACAGGTGTTGGGCGGGCAAACTCTAGAGGAAATCAACCCTCTATTTTTAAAATACGCTAAGACTCATCGAATTCCGAAAGAAGTAATGGCTAAACTCACTCAAGATGGGACTTTAAAAGAGATTGATGAAATAGGAAAAAGCACAAAAGAACTATTTGCAACCGCTCTGGAAATTTCTCCTCGACAACATTTAAGAATTCAAAAATCTTTTCAAACCTATTGCGACAATGCAGTGTCCAAAACTATTAATTTACCCAATTCTTTCTCTAAAGAAGAGATCGCTCAGCTTTATTTGGAAGCCTGGAGATTAGGATTGAAGGGCATTACTGTCTTCCGGTACGGGTGCAAACCCACCCAAGTGATGGAGTTCGGAATCGGTGCTGACTCCCACTGTTTTCCTCGAGATTGCCTGATTTGATGAATAACGAGTGGACATCAAATCATCCCACCAAGTGAAGTACAGAGCATAATTAAATTTATTAAATCGATGATGAACCGAATGGTTGGTGGCACTAATGATCGTATTTAAAAACTTGTTTCTGTGAAAAATGGCAGGATAAAGCTCATATCCTAAATGATTCACCACTCCCAGCACCGTCATGAGCATGAGAAAGCCCCCCAAAACAGCAGGGTGGCTCGGGACTGTAAAAATAATCAGGGGCATATAGAGCGATTCCAATAAAGCTTCAATAGGATGAAAACAAAATGCTGCCCAGGGAGAGGGATTGGGAGCACTGTGATGAACCTTGTGCCACTTCTTATAAAACCAAGGCAAATGGAGTAACCGGTGAGTCCAATAAAAGTAGGTGTCGTGGATAACAAGCATGGCAAAAAGACTCAGTAGCGCATAAAAAAAACCGTATTTAGAAAAATCTAAATAAACCAGCGTTTTTCCTTTTTCCCAAAGATCCCACATCCAAGCACCCATAAAGCCAAATAGGATAGAACTTAAAATTGAATATTTAATTTCATGCTTAATCACTTTGGCTTCGGGCCGCGTTGGAGCAATTTGCTTGTGCTCCCAGGATTTTTTCTTCCAAATGTAACAAAGAAAGTAGAGCCCCCCAGCGAAACACAGATATCTCACAAAAACGATCAACGATAATAAGAGTGTGTTTAAAAGCAAAATAACCTCCCTTATCCTTATCGGTTAAAGAGAGCTCCCACCTTAAAAGAAAACCTCCAATTCAAACCGTATTAATGTTCACAATAAATAATGTTAAAAACTATATAATTTTTATCTATATACGTTTAAATATATGATTTATATGTAATTTTACAATAATTTTAAGTTTTATATGTTCACAACCGAGAATGAATATGATTGACAAGAGCAGGGTTAATCGATATTCTAAAACTGAAGCAATCATTGCTTCATTCATAGGAGGTATATATGAAAACGTTAAACCACTTATCAATCTCAGTAGTTCTGTTCTCTCAATTGCTGCTTTCGGGGTGTGGAAAATCCACAACTCCCGGGATGTCTAAAGTCTCCCTTCAATTAGGCCAATACTCAGCTTTCAATCGAATCTTAAGTTGGGTAGTTCCCGAAGCCAGGGCTGCCGTAACCAGCGCTAGATTTTGTTTCAAACGGGTGAGATTTAAAACTGAAGAAGAATTTCATTCAAACACTCACTCCTCTTCAGGAGATGATACTGGCTCTGACGATTCAAACGCTATCAATGATGATACTCATCACACTGAAGACGATTCCGAAAACGTGGACTTCACTCCAGGAGAAATCGATATTTCTTCGGTAGGCTCTGTCATTGGCGAAGTTAGTTTGCCTGAAGGAACTTATAGCCGAGTTGAGTTCGACTTGGAAAAAGACGGTCCCGGATGCACCAGTTCAAAAAGTGCTGAAGTGATCAACTCTCAAGGAATGTTCTCAACTCAAGAAAGAATTACGATTAAATTCGAAGGTAAATTCATAGCCTCCGAAGCTAATCAGGTTTTATCACTAGGTGTTGATAACATTTTAGCGGCTCTAGATGCAGTGAATAACGCTAGCGAAATTAAAGCCAAATTAGAAAACGCTGGAGTGAAAGGCTCCTTCTAGTTATGGCCAAGCGAGAAAAAGTGTCATCAAGCTCGAAGAAAGAATCGCAAGCAAGACCTGACATCTATCGATATCACGACTACAGAGAGGTCTTGAAGGTTTGGTTAGAATATAAGAAAAATACCGAGTCCAGATTCTCTCTTCGAGCCCTCGCTAAACAAAGCAACTTAGCAGTAGGTTACTTGTCCATGATTCTCTCAGGCGAAAGACGAATGCCCCATGAAACGCTAGAAAAAATCGCTAAGCCACTCGGTTTGAATCCCTCAGAAAAATCCTACTTAGAATTACTCAGAACGGTTGCTGAGTCTGAGTCTTTAGATTTGAAACACGAGGCCTTAGAGAAGTTAAGAAGATTTCGGGCTTACCGAGAATTGAATGTGAAAGAAGTTGAAGTTTATCAATATTTAACGCGTTGGTATTATGTCGCTATCAGAGAATTGGCTCACTTAAAAAATTTCCAGGCTGATCCTAGATGGATTCAAAAAAAACTAAAAACTAAAATTTCGTTAAAAGAAGCTGAAGAAGCTCTGAGCTTTCTTTTCGGAAACGGCTATTTAGAGAAACTAGACGACGATAAAGTAAAAGTAGTAGATAAAGAATTACTGTGTTTGGGAGGAGTCTATCGTTTGGCTTTGGCTCAATTTCACCGAGAAATGCTCGAATTAGCAATGGCATCGCTTGAAAATACAAAAGTCGAAGATCGAGATATTACCGGATACACTTTAGCCATCCCCAAAAATCGCCTTGGGGAACTCAAGAAAATGTGTTTTAACTTTTTAAGACAAGTAGCCCAATTAGAAGATAAGTCGCTTTCGCCCGACAGCGTCTATCATGTCGCGGTCGCAGCTTTTCCCCTAACTGAAGTTACTGAGGAGAAAAAATGAAGCACTCAAATTTACAATGTTTAAAAACAATCACTTTCATTTGGGGGATCTTATTTTTGATCTCGGGTTGTGGAACGCAGACCGGGAATGGCGTCGTAAGTGTGGAGTTTAGTGCCTATTCCGCGGGAGCACTGGCTAGACTGGGCCTCCCCCCGAAGTCGGTAACGAGTGTAAAAATGTGCTTTAAAAGGCTTAGGTTTAAGGCTACTTCAACTTCGGGCGAAGATAATATCGATCTCCCTTTAGGTGAAGTTACTTTAGACTCTAGCGGGACTTCATTAAGCCAGGTGACGATTCCTTCTGGAACCTACACACGAATCGAGTTTGATCTCAACAAAGACTGTGCTTCAGGAAAAAGCCTTCAAATTGAAAACTCTTCAGGCACTTTTACGACTGACTCCACCACTACCATCAAGTTCGATGGAACATTCACCATGACTCAGACCCACAGAGTTCTGTCTCTTGGGATTCAAAACATTATTAATAAATTAAATGAAGTCAATAGTAACGGACAACTTAAAGATAAAGCAGAAGAAGCCAGTGGTTCATTCTAAATAAACATTAAAACTTTTTGAGGGGCCTAATTACTTGCCCTGATAAAGATTGTGTTTTTGAATGTATTCCAACAAAGTGGGATCCAACTCAGTTTCTAAGGGACGATTGTGAGAGCGGATTTTTTGACGAATTTGAGTTGAGCTTATTGAAGGCGAACCATCTCCAGGAATCACAACGGCAACTTCTTTTAACGATTCGGGAATCACTAAGTTTTGACTAGATCCAGCTCTAGGAGAAACTAAGTAAACTCGATTGGAATCGGGTTTTATTTTTCCCTGCTCTAATAGTTTTTCAAAGGAATCCTGACCGATCACTTGATAAAGTTTTTTCGTCCCGTAAATTTGTCCCACCCTTTCAAAAAAGGGATCGCGACCAAACTGATCAATTAAAGAGGCCGAATCCCCCGTATAGAGATTAATGCCTGATTCTCTCTGAACTCGCATTGCGGTCATTGCGATTCGATGATGGGCTGCAGAAGCTTCAGGTTTTTCAATAGAATTTAAGTTTGGAGCAATGAGAATCTCATCAAGGCCCGCATTTTCCATTGCATTTTTTGCTACCCGAAAATGACCTTCATGAATGGGATCGAAAGTTCCAAAGTAAACCCCAACCTTCGGTTTGTAATCTCTCATGGTATTGGTCATCAATTGACCAATCGTATTTCGGGAACCCAATTCATAATTGGTCAATCGTCCTGAAAGAGCAATCGTTCCTTCACGAATATCCCCTCCCACAGGCACCACTCGAAAATCTCGAAACTTATTAAGATCAATACCAGCCGCGGGAAGATAATGCCCCCAAGGTTCTCCCCAAGGCTGAACACCATTCACCAAAATATCGATATTATCCAATTTCAGTTGGCCCATGCGCTCGTAGCCAGCCAAACGGTAAGCTAAAAACCGATGATGGGCGTTCCATAAATCCACTTCACGAATTTTTCCCTCGGAATCAGTCACTATGTTAACCAAAATTCGATCGTGTTCAAAATTTCCCCCTTGATTCTCTCGGATGTACTTAGCTAAACCTTCCACTTGCTGCGGTTTTCTCAAGAATCGATGCCCCGGAGCTGCAATCACTTGGTCCAGAGGTAATTCCGAAATGGCTTTCAATCGGTCTTCTTTTGATTGGTTTTCAAAAACTTTTCGCCCCAGAAAATGAAATGAAGGGGGTTGATTAGCACTAAGGTCGCTTAAATTAGGAATGACACGAGTTTCCTGCCTTTTATTTTTAAGAATCTGTTCCAACAGAAAGGAACAATCGATTCTTTCTGCGCCAAAAACGTGCAGAGAAACAAAAAATAAAATGAGGCTAAGTAGCCAAATAACACGTCCCACAGAATCCTTCCGCCCTCTCCCGAGCGGCTGATTTAGCAAAATAAAAGCCAGGTGTGGACTCGCTGACTACGCAAGAACCCCTAAAATTCATTAGCTTTTTTAGTTACAAAAGAAACAATCTTCGTCCGAGTGTTCAATGTTTGTGCGGTAATGACGTTCTCCACGGAATTTATGTAAGGGGTTGATGGACCTTAGGGATGTAACGGGAATTGAGATAGCTTCAGACTAAGTATGTAGCAAACTCGTCTTAACCAAGGACCTCAATATCCCCGTCCATACCGACCCAGTTCATTAACAAATCTAAGAACGTGCCTACCAGAAAGTCTTTTAGAATCGACGAGAGGGACCGCGATTTCCCCGACCAAATCGTTTTCTGCCTTTAAAAGCAAATTTCGGTTTGGATTTCACTCCAGTAATAATTTGCTCAGAATCGACATCTAACGGGGTAATCAAATTCAAAGCTTGTCCGGTTTTTCCAAATCGACCTGTTCTTCCAATTCGGTGGATATAATCTTCATGTGTTTCAGGAAGATCGAAGTTGATCACCTGTTCAATATCGGTCACATCAATGCCTCGACCGGCTAAATCGGTTGCCACCATGACGGGATGACTACCGCGTCGGAATTTATCTAGAGCATCTTTTCGTTGCCACTGAGTACAACCTCCGTGCAATCTCACCACTTTATGACCTTCACGATAAAGCAAAGTAGCCAATCGATCCGTTCTAATTTGAGTGCGAGCAAAAATAAGAACTTTTCCTTTTCTCTCCTCAAGCTCTTTAAGAATTAAACCGTTCTTACCATCCATGCTCGTTTCAACATTTTTCTGTTCCACTTGAGCCGAGGGTTTTAATTCAGTGTCGATAGCTACACGAACAGGCGCATTCATTAGCTGATTAGCCAAACCCTGAATCTCTTTGGGTAGAGTAGCGCTAAAAAGTAAGGTTTGTCTTTCTCTAGAAACATGCTTCATGATTTCTTTAATCTGAGGCGCAAATCCCATATCGAGCATTCGATCCACTTCATCGAGCACTAAAAAATTAATACCGCTGAGATCCACAGTTCCTTCTTGAAGATGGTCATTCAGACGACCTGGAGTGGCTACAATATAATCAGCTCCACGTTCTAGTTCATCTCTTTGTCGACGGAATGACTCTCCACCGACGACTAAACTTCCGTACATTCCCAACCCTTTTCCCATCTGTCTTAAAACTTGATTGATTTGTGCGGCTAGTTCTCGTGTGGGGCATAAAATTAAAGCCTGCTTAGTAGGCTCAGCATAAAGATTCGCTAGAAGAGGAATTCCAAAGGCTCCTGTTTTTCCTGTCCCAGTTTGTGCAGTTCCTAAAACGTCCTTACCCCCTAAAGCAACGGGAATAGCTTTTTGCTGAATGGGAGTCGGTGAGACAAAGTTCATTTTACTCAGAGCTTTACCTAAAGCTTCTGGGAGAGAAAGTTCATTAAAAGTATTAAAAGAATTCACATACCCTTCTTCTAAGTACACGGAGCCGTTACAAGACCCTGAAGTACTTGATGGTTTATTATTAGTTTTAAATCGAATAGCAGTGAGAATTGTTAAGATATCGAGAGTATGTCCGTCATGCTCACTAGGCGACCTGTGTTACCAAGTCTTCAACTCGAAATTTGAGGCACCTTAGCAGCCTTTCATTTTTTTAGCACTAAAATAATTCCGCTTAGCGTTACCGGTGGGCTTTTTTAATTTTAATTTCAATAACTTGATTCAATATCGGTTCCCCCTAGACGTTCTTAAAATCGTTACTATAATGATAACTAATATTTTAGGAGGCTTACATCATGGCCATGATGAAACGGATTTTTTTGTTTATCGTAGTGAACATTTTGGTGGTCACCACCATTTCTTTAATGCTCAATTTATTGGGCATTCGACCTTATCTGACCCGCTCAGGAATTGATTATCAAGCTCTCCTAGCCATGTGCAGTGTAGTGGGATTCACCGGAGCCTTCATTTCGCTCGCTATTTCAAGAATGATGGCAAAAATGATGATGGGGGTTCAAGTGATAGACCCAGCCAGCGCTCGAGGTGAAGAAAAAGAGTTAGTAAATCTCATTCACCGACTTTCTCAAAGAGCTGGATTAACCGTCATGCCCGAGGTTGGAATTTACCAAAGTCCTGAAGTTAATGCTTTTGCGACCGGCCCTTCCAAGAACCGTTCTTTAGTTGCTGTATCTACCGGTTTACTCACCACCATGAATTCTCAAGCTGTAGAAGGAGTTCTCGGTCATGAAGTAGCTCACATTGCCAACGGCGATATGGTCACGATGACTTTAGTCCAAGGCATAGTGAATACTTTTGTGATGTTCTTCGCAAGAATTGCCGCTTGGATTTTATCCAGTTACTTGGAGGGAAATCGAGATCGTGAAGAAAGTCGTTCTGTCGGTTGGTCTTACTATCTTTGTAGTTTCGTTTTTGAAATTTTGTTTAGTTTACTGGGTATGATTGTAGTTTGTTATTTTTCTCGTCGAAGAGAATTTAGAGCCGATGCAGGAAGTGCCCAATTTGCAGGAAAAGAAAAAATGATCAGCGCTCTTCAAGCTTTAAAATCACAGTACGAAAACATCGACTCAAGCCACCCTTCAGTGGCTACTTTAAAAATCAGCGGACGAAAAGGTTTCTGGGCTTTACTTTCCACTCACCCCAGTTTGGATGATCGAATCGCTGCTTTACGAGGAAGGTTATAAAAACCAATTCGCGCTTTGTGTCATTGCAAAAAAAGCATAGAACAGATCATTTTATCCTTTCGTCAAACCGATCCTTTAGTGATATATAAGAGGAAATGGCAACAGCAGCTCCTTTTACACCTGAAATAGATGGTCAACTTGCGCTCGATAAAGCGCTTAATGAAGCCAGTGCTCTTCCCAAAAGAGACTCTGAAATCAAAGAAGACTATCGAGTATTTCTGCCCAATTTTGAAGGGCCTCTCGATCTT
The DNA here is from genome assembly GCA_900299195.1 of Deltaproteobacteria bacterium. Lineage (GTDB taxonomy): Bacteria > Bdellovibrionota > FAC87 > UBA2466 > UBA2466 > UBA2466. Next base: position 19,936 of record OMIX01000024.1, read on the forward strand.
TTGCTGCACTTAATTAGAAAAGATCAACTTAATATTTATGACATTCCCATTGCTCATATTTGCAAAAGTTACCTAGAGCACTTGGAATTAATGAAAAGCATCGACGTTAATATTGCAGGTGAGTTCATGGTGATGGCTGCCACTCTCACTCTTTTAAAATCTTTAGTTTTGCTTCCCAAAGAAGAAGGCGCCTCTGAAGAAGACGATCCTCGAATGCCTTTGATTCAGCAACTTCTGGAATACGAAAGATTTAAAAAAGCGGCTGATCAAATTGATGGCCTTAGATGGATGGGCAGAGATATTTACGTCAGACCTCCCAGTGCTATCGAATCGATGATGCCTGTGGAATCTTTACTCGATGCGCCGATCGACCCCGTAGATCCTTTTCAACTTTTAGTTTGTTTGAAGATTGCCACCCATCGAACAACTCGACCTTCTATTCAAATCACCACCGATCCTGTTTCTATTCGAGATAAAGTAGTACAAGTAGGCCAGTTTTTAGCACAGCATGAAGTGATTTCGTTTACCGATCTTCTTCCTCAAAAAGAGGAAAGAAAAATTCTCGATGTCGTTGTAGCCTTTTTAGCCGTTTTAGAATTGGCTCGACTCAAATTTGTTGAAATCATTCAACATGAAAATTTTGGTCACATCCAAATTCGTGGAGTAAAAGATTTGACCGATCTTAATGTTGGAATGTTAGATTCGTATTAGGAGAAGTATGGAACTAGAAAAAGTGACTTCGGCGATTGAATCGATTCTATTTGCTGCTGACCGTCCTGTCTCTGTAGACCGTTTGAAAGAGGTCTTTGGAGAAGAGGGACCGGAAGAAGAAACACTTTCAGAAGCTTTATCTGCGATTAAAGAACGCTATCTTAATTCCAGTTTCGGTTTTGAACTGCGTGAAGCCCAAGGTGGTTTTCACTTTGTCACCAAACCTGAAAATGCAGAGATCATACGCAAGTTTTTAGAAACCAAACCGTTCCGGTTAGGCCGTTCCGCTTTGGAAGTCCTTGCCATCATCGCTTATCGTCAGCCAATCACTCGCGCCGAAGTGGATCAAGTGAGAGGTATCGACAGCTCTCATTTAATGAGAACTCTGATCGAGCGTGGATTAGTTAAAATGGCCGGTAAAGCTGAAGTTCCTGGCCGCCCGGTTCAATACGCTACCACTCCTCGATTCTTGGAAGTTTTAGGGCTTTCCAGTCTTTCTGAACTCCCCCCACTGACAGAACTCGATCAGCTTCAAGGGGATACAGTCGATCCCATCAAGACTCTTGAAGAAGGACTAGATAAGTTCTTAGTGGCTCAAGGAGAGGTGGCAGAGGATTTAAGTGAACAGGACAAAGAAGGTTTAGCTCAAATTGAAACCATGTTGGATTCAGCTAAAAAAGGAACTCGGGAAATTCACGAGTCACCCTTACATGCTGAAATTGCAGAAGAAAATGAAAATGCGGTAGCAGCATTGCAATCACATCCACGGCCCAGAAAAAAGAAGACCACGGTCACTTACGAAGAGATTACCCACAGTGAAATAGCAATCCATTCGGAAGATACAGACATTGCTGTGGCCAGCGAGGAGGTATTAATGGAAATGCCTCTCATCGATCCCAATAATTCTAACGAACCCCCGACAGTGAATTGACATCACCTATTAAAAGACATAGGGTGTCTCCACCTGATTATCGCGGGGTGGAGCAGCCTGGTAGCTCGTCGGGCTCATAACCCGAAGGTCGGAGGTTCAAATCCTCCCCCCGCAACCAAATTAAATCCATAAAATGTAATAACTTACTTAAGTAGCAAGTTGCAGAAACTCTTTCGGGAGTTAATCGACTTTACCTATTGAAAGAAAACTGACCCCTTTTCATGCTATACCCCTCCTATGCAAATTCATTTCACTCGTTTTACTGTGTGTTTTTTCATTTGGTTGGGGACTTTAAATCAGTCGCTTTTAGCCAATGAGATTCTTTTATTTAACAGAAAAGATCTCAGTGGCTGGGTATCGACTAAATCTATGGAAATCGCCCATTGGAAAGTGGCTGACGACTATGTAGAAGTTGTTCCGGGCTTAGGAGACATTCAAACGACCCAGCTTTTTAATGATTTTGATCTTCATGCAGAGTTTTGGATTCCCTATTTACCCGACAAACATGGACAAGACCGAGGAAACAGCGGGATTTTTCTGCAAGGCCGTTATGAAATTCAAGTTCTCGACACCTATGAAAACGAAACCTATTCCGACGGGATTTGTGGTTCTCTTTACAAGCTCATAGCTCCTCAGTTTAACGCAAGCCTACCCCCAGAAAACTGGCAGACCTATGACATCCATTTTGTATCTCCGAAATTGGATAGTGCAGGACATGTGATTGAAAAAGGGGAAGTCACTGTAGTGCTCAATGGTAAAACCGTAATCAATCGCGGACGCTTTGAGCGACCTACCGGTTCAGCCGCGAAACAAAAGCAAGGGGTTCAAGGTCCCATTCGATTACAAGACCATGGAAGTCCGGTCCGTTTCCGGAATCTCATCATTAGCCCTTTTTAATTGAAGATGCGGAACTCAGGCGCCTTTCAATATTGAAAGTAACCTGACCCCTTTCTTTTAATCCACCCACCAATCAAAATTTTGATAAACCCCTTCAGCAGAACCTCGTTTGATCCAGCGCCCTCCGGCATCGTAGGCATCGAACCAATCCATCCCCTCACTTTGATCCTGAATTGAAACACGATAAGTGGCGTGTGCCCCAACGCTATAACTGCCCACAAATTCACTTTGAGCATTGTAAACTTCGACCGTAATGGTCTCATTACGAGAGTTGTGCACGATTAATTGTCCCCGAATCGTTGCGTAGCACAACGACGCACTCGAAAAGACCACAAATCCCAACGATAAGAGACTTATATAGAAACGGTACCCGGTGTGAGATTTCATAAGATTTTTCCTTTCATCAGATCAACTTTATCGAGCAACTTATGGGCCACTCTCTCAACAGTGTCGCATAATAATTATTATTGGCTAACTTTTTAAAGAAATAACCTTCCCTTCCCAAACTTTCAGTTGCCACTCGGAGCCCCCCTGAGGATACTCGGTTTAACAACATTCAAACGGGGGTCAAATATGGGAAATTTTTTTAACATCGTCGCTTCTTTGATGATGGGCACGTTATTCATCGCCCAAACCGCATTTTCAGTAGAAACGGTAACTCTTCTCGATCGCGGAGAGCCTTATGCCGCAATGGTCGCACAAAAAGGAATTTTCTGGGTAGGCCATTCAAGAAAACAATTTGCTTCAGAATATCGAGTTGAAGTCTATTCCCCAGAAGGAAAACTTATCGACAAACTTTCTCTTACTCACAGTATTAGCTCAATGAAAAAAGTGGCTTCGGATACTGTTGTGATGACCGGAATTAACCCAACAGCACAACTCACGGAATACACTTTTGCCAAATTAGAAAATGGAAAAATCCGAGCTAAAACAACTCGAATTGCACTGGGAGGATTCATCAATTTTTGGATAGGAAGTGCAAACGGAAAACATTATTTTGCCGACATGGGAGGCAATCCCAACGATACCAATACCGATTTTAATCTCCCTGCCCAAACTATTTTCTCCTCCAGTGGATCCATGGCCAATTATTTAAGCACTAGAGTTCGCATGCCGATTGCAGGAACGGTTCACAACGGTAAGTTGTTGCTAGTCTCAGGAGAAGCCATCGGATCTCCCAAAGGAAAAATTGTTGAGGTCGACCCTCAGACTCAACAAATGCGAGTATTGTTCACCAGTCAAAATGGGAATCTTGGAACCCTCGATGTTATTCCGGGAACTCAGGACGTTATGACCAATGCAAGAGGAGAGAACAAACTTATCGTTTTTGATTCTGTCACAGGTCAAACTCGTCGTGAAATCCCTACTCAAGGATACTCTCGAAGTTTCGATTTTACTGGCCACTGTGTAGTAGTGGGCAACGATGAGAACAACTCTATTGAAGTATTTGATCTTAAATCTCAGGATAACAAATCGGTTATTAATGAGAAAATCACTCTCCCGTCCACGGAGTTCTCTGGCATTAAGCAAATCGCAGTAGATGATTCCACGGGAATTGTGTTTGCGCGCTCTTCATTACCTTGCAACCCAATGATGGAAGTTTGCGACAAAGATATTAATCGGGTAGTGACTTTCGGAGCGGAGTTAGGAAATTCTATTCGAACTCTTTGCCACTAGTTTGGAGTAACCGAAGCCGCCCTTCAGGCGGCTTCGGTTGTTTAACAAAAACGTTACCCTTCTCCACGAACTCTGTAGAACCAATGAAGCATTACCAACAGAGTGAAGACACCTCTACCCCAATTTACGAACCGGGTTTTCGAATCAAAGTTAGACTCACGGTTTTGGATTGGTTTTCGTGATTGATACGTACTACAACTTGATTGGCTCCCGGTTTTAGATCTACCTGAGCTGAAAATCTTAAAGTTTTATCTACTGAGACTCGTTTACCATTAACCAAAACAACAGCATCGGAATGGGTTACTTTTCCTACAATCTCTACCGTTGGCGCTGAAACTTGATAAAAATCCGGAGGTGAAATAATCTCAAGCTCTAAAGCCTTTTCTTTTTCTTTGTTTTTATTTTTTTTGCTTTCCAACCAAAGCTTATCTGAGTTCAGAACATCCTCGGCCGTTGGCCAACGAATGTCCTTTTCAGTCTTTGGAAACTCTTCGTCGACCGGAGCCGCATTTAGAGTGACTAACTGATTTAGAAAAAGTCTTTTGGGGTCTTTGCCCTCAATCTGGCCAGCCACTTTTGCCCCCCAATAAAGGCCCATTCCTGCGACTAAATTCGCAGTTACCTTTCTTGAATTATCCACCGAAACTTCCATCTCGGCAGGTTCTCTCTCACTTTTGGCTTTCAAACGAAAAAGCGCTGCCGTGGTCAAAATCCAAATTTCTTTTCTTGTTTTGGCTTTTAATTTTCCTAATTTAAGAAAGGGGCGATGGGGAAGGATCTCAAGATTATTGGGATCCAGAACTATCCAAGAATCTGCGCTTAAATTAATTTCAGAACCTTCATTCATTACAATTTGACTTGAACTTTGGGTAAAGGTTTTAACGGTATCAAAGATAAAAAGATCCATTTTTAAGTTACCATCTCCCCAGACCATTTGCTGTCTGCGTCTTACAGAAACTTTGGGGACCCTTTTTTCTAGCACTGCAATAGGACGTTCCACTTGTTTCAATGCCTCGTTCGTAGGGAACTGATTGAGTGCTCCTTTCTTTTGACAACCCAGACTTAGAAGAAAAAGGAGTGGCAAAATAAGCAATTGAAAATTTTTAGCATTTACTAGGGATTGAGTTGGGTCAGAAATTAACGGGAAGGATAAAACGAAACGGGTCCCCACATTCAGTTTACTTTCAACTAAAATCGAGCCCGAGTGAGTTTTAACTATTCCCTGGCAAGCAGATAGTCCGAGACCGGTTCCCTCTCCAATTGGTTTCGTAGTAAAGAACGGTTCAAAAAGCCTAGCTTGAGTTTCCTCCGTCATTCCCATACCAGTATCTTGAATCTCTATCACAGCCGTGTCTATTTTTTTTGAAATCTTAATTCTTAATTCTTTCTTGGCTGAGTTTTTCATAGCGTAAGCCGCATTCTGACAGAGATTTAAAAAAACCTCGTGCAGATTTTCAGCGTTTCCATTTATGAAAACCTCTTCTTCGGAATACTCGAGTTCAACTGAGACTCCCTGTAATTTTAGGGTAGGGACAATACTCTTCATTGAACTTTCCAGTTGCGCTTTAAGATTGACCATGTCCATAATTACCGAGTCTTTTCGAGAAAACTTCATTAAACTTGTGATCTTTCGATTGGCCCTTTGAATATCTTCTACCATATGCTTGAGACAGGTTTCGATTTCAGAGGTTTCAGCCTTACCTTTGAGCTCTTGTAATTGCATTTGTGCCATTTCAGAAGTAAGCAACACCCCTGTGAGTGGATTTTTAATTTCATGAACAATCGAAGCGCTAAACTTTCCCAAAGCGGACAATCTTTCAGCATGAATGAGTTCTTTCTTTAATTGTTCCAGTTCAGATCCCATACTGACAAAAGCCTTCCCTAATTCACCAAATTCATCCTTCCTTTTGAGTATTTTTGGGAATTGAATTTTGAAGAGTCCCTTTCCTATCGAACGAGTAGCTTCTTGAAGTTCGAGTAGAGGTTGGGTGATCCCCCAGGATAGAAGTTGAGAAATAACGACGGCAATTAAGCTAAGTACTAGAGCTATTCCCAACACGCGATAAAAAGCCTGCTGCAAAACAGCATAAATTTTTTGAGAGGGGGTGGCTAAAATAATTTGGCTCGAACTTCCACCAAATACGGGATAAGTGGTAACTAAATATTTTTCTCCTAGCTCGTCCTCTAGCCATTGGGTCGTTGGAATCTGACTTTTTGGAAATATCATCTTTGGAGACAGATAATTAGATTCTGTCTTTGTCCAAAGAGGATTTTCATAGATCAAAAGCCCAAACATCACTCCATACTGAGAAGGGGAAAAGGATTCAAGCCAAGTTGTGTCTAGGTAAAGTACCATCTTTCGATCTTGAACTTGAATTCCAAAACCGAAATTGCCCTTCGCAAAGATAGGACTGCCTGGAAGTATTTGAAACAGCCCTTGCCATTGAGGCGGCTCAGAAGGCAAAGCAGAGGGAGAAGCCTCAATTCGTCGGTTGCCAACCCAAACTTCGCCCCCCAAGTAACCTTCCAGGGATCCTTCTAAGGCTTGTAGGGGTTTCGATTCGTTCTTTAGTATCTGGGAAAATTGCTGCCCTAATAATTCCAAATGATCTCTTAAACGAAGCTGCACCAACTTAGCCATGGCTCCTTGAACATCTCCAATTTGAGTCACACGGTCTTTTGAAACTAAGTGAGCATTGACGGCTGAAACTAATGCTATCGATAGGAACACAGCAGAAATTAAGAGGACTGAAATTTTAACTCGAAAAGTCATTAATGGATGAACTCCTAACTTAACTATCGGAAGATTCAAGACTTCTCTAAAGTTTCTATAATAATTTACCGATACTCATCCATGGAGAAGTCTGCATGCTTTTATTAATCGTTGATGATGACCCCAGTATTCTTAGAAATTTAGAAAGTTTTTTAAAGAAAAATTTCACCGTTGATACTTGTAACAATGGCTCTAAGGCTTTCGAATTAATTCAATCCAAATCCTATGACCTTGTTTTGTCTGATAACAAAATGCCGGGAATGACGGGTCTTGAACTTTTAAAAAAGACGAAAGAGTTCTCACCCAATACAGCTTTTGTCATTATGACCGCTTTTGGTTCAGATGATGAATCTCTGGATGCGGTGAAACTAGGCGCTGATGATTACTTGATGAAGCCTTTTAATTTAACGGAAGTAGGCCATCGAGTGGGTAGAATTTCCGACCTCAAATCTTGGTCGGCTGAAAATACCATCAAGGAAGAGGAGGGCCTAGGGCTAAAAAGACTGATTGGAAAATCACCTTCGATTCTAGATGCTAAAAAATTTGTAACCCAAGTAGCTGGAGCTTCTTCGCCTGTATTAATCTTAGGAGAAACGGGCACAGGAAAAGAGCTTTTGGCGCGGGCTATTCACGAATCCAGTTCACGTGCTCCTCATCCTTTTATTGCTATCAACTGCGGAGCTCTAAATGAAAACCTGATCGAATCAGAGCTTTTTGGCCATGAAAAAGGTTCATTCACTGGAGCCTCACAAGCTCGAGCAGGGAAGTTTGAACTTGCCAAGCGAGGGACTATTTTTCTAGATGAACTGGGAGAACTTCCACTCAACTTACAGCCGCGATTACTTAGAATCATGCAAGAACAACAATTCTATCGATTAGGAGGAACTCGATTGATTGAGAGCGATGCTCGAGTGATTGCAGCTACTCATCGCCCCCTGCAGGAAATGGTCACCCAAGGGGCTTTTAGAGAAGATCTCTATTTCAGGTTCAATGTTTTAACCTACTCAATGCCTCCATTGGTTCAACGAGGCGAAGACATCCCCCTCTTAATTGAACATTTCATGCAAAAGTTTCATACTCGATCAGGGAAAACTATTTCTCTCTCGAATGAAGCCAAGAACCTTTTGTACAAATACTCCTTTCCGGGAAATGTCAGGGAACTTCAAAATTTAATTGAACGACTTTTTGTATTAGCCCCAAAAAAGGGAACTATCACACAATCCCACTTACCACCTGAAGTCCAAAGCAACAATCAAAACATGGCCAGAGGGATAACCGCCACTTCACTACCTGAGGGAGGACTTGAGGAGGCTATCAACACCTTTGAAACTCAATTGCTTCTTAAGGCAATGGATCTGTGCCAACACAATCAAAGCGAAGCTGCACGATATCTCAAGGTCGAACGGTCTACTCTTCGATATAAGCTAAAAAAAATTGGCTATGAGGCGCCCAAGTCAAACGACAAAGCGGCCGCTTAGTAGGTACCGACTTACTTACGGCCAGAGTCTTCCCAAGGGAAAACAATAATCCTCCTGGCAAGAGTTTTGCCTAGTGCAAGGTATGCCTCGCAAACCTCTTAAATTCCAAAATACATTTCCTTACCATGTTACAGCGAGATCAAATAACTGCGAATGGTTCTTCCTTGCATCCAACGAAATTTGGGAAATTTGCAGCTATCTCTTTGACTTAGTGGCCCAAAGATATCACTCAAAGGTTTATGAGTTTGTTCTAATGTCGAACCACTTTCATCTGCTGATTGAAACTCCAGAAGCAAATCTTGGTGCAATCATGAACTATTTCATGAGGGAGTTTTCTCGGTCAGTGTGTACAAAAACGAATCGCATCAATCATATTTTTGGAGGAAGATATAAGGGGAGCCTAATTAGCAACCCGTTATACTTCGCACATGTTTATAAATATATTTTACGCAACCCAGTTGAGGTAGGATTAAGCACTCGGGTGGAAACCTATGCGTTTAGTACCTTCCAAAGAGAAATCGGAAAACCCGTCACCTTTCCGATTGAAGTAATCCATTCCAGTTCGCTTAGTGAATATATTCCTAAATATCTTACCGAAAGAACCCATTGGTTGAATACTAAATATGACCAAGAACAAGCCCAGCTTCTAAGAAATTCTCTCAAACGTACCAGCTTTAATTTTCCAACCCATCACCGTCATCAGGCTACCGTGGATAGTCTACAGCTTGGCCGGAAGTAAGTCGGTACCTGTTACTAGAAGTTGGGATAAGTGGGGTATCTTTCTCCGATCTTCGGATAGGGAATCTCAGGGTCTGGAGCCTGAGGGTTGATACAAACATACATCCCCACCTGTCGACTCGAGGGACGGTTATCCTGCTGACAAGATACAAAAAGAGGAGGTTCGATGTAGACTCTTCGGGGTTCCTTTCCATCTGGACACCGTATTCCATCTTTCAGACACCTTTCAACGTCGTCCCACTTTTGGCAGTCAGTGTCCGGGTCGTTCGGGTCGGGTTTTTCTTGGCCAGGGCAGCTCCCAAAATGGCCAGGGAAAAATCTAACCAGCCTGCATTGGGCCTGCGGCGCCATAAATCCCGGGCAACCGGGAATTTCAATGTTCTGCTGGGATAAAAAACAGGTAGCGCCTCGACCGCTCCGTCTAGTGCAAGTTTGGTTACACTGGCTTAATGCATCTTGACCTAACTCGTACGCCTTTGCAAAACATTGGGCTAGTGGTTTGAGCTGTTCTAATATTTGAGTCAAAATTGAAGTGAGTTCTACCAAAGCTTCCCTAGCTGAATTCAAATTGAATATATTTATTTGGGTGTTCGTTTCATTTTGCTCGAAAAGGGCAATTAAAGTACTCCACAGCGAACCTTCTAAATCCAAATTTGACCCATACAAGCGACGATAAGCCGTGTTTCCTGAATTGGGCAAAAATGGCTTAAGCTTACTTAAAATTTGCTGGCGTTGAGCTTCAGAAATATCGGGTGAACGAAGAAGTTTATCGATATTTTTTTGGAAAAGGCTTAAAAGAGAGGGATCCATTTCCTCTAGAGCTGTCTGCAGAGAGTAGCTCGTCTCATCAGAACCTGAACCGGCGGTTCCAGCAGCACTGACAATTTCTAGAGATGCAATTAGAGCTTTGGATTGGTCTAACGCTCTACTGACGACAAGCCTCGCATTTTCCTGAAGCTGATAGTTTAAGTATTCCTCAGCCTGCTTCGAACAACTCGAAAGAAAAATAGACGAAGAAAACAAATAGACTAAAATAAGTTGAGACTTCTTCATACAGTTGTCTATAAGCAAGGCAGATGCCAATCTTATTGCCTCATGGAACTCTCCCATAGTGTCAGTTATATGAATGCCTAAAATTCGGTGGGCCTGAAATACCTAGAAACATTTAGATAATTGCACTGTTCTAGTTTTAGCTAAAAACTGACTAAGGTGTTAACAGCGATGACTTATTCTATCATTAACAAACTTCCCGCGAGAACGCATTGAGTGCCTTTTTTATCAAAGGTTATGCCGTAGTGATCGCTTCCCACAAACTTAGCTCCGCGGACCCAAATAGCTTACGAATCTTATAGCAAATACATTCCTTTTAAAACGAGCAAACCTCGTTTGGCAGTTTTTCACCAGCGTGACTATTTGGGAAACAGGTCTCTAATCTTTTTATTTTTAGCAGTTTACTCTTGAACTCATTTTGAGTGAACAAATCCTATTTACTGTTACCCTCGATTAAGTGCGTACTGTTTTTGGCGCTCAGTTTGCTCTTATATCCAGACAGAAGGTAAAAAAATAAATGGGACACTACTTTCCTAACTGGAAAACATCTTTTTTCGTGGTGAAAAAAGATTTACCTTCGACAAACTCCCTTAAGGTCTGAGTCTCGATACCCTCCAGCCTTAAGGGAGTTTTGTTTTGCAGCAACAAAATTCGATTTCTGAGGAGTTTCGGTTTTGAAACCCATTTTGAATCACTCTTTGTATAACCTCAAAGCGCATCTTGGATTTTTATCTTTCTTAATGATTTTGATTTTCTTCTCCGTTGCGAAAGCCGAAACAAAAATTCACAGTGAACCCGGTAGAAACCAGAACTTTTTCGCAACAAAGCCCAAGTGCCAATGGTTACCTTCGGGGGATTATTCTTATATCCCTAAACCTCCTCACTCGAGAGTTTTAGGCCTAGACGGTCAGGGCCTACCCATCTATTTTCAGACGCGCCAGAATTGGAGAGAAGACAATAAGATATATATGCGCGGCTCAGAAAATGGGACTAAAGTCTTTTTTCTTCCAGACCCAAGAAATTCATTTGTGATTCAAAACAAAGGTGAACTCATTTTAACCGGAACAACCAAAACGGAAATGTTTGGCATCCACCTGGACAAAAAAAACCATTGGGGTCATGCTACTCAATATACAACATACACTGATGATTTTGTTTTACAGAGGGACACTCCCGATCCATTCAACGATCAGATTCGATTCTCAAGCCCTTCTGGTAAATGGTTGGGAGCGGAAGTGAATCCAAGTTCAATCACTAAAGACGGAAGTACAGTTCCCAAACTTCGTTTGTTAGATGCAGTCAATTTCGTTGAGAAAAACATTGAATTTGCACCCTCCAATGTCCAACTTGAGGAGTTTTCCACCCGGAATTCAAATTTAGAGCAAAGTTACTTGCCTATTTTAGCGGGACAAATTGCAGAAAATGGCGGGGGCAGTGTCATTCTCAACAATAATCAAATCTATCAATTTGAACCCGGTGCAACCAAACAAAAAGGGGTTTTCTTTACTGGAATGGCACCCGATAAATTGATTTCAGCCACAGCAATCCAAGAGGGAAAGTGGGTAGGAATGAATTCGCAAGGCGAGTTAATTTTTTTTAACTCAGCAGGAGTGCATGTTAATCCTCCTATCATTAGCCGGGCGCTAAGAGAGTGTCTGAGTGAGATTAAAAAGACTACAGAATTCAAAGAGATTAAATTCGCCCAAGGCTTTTCGCCCACTCAATCCCAAATTTCGCTAACGCTAAACCCTCTGCGAGATAAATTAGCGATCACTTGTGGAAAAAATCTATTGATCTTCTCTTTACCTGAAGGGCAACTCAAAAAAAACTTTCGATCCTCAGAGGAAGAACTATTTCCTTCCCGAGCTAAATTCGTCGACCCTCAAGGAAGGTACCTACATGTGTATTCTAAGCAAGGCGCCACTCAGGATAAGCTTTTCGATACCGAAAACGAGGACTCAAGTCCAATGCCCATCCCCTCTGGATTCACACAATTTAAAGTCCATAGTGTCCATAAAGACGGGCTTACGCTTTTTTCTCACGGAAACTTAGGAGGGCTCAGTAATGAACCCACCCACCCGATTATTTATAATTACAAAGCTGTTTGTGCTCTACCTTCTTCTGAAAGATCTCAAATTCTTCCCAGCGAAAAGGATGTTCCCCCGTGTGACTTCACGGAAGTTTACCGTGAGCTCAAAAAGAAAGATCAGTGCCCTTTGCCTGAAGCAGTAGCAGAAAACTTACTCAAGAATGTTCAATTGGGCCCAAGAAACTTTTCTCTCAAAGAGGCTCAAAGGCTTATCTTAGCCCTCCAAAAACCAGGTATGTTTAATGAAGAAGAACATCTCAATATTTTACTGACACTTTTGGAATCCAAAGAGCTTCGTTCCTGCTCTGCTTCATTGTTTTCTGGGGTTTTAGCGAATGTCTTAGCAAAATCGCCTGTATTGTACGAATCGATCATTAGGCGGACCAACCCCCACGCTGAGATGCCAACTCAACCCCCGCAACCTTGGGAGGACTCGCCAGCCGCCCAGTGCGTTGCCGCAAGAGACCAAAAGAAAATTCAATCGGCAGTCCGCAAATATTTGCAGTACCGGATTGATTCGTTAGAGTTTCCCAACGATGTTCCCTCTCCGACTTATGTCTGGGATTGGGCAAAATTTTCCCCTCTAGCCCCTATCTTGGCTAAACTTGGAACCCCTGAGGAAAGAGAAACTTGGATTGAAGATTTTGCTTACGGTCTAGCCGCTGGAATGGAAAACGACCCCGATTTGAGAAATATTCCCCCCGGCTCGCTAGCCCATCTTGCCACAGAACTGGTTGGGCCTTTCTTTGGTAAGCCTATTTCTCCCAAACTCGAGGGTGGCTTTAGTATTTCCGAAGAAGGGAATCGGGAACTGCTTCTCTTGTCTTCTCAGCCCTTTTTAGATACTGACGGGAAGAAATTATCCAATGACTTAGATCCCAAATTCCAATTTTACGTTTTACCCGTTGAACATGAGGAACTAAAAACCTCAAAAGAAGGAAGACTTCACCAAAAAGTCCGCACTCACGGGGCGGACTATGAAATTAGCTTAGCCCATGATTATCAAAATTTTCGTCAGCGCTTTGAAGTCAAACCGGAAGAAGTTAACGAAGTTCTCAATCGGCCGAAAAATTGTAAGTTTGTTCCTGAAGACAGCCATTATTATCAAGATGGAGTATTAAAATCTCATTTGGAAAAAGAGCCTTCTCGTAAACCTTATATCGAAATCGTAAGTAAATCTAATTTCGAAGAAGTTTGTGAAAAAATGGTGAACCGACTGGGTGAGGGTTCTTGTGATGGAATTGAATTTTCAGGCCATTCCGGAGGGTGTACCGGAAGTGGAATCTTTGGAATTAGATCTGTAAATGGAAAAGAAATAACCACTGCACCCGCTGAGAAATCTCGTTTTAAAAGAGCTTCTGATTGCGTTAAAAAACTTCTTCTTCCTCAAACGCCTATCATTTTTAGCTCCTGCTTTTCGGGAGGAAATACAGCAGAAATGAGCGAACTCTCTAAAATCCTAAAGGCCGATGTCATAGGGCCAATCGGGCTCTGCTCATCCGATGGTTGGGGGGCTTATTGTAAAAATGGCTGGCAAAGGGTGAAACCTAGTTCCGAAGCCGACCTTAGAATTACCCAAACTTTAAAGTAAACCTCTTAACTCTAGTTAAAAATCCCAATGAATTTTTCGATACTTGATTTCAAATGACTCAACACCACTCAAGTTTGAATTTCCAAGGAATCCGCTATAGACACCAGGGGAACTTAAGGCTAAATCTCTATTTGGAATGGAAACTCTAAAAGACAAACTGACTTCAAAAATCCGAGTTCCGAAAATGTCGGCTTCAGATTGGCTTCTCCGTACTAGCTTCTGGCCACTTCTAGATGTACGTTCTGAAGGGGAATATCAAGAAGGGCATATCCCAGGCTCAATTTCAGCTCCCATTCTCAATAATGAAGAACGACATCAAGTTGGACTTACCTACAAGCAAAAGGGGCAAGAAGAGGCTATTGCTTTGGGATTAAAATTGGCTGAGCCCCACCGCCAGGCGCGAGTCAAAAATTGGTTAGAGCTTATCGAGGGTTCGGTGGCTGTGACTTGCTGGCGCGGAGGGCTCCGATCCCGATTTGCCTCCGGTTGGCTTGAAGAGGCTTCGTTAGGAAAGTTCAACATAGTTCAAATCACGGGAGGTTATAAGGCCATCCGAAACCAGTTAATTCGGGCCATCGAGGCGCCCAGAGAAATCTATGTTCTGGGTGGAATGACCGGCTCTGGAAAAACTGCTTTGCTTCAAGAGCTTCTACAAGAAAATACCATCCCCTCAACCCAAATTGTCGATTTAGAAGGGATGGCTAAGCACCGAGGGAGTGCTTTTGGAAACCAATTGGGAAACAGAGGGCAGATCGTAGAGCAACCCCGTCAGGCGACTTTTGAAAACAGTTTAGGAATGCAGCTCTTCCAATCCCAGGGAGCTATTGTTTTAGAAAATGAAAGTTCTTTAATTGGCAAAGTTTTTATCCCTCACCTTTTTAGGAGCCAAATGAAACAGGCGCCCCTGATTATTTTGGAAACTTCACTCCAAGAAAGAATTGAGGCGATTTTTCATGAGTATGTTGAAATTCCATTACAGCACGAAACTCCGGTAACGCAGCTATGGGAAATTTTAGGTCAGAATATCAAATCTCTTGAAAAACGGCTGGGTGGAAAAGATACAGCGTTAGCGATTAAGTTATTACAAGAGGGGCTTTCTAACCCGCTCTTATTAGAAAAACAATCTCCTTGGATTGAATTGCTTCTGGTTCGATATTACGACAAGGCTTATGCTTATGCTTTAAATCGCTCTCAACAAAAAATCCTCTTTCAGGGGAACAAAACTGAAATTAAATCTTGGCTCATAGAAAAATGGGCATCGAGGAAAAACGGATGAACTCATCAATACAAAATGTTCGATTAACACAAACTGTAAAAAAAGGGGGCTGTGCTGCAAAACTCCCAGCAGGAGAACTCAAAGAAGTTCTCGCAGGACTTAAGACTTATCAACCTGGAGATTTGGTCGTGGGCCATGAAACGATGGACGATGCGAGCTTATGGGACCTTCACGATGGAAAATACTTAATTCAAACTCTAGATTTTTTTACCCCGATTGTAGATGATCCTTTTGACTTTGGAGCCATTGCAGCCACTAACTCCATCAGTGATGTCTACGCCATGGGAGGTAAACCCATCACAGCCATGACTATTTTAGCCTTTCCCGGATCAGAGCTTAGTTTAGATTTAATCCGACCTCTGATGGATGGAGCTTTATCCGTTTTAAATCGAGCTAAAACCGCCCTAGTGGGGGGACATACCATCGATGATGAAACTCTGAAACTGGGATTTTCGGTTTCTGGATTTGTTCCTAAAAACCGAGCTTGGACTAACTCGGGCGCCAAGCCAGGTGATGTTTTAATTCTAACGAAAGGGCTAGGCACTGGCACCCTCACGGCAGCTCTCAAAAAAAGTGAAGCTAAGCCGGAGTGGATTAAAACAGCTATTCAAAGCATGACGACTCTCAATGATGTTATTGATGCTTTAGAGAATATCGAAGTTCATAGTGCCACCGACATTACAGGTTTCGGTCTTGCAGGCCATTTGAGCCAAATGGCCACTGCGAGCGGGTGTGGCTTTCAACTCCAACTAAATTCACTCCCCTGGTTACCAGGTGCTACCGAATGTTTAGAAAAAGGTTTTCTGACTAGAGCCCATACCACTAACGCCAAATATACAGCAGATAAAACTCATTGGAATCTGAGTGAAACCGATTTACGATTTTGGCCCGAATGGAAAAGAAAAATTATTTATGACCCTCAAACTTCAGGCGGCCTTCTCCTTTCCATCCCTGAAAAGCAAGCAAACGAAGCTCTAATAAAAATCCAAGAACTTGGATTTGTTCAGGCGAGTATTATTGGGCAAGCCGTAGCTCGTTCATCTCAACTCATTGAGATCCGTTAACGCCAGCCCACATTAGCAAAACCGGAATGACGATAGCCTCGGGTGGTAGCATAAACAAATTGGACCTCTACCCCTTGAGGATAAAGAGACGGATTAAAAGAAATCGTGGGAATTTTAAATTCACTTTGGCTTGTGACAGAGAGCATGTTCACAGAGTTCCAAAATTCCGAACGAGGATCTCGATATTGAAAAGTCCCTGCTACCATTCCGTCGACACTCAACGCGGATAAACTAGCCACCAAATCTGAAGCATGGTTAGCCTGTACGTGAAGAAGTTGTTGATTAGGGTCTCTTCCCGAAATGTTGCTCTGTAAATAGAAACTACCTTGCGTGTTTTGGCCTAGCATTACAGTTCCCAATAATACTCCACTCGCTTTGAGTCGGTTTGCTTCATTAATGCCGCTACAAACACTTAAGAAATTACATTCTTGATCAAAAGTCGAAATCCCATTCCAATATCTAGGCTCACCATCGGTAACAAAGTAAACCTCTTTGGCCCGGTCGCTAGGAATCCTCTGCAAGACGTTTTCTGCAGCTGCTAAAGCTCCTGAGTAATTGGTTCCTCCCGAAGAAAAACACAGAATGCTACTTAAGTTTTCTCCAGGAAACATTTCATTAAGATTCGAAGTAAAATTGGCAGTTCGACGAACCACATCATGATTAAACGTAATGACCGAAAACTGACTGGGACCTTGCGCTTTTGCTGAATTCATCACGGCCTTAACCGCCTCCAACCGGGCGCAGGTTCCAGAACTCGTCAGAGGATCAGATCCCATCCCCATCCGGTTGTTTCCCGTCGAACCTGAAACATCAATCACCAAAACAATATTTCGCTTTTGGGGGGTCGATTTGATGATTCCCCCCATACTCAACTGAGATTCCTGAAATAAGGTCGAATCTAATAAGTGGGATTGATTCCCTTGAAGTTTAAGATCAGAATTGGATACGTCATTACCATCCCAAAAGAGTGAAATTTTCTTAGATTTTAAAGATGATAGTGGTGGATTTGAAGGAGCATCCCCAGAGGGTGAGGGATTTTCGGAAACTGAACCTCCGCCCGTTAACCCCGTGCTGGAACTGCAAGAAATCACCAGACTACCCAATAATACCCAACAGAGATAACCAGAAACTCTCATAACTCCTCTTTTCACGATACCCCGATAACCCCTGATTAGAGCAATTATGTTGCCAATCTGGTTTACTGTTGTTCTAAGAGTCTACAGCTGTCGAACTTTCTCTCATTTTTACCTTCTCTACGGATCTAAATTTGAATTTAATTGAATTCATGAAGAGTTAGCTCGCTGAACATCTTTTTTACGATTTTTTATTTTTAACATTCCGATTCGAAGGTATAACTAAACAATAATTAGGGGAATGAATCATGAAAACCCATACGATCCTTCTCACCACTCTAGTTCTATTTACTCATTGGATTTATGGAGCCACGATTGACGAGATGGTTTTTCCTGACCATCAAACACTCAATGGGGAAAACTTGAAACTGAACGGCCTGGGCCTTAGAAAAGCGACCGTTTTTAAAGTTAAAGTCTATGCTGCGGGTTTGTATTTGCTCGAGCCCCAACACGAGACCCACAAAGTAATCCAACTTAAAAATCCAAAAATTCTTGTCATGAAATTTATGAGGGAAGTTTCTCAAGAAAAAATTAATGATGCTTGGGATAAGGCTTTCGAAGAGAAGGCTGCTCAATTCGCAGAGGAAATTAAGCAATTGAAAAAACTGATGCCTAACGCCAAAGAGGGAGACACTCTGGAGTACATTTTTTGGGATGACAAAACGGAATTTAAAATAAATCAAACCCTCAAGGGCACCATGGCTGGAGGCGCTTGGGGAAAAGCACTACTCAACACTTGGATTGGTTCTCATCCTCCGACCGAAGAACTCAAAGACGGCCTATTAGGCCTAAAGCACTAATCTCACTGAATACACTGTATTCCGCTCGAGCCACATTGCTTGTTTGCCCTAAAAGCGTAAAATTAAAGGTGTCAGTCTCCCAGCAAGCTTAAATGGAACCGCACATTTTTTACACGGTCATGACCGCTACCGTTTAAGCTTGCTGGGAGACTGACACCTTTCGAAAGTTGGGTATGGAAAAGTTTGGGGACAAATTACTTTTACTTTCCTTACTACTCACATCATCGTGGGTTAGTGCTGCGGATGGATTTTGCCTAAAGTATTTTTTAAAAGTCTCTCGGCCTGGGTCTCAACTGGTGGCTCGAGCCTTTTCCCTGGCGATTCTTCCGGAAGCACAAAAAAAGAAAGCCATCGCTCTACTTAACCCAGAGGAAAAAGTAGCCCTAGCTCTGGCGGCTCTTCGCGGTGGATTAGGAGTGGAGGATTTTGACAGTTCAACTCTACCCAACTCTCTTCTACACACCATTCACCCCTCAACCGCCGATATTCCAGGGCGACCTCCTATTTCTGAATCACTAAAAAAGGGATTCCAAAAAGATGCAGCCCAATCCTTATTAACCGCTTATCGAAAAAAGACGGGAGAGTTTCTTCCAGGAATTTGGTTTGATCTCGTTCAATCAGCCACGCAAAATGCCTCTCCTAAAGATCGTAGAGAGATCGCTAGATCTCTTTTAAACAAGCTGAAGGATTTTCCTTTTGATTGGGGCCCCCAAACCCGCTTTGATCAATTTATCGATGAAGCTCTTGGTCTAAACGCCGACAGAGTTACCGAAGCTTTAAATTCAGTAAATGCTGAGGAACTTAAGAAAAAATATGGCGAAGAGCAAATTTGGGCTGGATTTGGAAATAGGAATCTTCTCACCCCCTATTTTGAATTTCAAAATATTATCGAAAAACTCAACCTCAAACCGGGTCAGTTACTTGTCGATTTAGGCAGTGGCCTCGGAAGGCAGGGAATCTTTTTGGGTTTAACTCGACCTGATGTTAATTTTCATGGTTATGAAATTGTTGAAGAGCGCGTCTTGGAATCGGAAAGAACCGCCAAGGCGCTCGAATTATCTAATGTAAGATTCTCCCGCCAAGACCTTTCCGATCCTCGATTTAAACCAGAAGCTGCCGATGTTTACTACGCTTTTAATCCCGTCAGTGGTTCCACTTTTTTGAAAATTTTAAATGACCTGAGAGAACAGTCGTTTAAAACAAAGAAACCTTTTACTCTGGTTCTCGCCTTTTCCAAAGATATCCAACGAGTGCTAGAAAAAGATTCAGGATTTCAGGAAATCACCCCCAAGCCTAACTTTGAAGAAGATGACTTTGCCCGATTTTTCCGTTTTGATCCATCTGAACCTTGGACCCCATTTGGAAGTTCACAAATCCTTCAACAACGGGAGCTCGATCGAAACTTAAGCTCGGTCGGAGCTACGCTCAACAGCCCACCACCTGCTTTAAGTTCTAGAGCCCGGCCTTTGGAGTTCTCAGACCGTGCCGAAGTAACTCGACTTATGGAAAAGA
Organism: Deltaproteobacteria bacterium; assembly: GCA_900299195.1. Lineage (GTDB taxonomy): Bacteria > Bdellovibrionota > FAC87 > UBA2466 > UBA2466 > UBA2466. The sequence goes on from OMIX01000024.1 coordinate 39,656, forward strand.
GTGGGAAATTTCACTCCAACTTAGATTTTGTCTCTCTTTGGTCTTGGAATCCCACTGACCATTACACTCTCTCCCAAAAAAATGGAGCTGTACTTCTTAGCGGAAATACAGGATCCGGTCGGTTTGTGATGGAACCCCTAGGTGCTTCGCCCCAGGAAAGCGCTCAAATCATTTCTGATCTGCTCAAGGAGAAAAAAGCACGACAATTTAGATATGTATCTTTAGAAACTGCAAAAATTTTGGAATCGGATCCCAGTATCAAAGTTGAGCTTGATACCAGTATTCTAGATTACACCTACGATTCCAAACAATTGGCTCTGCTCGCCACTCCCAAAAAGGCGAATGAATCCACTGAACCTCTCCAAAGATCTTCGCTACAAAAGAAACAAAGCCTTAGAATTTGCAAGCTCCAACCCTCCCCCTCAGTTAGTGCAAGCTCAAAACCCAGCATTAAAGAAAAAGGCTTTTGAATTTTTACGAAAATGGGAGGCACAAAACCAAGGGAGAATTGGCCCTAATGGCAAAGCTGAGGTTCTTGCCACTAAAAGAATGATCGAAAAAATGGATGAGTTAGGATTGGAATGTCACGTTCTTCTTCAAGGAGAACAGGTGATTGGATTTAGTTTAGGTAAAAAAACCGGGGATGGCGTTTTTACCGTATTTGCCGAAAAATCGCTTAAGGATGGAATTTATGTAGGCGCTTATCCGCTGTTAGCTGGACTTCAGGCCAGAGCGCTTCTATCTCGAAACCTCACAAAAATTAACCGAATGGATGATGGAGGAGAACAAAATCTAAGAAATGCCAAGTTGGCTTTAGACCCTCTCGAACCCACCCCTATGTTTAGGGTCTCTCTGAAGGAGCGGTAAATGCATCGCACTTTAAAGTTTCTTTTTGAAACGTTGCCCTATCTCACATTTATTTGGATGGCCACTTTTCTATTTTCCACTTCTGCCCATTCCGCTGAGCCTGAGGAGATCTTAGAAGTTTCCATTACCTCTTCTGCTTCGAATGAAGAACCCATCCATGTTTTAGATAAAACTCCAACAAGCAATTCAATTGTTCTTAGTTTTGGGGATGGCCAAACTTTTGAACTCTCCAATCAAAAAACCCCCTTGGATGGCCCCAATAAGTTTGAAGCTTTAGAGAAGGATCAAAAAGACAGTTTTTTAACCAACAGAAAACTTTTGTTGGGAGCGATGGGAAAACTGCTCTATGGACTTAGAGTTCCTATAGGTATGTTAAAAAAGGCCGGCATTAAATTTTCAACAGCCAAAACAGAGGCAGAAAAAGAAAGCAAAAGAGAAACCCTTAAAAAAACCTTTAGTGAAGTTGGAAGCCAATCGATTGAGCCCTTATTAAAAGCTTTTGATCAGAAACTTTGGGACTATGCCCCCTTTGTCTCAAAAATTAATGAGGTGGGAACGAGCATTGAAGCCGGAATCGCCGGGGGCGGTAAAGTGGGAAGGCATGGTTCGTTTATTATTTTAGGAGTGGGACTTTCTATTAACGTGGATCCCAAAGAAAAGGCTTTGATTTTCGAACTTTTTCAGGATGTGGAATGGGCAAAAACGGCTCTACCAGGATATGTCGGGGCGGAGGCTTTTGCCTCCCTCTTTGGCAACGCTTCTTATCATGATTGGAAAGAACCCCTTTCCATTGAAAAAGGTGAAGCGTTAAATTTACCTGGGCTCGCAGGTTGTATTACGGATAGAAATGCCCGAGTGGGAATCGCAAAAGGTGTGGGGATCGGATTTCCGGGTGCCGCAGCTCTAACTTAAGCTCTGGTTCGAATTCCTCTCATACGAGTTGGAATCTCCCCCCAATGGCCTACCCTGTTAAGAACTAAAGTCTTGGGCGGAAGCTATATTAAGGGAATGGTGCAAAAATGCGGAGCTGCAGTATCGAGGGGATGTTCGAGTGTTTTTTCTCGTATTGGTCGGGGCGGCGGGACTTGAACCCACGACCCTCTGCTCCCAAAGCAGATGCGCTAGCCAACTGCGCTACGCCCCGTGTGAATGAGATTCAAGTTTCTATCTTAACCCTGCCCAAATGGCAACGAGATTGGCTTCCCCAATCAAATCGAGACCGACTACCGTTGAAGATGGGTTCCCACCCACCAAGTCACCGCAGAAATAAAGGCCGAAGCTGGAATGGTCAAAACCCAAGCCCAAATGATCCGCTCAGCAATCCCCCAACGGACCGCGGAAATTTTATTTACTGCTCCTACCCCAATAATGGACCCCGTAATAGTGTGAGTCGTAGAAACAGGAATTCCAAGTCCAGTTGCTAAAAATAAAGTAATCGCTCCCGCCGTTTCAGCACAAAATCCCCCCACCGGTCGAAGTTTGGTGATCTTCATCCCCATCGTTTCAACGATTCTCCAACCTCCGAATAAAGTCCCAAGCCCCATAGCGGCATGGCAACTTAAAACAATCCACAAAGGAACATGAAACTCTTTGCCTAACTTTCCTACCGAAAACAACAGCACCGCGATAATTCCCATGGTTTTTTGGGCGTCGTTGCCCCCATGGCCGATACTATAAAGAGAGGCCGATAAAAGTTGTAATTTTCTAAACCAACCATCCACTTTCCGGGGTGCTGCTCGAAACAACAGCCTAGAGATAAGCCCCATAAAAACAAAACCCAGCAACATCCCAAATGTAGGCGATAAAACAATCGACGAGCCAATCTTTCCAAAGCCAGCCGCATTGACCCCAGAGACACCCACTTTAGCTACTGCAGCCCCAGCCAATCCTCCAATTAGAGCATGAGAGGAACTTGAAGGAAGTCCATAATACCAAGTGATGATGTTCCAGAGAATCGCCCCCATCAAAGCCGAAAAAATAATCAAGGGATCGATGATGGAAGGGTTGATGACCCCTTTCCCTATGGTGTTAGCCACATGGAGATCGAAAAGTGCAAAAGCGATGAAATTAAAGAAAGCTGCCCAAGCCACAGCCCACTGTGGTTTTAAAACTCGAGTCGAAACAATCGTAGCAATCGAGTTCGCGGCATCATGAAACCCATTGATAAAATCGAAAATTAGGGCAAGAACAATCGTTACTATCACTAAAGTTCCCACAAAGAACCCTCTTTCTCTTTAAGCGTATTCGAGTACGATCCCATCAATAATGTTGGCCACATCCTCACAAAGATCGGTCACAGTTTCCAAAATCTCATAAACTTCTTTTAATTTGATCAAGGTTTTCATGTCATTTTCTTCTCGAAAAAGCTTAGCGACTGCGGCTCTCAGGATGTGATCCCCTTCGTTTTCTAATCGATTGATTTCAACGCAAAGCTTTTTGATCTCTTCTGGGTTTTTCAAGTTATCCAAGTAACCCACTGCCACTTGAACTTTTTGAGCGGCTTGAACACAAACTTCAGCCAACTCTCGCCCTTCATTTGGCATATGTTTAATCTCATAAAGCAAAATTCTTTGAGCTGCAGCATCGATAAAATCCAAAACGTCATCTAAGGTGCTGGACAATTCATGAATATCTTCGCGATCTAACGGAGTAATAAAAGTTTGGTGGAGCAAATCCATTGTAGTATGAGTGATCTCATCACCTTTGTGCTCGATGTCTTTTATGTTGCGAACCCGCTTTTCAGACTCATCAAGATGAGCAAGTAGTTCTCTAAATTCCATTGCCCCTTCAGTGATCAGTGCCGCTTGATTTTTAAAAAGATCGAAAAATCTTCCTTCTTTAGGTATGAAACCGCCAAACATAGAGAACCTCCGCTGGGTTAAAACAGTTGCCACGTTTTATACCTCGCAAATACCCATGACAACTTTTGAATTGTTAGGACTTGGTTAGGATTCCATTTAACACGATGGGCCGCAACCTTAGAAAATCGATTGTTTTTGGATACTTACTCAAATACGCCCCGTCGGAGAGAATTTTACCCACGGTCGAAGCAAACTTAAATCCATGACCCGAAAAACCCGCAGCAAAAGAGACCCTATCCCAGCTGGGGTGTTGATCGATCACAAAATGCTCATCGGGGCTCATCGTGTAAAGACAAATGGACCCTTCCATCGGCTTAGGATCTATCTCCGGCAAAACCTGCTTCAAAAATTGGCTAACCTCTACATGATCCTGCTCATTCCAATTTCGTCTCACTTCACTGGGGTGATTAACTTTTTCTCCAGGTTTGTGGATTGCCACTTTTAAAAATTTAGAATGGGAGAAAACTGGGAACCCATAAATAAATCCATAGGGCATATCAAATGCAAAACAACTTTTAATTTGATTTAAGACCGAAGCGTTTTTTCCTTGAAACCAGAATTGTGTAACTCGATGAACTTGAAGTTTTAAATTGAGGTCTTGCAAAATCTGAGAAGTCCAAGGACCTGCAGTAATCACCAGTTTATCGGCGTAAATTTTTTCGTGGCCTGCTTCTACCCACACTTCTTTAGAGTTTGCGCCCCAGGAAAAACAGGGCTGTTCGAACCTAATCTCTGCTCCTAACGATCGGGCGACTTTTAAGTAAGCCTTAATACATTTTTCAACTTCTAAAAAACCTGCTCCGGGCTCTTCGACCCCAACAAAACCTTTGGGAATATGAAAAACAGGGTTCCAGTGTTGAGCCTCGACTTCGGAAACTTCTCGAACTTTCAAATCGAATTGATCTTTCGACTTTCTTACTCCCTTAAGTATGGCACTAGCGGAACTTCCAAAAAGGGTGAGGCCACTCAGATGTAACAGTTTCTCCTGAGACAAATTTTCCAGTTGGTGCCAAAGATCATAGCTTTGGTGAAGAAGAGGAACATAATCAGGATGTTCAAAATAGGCCTTACGGATCAGTCTAGTTTTACCATGGGAAGAGCCAAGAGCGTGAGCCTCAGTGAACTGCTCTAAGCCCAGAACTTTCACTCCACTTTGAGCTAAATGGTAAACAGTGCTGCTGCCCATTCCCCCCAGCCCTAACACAATCACATCATATTTGGACATGCACCGAAGTTTGGCAAATCGACGCCAAAGAATCAACGAAATTGATCAGGCGGGTAACAACTCGAGATCCACTCCTAGGGCAGAAATGTGGGCAGGTAATACTTGAATTCCTTGATTTTGACAGGCTTGCGCGAGTTCTTGTTTCTTTTCAGGTTCCACCAACACCAACAGACTTCCCCCTTGGGCGGCTCCACACACTTTAACTCCATCGACTTTTTTAGAGGTCAGAAATTTAACGATTTGATCTAATCTTTCCGTGTGAACACCCAGGGTTTTTTTACGAGTGTTCCATTCGTCACTCAATAAAATTCCCACTCTTTTCCAGTTCACATGGGGTTTCTGAAGTTCTCCATGAAGGGAATTTGAAATTTCTCGAATCGCATTGAGTCCTGAAAGAACCTGAGTGTCCCCCTCGATCGCTTTTTTATAAACTTCCCAATTACTCAATCCACTTTGGTGCATCTCTCCTGAAAATAGCACCAGCATTCTGGTATCTAGTTCATGCATTACATGATCAGAATAAGTTTCGCGTCGAACACGACCCAATTCATAACTAAAACAACTGAGTCCTCCAAAAAGAGCTCCCAAATAGTCTTGAGTTCCCGTTGGGGTTTTTAAGTACTCCGCCTCGACATCGCGAGCCCATTCCATTAAGTTCCAGTGCCACCCCTCATGATTGAACTTGCCCACCAAATAGCCCAGCCCTTTTGAAAGAGCGACACATAAAGTAGAGGATCCTCCCAAACCGCTGCCCACGGGAGCCTGAGTCTCTAATTTCACCTTCAAATGAAAATTTTCTTTGATCAGGTTTTGAGAAAAAAATCGACTCAAAATAGTAACTGGAAATTTAATTTCTCTAGGAACGGAATCTAATAAAACTCCCAAATGGGGATCGGTAAAAGCAAAAGAAATGCCTAGAGCATTTTCAACTTCAATCAGCTGCGTAGAGTGAGGACGACATTCGAAGGTGCAGATGGCTTTCAAATCAATAGAAACATTGATGGTTTTGCTGGCCCCAAAAAGACAATAAAGAGGCCAGAGATCGAGTGTCCCGCCAGCGAGATCAGCACGAGTGGGAGCTGAAACCTTAAACTTTAAGTGATCCATAGCAGTGCCTTAGTCTACTCAAACTCAATGACAGTTTCATTAGGTTTCACATACCCTAATACTTGTCTTACTACCCGCTCTTGTTCGTCTCTATTTTTTTGAAACTGTTCGATTTGTCGCTCCATCGCCAGTTTTTGATCTTTCACTGCTTCTATTTTTTGCTCCAGCTTTTCATTTTGATCGACCATTCGACGCCAATCGAGAAGACCTCGTTTTGAGAAGGTTCCCATAAGGCAAAGCAAACCTGTAGCCAACAAAAGTGGATAACGCACAAAAAGGCGATATTGAGAGGACATAACACCTAAAAGTAATTTGGATGATTTTAAAAGGGGTCGAACCAGATTCAGATAGGAAAACTCTGACCTAAATTTAATTATAGACCGATTCAAAAACTGACTCAATGGATTCTCTTTTAAACTTGATGAACTTTAATCGTGTTGGTGGAGCCATGAGATGCTTTAGGAAGCCCTGCGGTAATTACAATTTTATCTCCGGTATTACACAATCCCATAGCCAACAACCTTTGACCAATGGCTTCAAACATCGAAGCTTGATTCATTAAAGTATCCATGTCCTCCATATACAGCCCCTCCACTCCCCATTTCAGCGAAAGCTGGCGATAAGTTTCAAGATTGCCAGTAATAGCCAACAAACGATTGTTAGGACGACACTTCGAGGTTAAAAGAGCCGACTGTCCCGACTGAGTCACCACCACAATTAACTTCGCCTTCACAATGGAAGCTAAACGAACAGCGCTTTGCAGCAAAGCCACTGCCAATTGACCTTCGGGAGGAAGCAACCATTCGTTGTACAGAATCGGTTGAGGGACCGGCTCACTTTCCATCTCCTCAATAATTCTTTTCATCATATTCACCGATTCCACAGGATACTTACCCACTGCAGTTTCATTAGAAAGCATTAAAGCATCGGTTTCATCCACAATACCATTTGCGACGTCGGAAGCCTCAGCTCGAGTAGGCCTTGGATTATCCACCATGGACATGAGCATTTGAGTTGCAATAATGACCGATTTCCCTCGTAAATTGCATCGGCGAACAATTTTTTTCTGTAAAACTGGAACGCGTTCATTCCCCACTTCAACCGCAAGATCCCCTCGAGCTACCAAAATGCCATCTGAGGCATCAATAATTTCATCTAAATTGGCCAGTGCTTCGCGTTTTTCAATTTTGGAAATAACCAAAATTTTCTTTCCCCGTTCGGCAATAAAGCTCTTCAAATGCCGCACTTCTTGGGCACTTCTTACAAAAGATAGCGCAATAAAATCAACCCCTCGTTCAACACAAAAAAGAATGTCCTCATAATCTTTTTCAGTAATAGCCCGAGCTGAAAAAGAAGCCTCGGGAGCATTGATCCCTTTGTTCTGTTTGAGCATTCCGCCATCAATGACTTTACATAAGAGCCCCTTGGAAGTGCGCTCCAGAGCTTTCAAAGTCATAAGTCCGTCATCTAACAAAATCGTGTGGCCCGGCAAAACATCTCGAGTGAATTCTTTATAACTCGTAGGAACCGTGGCTATCCCCGTTTTAGAATCTAGCGAACCTGTAATATTATCGGTGGTTACGACCACTTGAGAGCCCACCTTGAGTTCTATTTCTCCATTCTCCAATTTTCCAATTCTTAGCTTAGGGCCCTGAATGTCGGCCATAATCCCCACAGGCCGACCTAATTTAGTTTCAATTTCTCGGATATCGCCGACAATTCTTGAAAAATCACTGTGATTGCCGTGAGAAAAATTAAGCCGAACTACATCCACCCCTTCACGGATGAGCTTCTCAAGCCATTCTTTAGAGCTCACTGCGGGGCCTACCGTTCCAACAATTTTTGTTCTTCGAGGTAATCCAAACATAATATCGAATCATACTCTCGGATCCGACATTACGGCAATAAGGACCTTTTATTGAAGATAAAAAGAACTGATATGAACATTCTTTATTAGAGCTTGTCCAAAAAACTCATTCAACGACGAGACTACCATCTCTTTGAAATACAATTTTCCCCCTAAGGATTTAATTTTCTCATAATCAAATCCTCGAGAAAGCTCGATAACTCGATCTCTCACTCCAGATTGTCTTGATTTTAAAAGCCCTCGTTGATTTTCCTCAAACATCTCAAGCTCTAATTTTAACCCCATCATATGAGCTCCCTCATTCGAATTCACGTTCACATAAACCTCATCCAAACTAAAGATGGGAACCCCTTTGGAAACTACACTTGCAGGGCTTCTCTCGCCTTCTTTTCCATGTTCTCCTCCGTGTCCCGACTCTTTTGCAGGAGCAGCGCCATGTCCAGCTTCGGTCTTTTGGGGTTCGCCGTGGCCTACCCCATGTTCACCGGAAGCTTGGGCAACTTTTCCTTTTCCCTCCGCCGCATGCTGTTCCGAGGACTGGGCGTGAGAAGCTTCAGACGAGTCAGCCCCTCGAACTTCTGGGAGACCTTTTAAACCATCCACCGATTTTTTAAATTTCCACAGGTAGAAACTTCCTGTTCCCAAAGTAGAAAGAGAAAAGACCAAGACCCAAGTTTTAAATAACTTTTGTTTCATGTCTTGATTATAATACAAAATAATGCATCGCGTTTATTTGTGGCAAACTCTCCAAATTTAAAGAGCCTAGTCCCTAGCTATCTGTGCTAAAATTAAAAGTAAATCCAACTACTAAACTCAGCTAAGCCTGTGACTAAACAATATACATATTTCTTCATAATCCTATGGCTCAGTCTCATAGCGCACGCAGAAACGACTAAAAAACCAAAGTCATCTAAACCCAAAAAGTCAGCACCTCCCATTCAACAATCCCAAAACCCTAAGTTGGAAGAGCTTCAAAAGGAACCCAAGCCCAGTGAAAAGCCGATTGAAATTTCAACTCCCGAAGAAGGCGAAACTGAAACAACCACAGTCGAAGTTTCTCGAAGATCTGATTTTATCTACCCATCCAATTGGGGCCAAGCAGGACTTTTTCGAATTCGCTCAGCCGAGAGCTTGCCCGATGGTGCTTTGGCATTTGGCATTGGTGGAGAGTTTTATTCGATTTCCGATGCGCCCGATTTTGGTTATGGAAGTCTCAAAGCTAACAGTATCGCAGAAAGTTTATTTGTAGGTTATGCACCGACACCGAAACTCACTTTATCAGTTCAAAGAAGAAACTCTTCTACTACATTTGGTAATCCTCAAAAGCTGATCTCATCTTTAGGGGACTTTAATTTTTCAGCTCTTTATGCTTTTGAAATTACCCCTTCACTCACCCTTTCTCCGATAGGTAATTTTTTAATCGCTTCTAACTTTAATGATCTGGCTCCTGCGGGAACTACTCTCAGTGCAGGGTTAGGAGTGGCCTCAACTTTGAGTTTTTTCAAAACCTCAAACTTGCCTCTTTTTATTCACGCCAATCTTCTTTACCACATGCCTCAATTAAGAACGACTAAAGTAGGACCCCTCGATACGGAAGCCTATTTTAATTTCAGCCGTTACAATACGATTACCCTAGGGCTGGGAGTAGAATTCAAAATTCAGGATTTTATTCCTTTCATGGAATTCATTCACACCCATCACACTAACTCCAGTTTAAGTTTTGGAAGATCCCCTTCTAAATTAACTGTGGGTGCTCGAATCACTCCTCTCAGCAATAAAAGCTTAGCGATACTTCTTGGGGGGGATATCGCCGTGAATCGCTCATTGACCTCTGGGGTTCCTTTCTCTCCCGGCTATCAAATTATTGGGCAAGCAAGCTACACCTTTGGACTTCACACCACAGAACGCAAACATTACTACACCACCAAAGACGTTAATGTCGTAGATCGCAAATTTGTGATTAAAAAACGAATCAATTTCAAAGTAGCAAAAGCGGACATACTCCCCTCTAGCTTTGGCTTACTCGATGAAATTGCAGATGTGATCAAACAAAATGAAGTTAAAAAATTGTTAATCGCAGGACATACCGATTCCACCGCCAATGAAGATTTTAATCTGCGGCTTTCTTTGGCTCGGGCTAACTCAGTAAAAAATTATTTAGTGTCCAAAGGGGTAGCAGAGGATGTTCTGACCACTCAAGGCTTTGGAAAACGCAAACCCATCGCAACGAATGCCACCGAAGCGGGAAGAAGAGAAAATCGCCGAGTGGAATTTTTTATTCTTGAGTAGCTCTTACTGAACGTACTGTTTCAGTTGATTGACTATAGCTTGAATAAACAAACTATCAATGCATTGATAGAAAGCAAACTCAGTGACGGGCTGACTTTGACAGTAAAAATTGTAGCCTGGCCCCCCGACAGTGTTAAACCTGTTGGCATGCGCTACAGTTCCCATGTAAGGAGTGACAAATTTTATACTATCCCGATTGTAAGAAACCGAGTGGCGATAACCCCCATCAGGATTTTTGAAAACTAAAGTAGTAGCTCCAAAGCCATTCTCCTCATTGTAGTAAGCCAATAACCCTACTTTGCGACTGACAACGGCTTTTAACGCTGGAGTTTGAGGATAAGGTAAACGAGGATCCCAAGGATCCATTTCTAAAAGCCCCAAAGTCTGCAATTGATTCCACGTTTGTTGAATCGACCGATATCCTAAGTCGGACAGGCTTTGGCTAGCCGCACTTCCGATCACTGAAGTGAACAGAATGGATAAAACCCCAACGTTTTTCAAAAATCTTTTCATCGACTCTCCTTGAATTAGTCTTCCCTATCATTATTTTGAGAGTTTAAAAACCTATTTTTGACGCGCTGATTAATTATTGATTTTACTTATATTACTGGTTACTTTTCCCATCATGCTTGGGTGTGGGCTGGTAGCTCAGTTGGGAGAGCGCCGCGTTCGCAATGCGGAGGTCGTGGGTTCGATCCCCATCCGGTCCACCATTGCGGGTACATTCCGGGGACATCCTTTACACCTAATCCCAGTTCAGTGATTTTTGGCTGCTCATCTTCGTGGGAAGATGTAGGCCCAAACCTACAAGATGGACCAGGGCGAAGTTGGGCAAATTCCAAAGAATCCCTACAACACCTTAAAATTTCCAGTGAACTCCAGCCATTCATTGATAGTGGGATTATTCTCCCTTTAAAATTTCCAGTTTAACTCCCCAAATTTTAGAAATATCTCGATGGGACCCTTCTCTGGCATGAATGTTTTGACACATCTTTAAGTACTCCTGACTCAAGGATTCGCCTTTGAGATATTTGGCGTAATACTCCAAAACCCAGGGGTGATACCTTCGTGGCATTGGGATGACATAAATCTTATCCTTCTCTAACTCAATGACCGGAATATCCTTTGGAATTTTCAAATCAAGATGATGAGTATCGGATCTATGTTCCAGCCCCACATCGGTAGCAGACACGCTAGGAAGAGTTAAAAACAGTCCTGTTACATCATCAAATATTTTTCTTTCTAATCCAGGAGCCACTTGCACATAAGAAACAGCTGCACTCACTAAAAATCCTGTCGTTTTGCTTTCATCAAAATGAGAATCACCATGAATGTAATGACGAAAAATCAAGTTTTCCACTTGTTCAGGACTGAGAAGCCGAGCCGTTTCCGGCAATCCCTCAACCGAAACAGTCTCCATTTTTCGATCGATCCCGTGAAATTCTCTTTCCTTTCGCTTCTCAATAGTTTTTCCCTTTTTTTCTAAAAGGGCACGGGCAAATGCCCATATCTTCTTTTCTTCAGTTTGATCAGATTGAGAAAGGGAATCGAAATACCGAACACAGGTCTTTTCAGGAAATGACAAAAGCGGGCTCGATGCCAACATAACAGACAAAAAAAGCGATCGATACACCATCTAAAAACAACCCCCAATCACTCCGCTGTGACTAGGAAAGCAATAATGGGACCACCTGAAAGAGTGACAATTAAGGGAAAACTGTCAATTTCTTGTTTAAGCCGAGATTTTTTAAAATTTGAAAGCTGCCGTTGCAGTCACAAAGTGAAACCATGCAAAAGTGTAAACTTTCGAGTTATCTGCCCCTCCCTCAAGAGTTCGATACCCTACCCCAAACTCCCAGTCAGGATGAAACAGATACCAAATGGACAAAGCAACGTCTTCGGCTCGTCCCTGAGGGGCTGCTAAAGCATCCATGTCAAATTCCAATCGCCAAACAGGAGAAATCCAATAATTAGCGTTAAAATGAAGCAAAGGAACAAAACCCAGATTGGAATATTCTCGACTGATCGAGTTTTGCTTTAAAGCCACCAAAGCATTTCTCAATTTGGCGGTAAATCCCACGGTTAGAGTCCAAAATTCATTGTCAAAAAACCGGTAACGGTAAGTTAAACGATAAGAATGGAAACGATATTTACCTTGAATAGGTTGCCCGGCTTCAAAGGTTTCACCATCGAACAAAATATTTTCTGAAAAAGTTTGAGTCCCCTCAGTTTGAAAAGGGAATACCAGAGCCCGTAAACTGTGATTAGAATTAAATCGATAGGAAAAATAAAATCTAGGCGCCCACTGGGCACCACTGGAAAACCTAGCAAAATCTAACCGGGTTCCAGAAGTTGAATTGGGTATCTGATTTCGATTGTAATCCTGCCAAGCCAAGGCCCCCTCGAAATCTAAGCGAAAAAGTTGTGAGCGATCTGGAACGGATTCCGCCCCCCAAATCCGAATCGAAAATACAAAAATTAAAAATATTTTTTTCATAGCAAAAAAAAAGGATGCTCTTTCCAGAGCATCCTTTTTCCGATCCTATTTCTATCAAACCCCGCAAGAAGCTGATAATGAGGCATCTTGCTTAATCTGAGCTTTCACGTTTTGGTACATTTCAACAGCGGTTCCGCTTTCACGAACAATCTGTTCGTAGTGATTTTGAGCCATTTGTCCAAACGCTTCAACATTTTTACAACCAAGCGCATGAGCGAACCCAGCTACATATTCTCCCTGACCCCGAGCCATCTCAATGGCCAAGTTTTCCTGATTAGCCATGGCAAAGGTGACTCCAGCTTCTTCGTTTTTGGCAAAACTGTGTTTGTCACAGCCTAAAGTTCCAAATGTCATTCCAAAAGAGGGAGGAACAAAAGCGTTTGTAGTTCCACGAGTCGTGGTCGCCAAAAAACTTTTCTTTTGAGTGATCTGCCAACCCAAGCCGCAACTATCAGTACCCACATCATTCATTCCTGTTGGACTTTTTGCACCCCACAAAACCGAGGGCATTAACACCACTAACGATAAAACTAACGCCAAGCTTGCTTTCATACGTTTCCTTTCATTAGAGAGTTCATTTTTTTCAGTCAGGATTATAAATCACTAAAAATAATAATTCAAAGCAACTTTACCTTCGTAAAAAGACGGAGTCGAAGCACCAGAGACAATGCCTTGAGTTATTAATCTCAGCTCCCAACTTCGCCCCAAAGCTACAGACTGGTTCATTTGAATTTCCCAAAATTGCTTGCGTCGATCGGATTGAAAAACATCCCATACCGAATTTACGACCCATTGAATTTTGTAAGGCTCTAGGGGTTTAACGATTGAGCCCACTTGCCATTTCGGAAGCACTCGATACCCTAACCTAAAACTATTCCCAATCTCCGTTTGAAAAAATAACAGGCTATAAAACACTGCGGTGTGTTCCCCCATACCAAGAGTAGCGCCTGCTCCTAAGTCGAAATGAACCACCTGACAATGGTCGCAGGAAATATCTTTAGGCGAAGACCTTTCTAAATGAAAAGCCCACGAGGGATATTTCTCAATGTTTTTCAGTGGAGAAAGTGAAGTCAAAGACAAAAAATGAAGATTTTCCAACCTAAAAAAATCACTCTTATTGTAGTAACGTAAAGTGACACTTGGAAAATCCAATTGAGAAAATGGGGTGTAACCCTGATCGTTATTTAACAAATCATGAAACGCAAACTTAAACTGAACCTCATGAAACATCTGAGTCTGGAAGTCACCCCATCTCTTATTTTCCAGTCCAGAAGCGAAACTCAGCCGGTAAGTATCATGCGCCAAATCTGGTCTTGATGACTCTGTCACTGGAAAAACATTCTCTGTATCGGTCTTTGCTATGCCCAAGTGACTTCGTTGAAGTAAAGCTAACCTTAGCAATCGATTATGCTCATCGGAAAGCGAGTTTTCCTGCTTTTTCTTAAGATACAGTAAGTACTCAGCCACTTGATCAAGAACCTTGGAACTTAAGACCTCTTTGGGTGATAATCGAAAAGAAATGGTGTTCTCAAATTGATTCCGCTCGGTTTCATTCAGAAGCGAATAATGTTTCATCATTTTCTTTTGTAGCGAGGGTCGGTATTGGATCGACCTGATAGCCCCTGGAATCTTCGCTATTTTTTTGATGGTTTCTCCTGGGATCACATAAATCGAAAAATCGGTCAGATTCCAGTCGGGTTTTGCCACTTCAAGGAAGGCCAACAGTTGGTAAGAACAATTTTCATCTAAGAAATAATAGTTAAAATAGCTATTGGTTTCCACTTCCCAGATATTACGCAACAATCGAAAAGTTTCTTCTTCATTCAAATCAAGCTCATACTCCCATAAATCACGGCTTTCATTGTTTACATACTCATTAACTTTGGCGTAATAGGGTAATAAGGAAAACTGTCCCCGATATCCTCCTGTAAGCCCTAAAAACACAAAGGCAAAACCATTTTCATCGTCAGACACTTGTGCCGCATAACTGATGCCCCAATCTAAAAGATCCTGCTGATTAAGGTTTTTGTTTTTTGAGTTCACTCTTAAAAAAGTATGCCCAAACATCGATCCGGGATTATGGGGATAGGCACTAGAAAAAACTAAGGTTACAGACTCTGGATGAAATCGTTCTAAATACTCCTTTAACTTTGGACAGGAAACTTCAGGGATTTTGAGATTGAGTTTTTCCTTTAAAAAACGGAACCTTTCCGGAAATGCACATTGAGGGTGTTGCTTTAACCGCCCTACTTCTCGATTTTCAGTAAAAGCAATTAAATCACTCTTTAACTCTGAGAGAGGATCCCGATGTCCGTGGGGAGAAAAGAAAAACTCTCCACCATCTAACCGGCTCCGGTAGTTTCCCCATACATTTTTTTCATAATGAAGGAGCCTTAGCCAATAGGGGGAATAAGCAATTTCGGAAAGGACCAAGTCCGTCGACCCTGCGACAGAAGCCCCTGTGCTTCGAACCATGAAGAAAAAAAATACTAGCCAATAAATTCGTCTCACTGGCTTGGGATACTAGCTTCTGATTTTCTATAAGGCAAAAACTTAAGAAGAGGATGCCTTAAGAATTTCTAATGTGGTTGGATGGGACTCAATATGGATTAACGTACCCGCAGATAGCCCTGTTCTAAGAATTTGCTCTACTTGGTCGAAATTCTTATGTGTTTTGTTTAAATAATAAACCCCAGCATGCGTTTCAAAAAACACCCGATAGCCCTCAGGTTGTTCCTCTAACTTTCGAACCTTATCTTGAA
>OMIX01000025.1 GCA_900299195.1 Deltaproteobacteria bacterium
GACATGAGCGCCTCAGCCTGCACAAAAACTAAAAAGTCTTTCATTTCTTGGGTTACTCCCAAAGAGGATTGCGCTAATCGACGGTTAGGCTTCATCTTTTTTAACCAAGCAACTAGTTCAGTCTGATTATTAGAGTGGTGATAAGCCGAAACAAACAGAGGTAGAAAATCAGCTCCCAAAAAATCACTCATCGTATCTTCATTCTCAATCAATGATTGAAATAAGGGTGTCTTTGCTTCGCTCTCAAGATCCATGATTTTTTGGGTTAATTTAACTCCTATACTATGGCTGTATAGGCGAAGCTTATCTTTTTCAGGCCACAAGCTACTCTCTTTCCATTGGTCTATAGTTTCAAAAGCTCTGCTCCATTTTTGCTTTTCAAACAACTCAGAAAACCTAGTTTTAACCAGCTCACCGTATAGTTCACGAGTAGCCTTTTCAAAAGAAGAACCTTTAAGCCAAAGATCATAAGCTTTTTGAATAGGTTGAAAAAGCTCCTCATCTTTCAGGCTTTCATTTTGATATCCCATTGAGAGGGCTGTCTCTGATTCTTTTTTGATAATTTTAAATAATCTCGAAGAAATGAACTGAGAAAGTTCAGGGGTTTTTAGTTCTTGTGGATTCGCTTTAACGAGATTCACCAGGTAATCAACTGCCCCCTTTTCACTGGAATCGAGTACCGCTAATCCCTTACTCAAAGCCGCTACATGCCTAACCTTAGGGTCTTGAATAGTTTCTAATTTTTCATCAATGACTTGAGTTCTTCTCTGGCGTTCTGCTGACGACTTCTCTGAATAATTCATTAACATGGCCTGAATATAAGCATATTTTCCTATGTCGGACTTTGGGTATTGGTCGTAGGTTTGAAGATATGAGCTCAAGATATCTGCAATAGCTGCTTTAGTCTTAATTCCGATATCCCCCAAGCGTTTTACCGCATAGGGAGCACAGTCAGGGTCTTTTTTCTTTGAATTCAAATATTCTGTAAAAAAGAACCTCGAAGATTTAAACTCTTTTTGTTTAAATTTAAACTCCCCTAAATTATAGAGAGTACCGGGGTAAAATCTGGTAACAATGTGAGATTCACTTAGGTACAACCGCTCAAGGTCTGCGCCCGATTCTTTTGGGTTTCTGTTAAATTCTAGTTCAACAAGCCTTAATTTGGCTCCTGTTACGAGTCTAGGGTTGTTACATTTCTGTATTACCGCTCGAAAACTCTTTTTTGCAGCTTCATGCTCATTCAGTAGATAATTGTTTTCTGCTATTCCAAACTGAAAGAGACAGTAAAACGGATGAAAGGGGTGCTCCTGCTTAGCGGCTGTAAAAAGAGCCAAGCTCTGAGCATACATGCCATTTTTCAACCAAAAGGCTCCAACAGTAGCTTGAATGGTGGGTATTAGTTTCGAACGGGGATACAGCAACAGGGCCTCTCTCAAACTTTTTTCGGCCTCATGAATCCTAGGGGAATTAGAGTTTGTCAGACGGTCAAACAAACTTTGTACTTTTAAAAAAGCAACGGCTTCCCTTAATGGAGAGTCTTCAAATTCACTTTCAAAGAGCTCCATGGAGGCATCCAATTTATCCCACTGGCCACGATGAAAAGTCCTTATCAACTCGTTATACTCTTTTCGACCCGGCAAATCATTAGCGATCGCGGTAAAAGTTTCCTGTCCGGTTTCAATGAAAGTCTCGCTTTGACAAAAAGGGTGATTAACCTCAATTGCTGATAATTGAATTACTTCATTGGAAGGAATTTCTTTGGGAGAAGCGTTCACAACGCAAGCCACCAAAATACTCATCGCAGCAATTTGACAAAGTTTGGGCATGACACGCTTCTGATGAGCAATCCCTGTGCCGAGAACGAAATTATTTTTGAGTGTGGTTTTTGGGTGAAAAAATTAATTTGAGCAACCAGATTGGCAGTCCGTCAACTTTTTGTCATTTTAAGAAAATATAGCTCTGAATCTCCTCTATTTTTATTGAGGTTTCTCCAAAAAAAACCGATATTTCTTCAGGAACCTAAAAAGAAATTGAACATGCAACTTCGGATGAAACAACTGACACCCCAAAGACTACTGCACATGGGAATATTGTGTTCTGTGTTATTTTTGTGCCGATGTTCTTTGTTAAGCTCCTCCGGTTTAAAACACGCGAAGGGTTTGGGGTACTCAGTTCCAGCCTCTTGGGTGGAAACGCAATCGGAAGTAGACTCTGACAGAGCTTTTAAACTAAATTCCGGATCTACGGTTACTTTGACCAGCAGTTGCCAAGGCATCCGCCAAGTCAGTCTAAAAAATTTAACCAAAGATCTTCTTTTAGGGGCCAGAAAAATAAAGTTTATTAGACAAGAACCCTTGATCATAGCTCAAACAGAGGCTCTCTTTTCCCATGTCAATGCAACTGTCGAAGGAAAAGCATTTCAACTCATGTTTGTAGTCTTAAGAAAAAATAATTGTGTTTTTGATTTTAGCTTGGTGAGCCCTCAACCCATTCCACAAAATGAGCTTGAAGAATTTTTAAATTTTGCAAAGAGTTTCAACTATGGACAGAGCTAAACAACTTTTTCTAATGGGGTATCAAAACTCGCTAGGTTTTCTAGTTGAGTTTTTAGAATTCTTAGGTGGAAGCTTTAATCTTTTGTATGCCTCAGTTCTATCCATGTTTAGAAAGCCATTTTATTTTCGATTATTCATCGAACAATGCTACATTCTGGGAGTAAAGTCCTCATCGATCGTTTTCATTACGGCGCTTTCAACCGGAATGGTCATGTCCCTGCAGTTTGGTTTCGGGCTCGAGAGATTCGGTGGGAAACTCTATGTCCCTAAGGTCGTCGGACTTTCGATCATGAGGGAATTAGGTCCGGTACTAAGTTGTCTGATGATTGCAGCCCGAGTGGGCGCTGGGATTGCAGCTGAACTTGGTTCCATGAATGTCACCCAGCAAATCGATGCGATCAGAGCTCTTGGAACCGATCCAATTAAACGACTGGTCATCCCACGAGTTTTAGCGCTTCTCATCATGACTCCCTTACTTACCGTATTCGCAGACTTGGTGGGAATTTTTGGAGGAATGTTTATTTCTAGCGCTGAACTCTATATTCACCCTGATTTTTACTATCACGAAGCGATACTTTCTTTAAAGACTTCAGATTTTCTAGTGGGAATTATCAAGACAAGTTTCTTCGGCTTACTAATTGCTCTTACGGGCTGCTACTATGGAATGAAAACTCAAGGGGGAACCCAAGGAGTGGGTCAAGCCACTACTCGCTCTGTGGTAACATCATCCCTTCTTATCGTAGTATCCGACTTCGTAATGACGAAACTTTTCTGGATTTTTGAAAGAAAATAAACTATGCGAGAGTTACCCACAAAAAAGCCCCTCATTGAGATTAGAGGGATTCATAAAAAGTTTGGAACCAAGGTGGTCCATCGGGGAATCGATCTTGATATTTATCCGGGAGAGGTTTTGGCTTTAATGGGGGGAAGTGGTTGCGGAAAAAGCGTTTTGCTCAGAATGATTGTCGGTTTAGAAAAACCGGATCAAGGAACCATTACATTTAACGAACAGCCCATAGAGTCTCTTTCTGAAGAAAATCTCGTTCCCATCAGAAAAAGGATTGCCTATGTGTTTCAATACGGAGCTCTATTTGACAGTTTCAGCATTGAAGAAAACTTGGCCTATCCGTTGCGAGAACATACAGATTTTAGTGAAGGCCAAATTCATGAAAAAGTAATGACAACTCTCGATAGACTCGGGCTTCGAGGAACTGAAAAGCTCTACCCATCTGACCTCAGTGGTGGGATGCAAAGACGTGTCGGGGTTGCAAGAAGCATCATCATGAATCCTGAAGTCATTTTGTATGACGAGCCCACAACAGGACTAGATCCGTTTAACACCCAACAAATTTTGAAAATCATGCTTCAATTAAAAAAGCAAGGAGCCACTTCAGTGCTTGTCACCCACGACATGCATGCTATTTTTTCAGTCACCGATCGGGTTGCTTTTTTAAAAGACGGTCAGATTTTAGCGTTAGGAACAAAGGAAGAAATTCAGAACAGTTCAATTAAAGAAGTTAATAGTTTTATACATGGGGAAGCCTACTAATGGATAAGAAAGTTGCAAATAATGTCATAGTGGGAGTTTTTATCTCGCTTGGAGTCATTGCCTTCGTATTTTTACTTTTTAATATCGGAGGTGGGGTGAATATTTTTTCATCCCAATTGCATTTGGTAGGTCGATTTCCTCAGGTAAAAGGGCTCCATCAAGGTTCTGAAGTTTCTTTATCCGGTTTACGCATCGGAGTGGTTCAAGATATTAGAATAGCCACTGACGGAACCAAAGAACTGATTGTGGAGTTAGCTATTTCGAAAAAATTTGCCTCTTCCATCAGAAAGAATTCGATGGCTACGATCAAAACCCAGGGAATTTTAGGTGATAAGTATGTTGAGTTGTCTATTGGAAGCGAGGACTCCCCTCCTTTAAGAAATGGAGACTCCATTCAATGTGCTGAGCAAACGGACCTCTTTACTCGTAGTGGAAACTTAGTTTCTGATGTCTCCCGATATTTTTCGGATGAAGGTGAAGTAACCCTTCTCCTAAAAAGCCTGAACAAGTTATCTTCTAATTTGGTCGACTTAAGCACTCAAGTAAAAACACAGAAGGGTATGCTTCACGAAATGGTCTATGGGAACAGTGGGACTCACCTAAGCAAGTCGGCTGCTAAATTGGAAAGTATTCTTTCTAAAATAGATGAAGGGGAAGGCACTTTAGGAGCTTTGGTCAACGACCCTACCGTTTACGAAGATATTAAATCTATGATGGGCGGTGCGAAGCGAAGTACGGTTCTTAAATATTTTATGAAACAGTTTATTGATTCCGGAGATAAAGAAGCAGTGACTGCGGAGCAGGAAAAAAACAAGAAGAAAAAACAACCCTAAACTAAAGGCCTAAGCTGCTATTCTCAACCCTTTTCGCTTTAATTTTTCCACCAAAGTGGTTCGATTCAAATTGAGAAGTGTAGCGGCTTTATTTTTATTACCGTCCGTTTTTTGAAGAGCCTGGATAATCAACTCGTTCTCGAAATCATTCACAGCATCATTAAAGTCAACTCCCTCATCTGGTAGTGAAACATTGGCCACATAACGGTCAAGCCTTATCTTTTTGAAGTGGTGAATCGGAAGATCTTTCATTTCGATAAGCCCCTCCTCGCGTTTCAATACCACCACTCTCTCGATCAAATTTTCAAGCTCCCGAATATTACCCGGCCATTGATATTGCATTAAGCATCTCATCGCTTCCTCAGACACTCCCACAATTTTCTTCATATGAGTTTCAGAAAACTTATCGATAAAAGCTTTTACTAGAAGTGGAATATCACTCTTTCTCGAACGCAAGGGTGGAATGTAAATAGGAATTACATTAAGACGATAAAATAAATCTTCTCTAAATTTTCTGTCTGCGACTGCCTGTTCAAGGTCTTGATTAGTCGCTGCAATAATACGGGCATCTAATTTTATGCTATGCGCACTGCCCACAGGTTCATAGACCTTATTTTGTATGGCTCTGAGTATTTTGGCTTGGAGATCAAAGGAAAGATCACTGATTTCATCTAAAAAGAGAGTTCCCGTTCCGGCAATTTGAAAACGTCCATTTCGGTTTTGAGTCGCTCCGGTAAAAGCCCCTTTCATGTGTCCGAACAATTCACTCTCAAGGAGGTTTGCTGGAATGGCACCGCAATTCACTGCAACCCAAGGCATTTTTTTTCGGGGACTTAAATTATGGATCGCTTTTGCCACCACCTCTTTTCCGGTTCCACTCTCTCCAGTAATCAGCACAGTAGAATCGGTGTCTTTAATGCTCAAAATAAGACGAAAAATCTCTTGGATTTCGGGGTGTCTTCCTACGAATTGGGGAAATGGGAAATCGATATTGGGTTCTTGACCCGAAGTTGGAACGATTCTACCGAGTGTTTGCGTAATGACGTCAATAAAAGTGTGGGACTCTGATGTCTTTGCCCAAAAGTTTGAAGCTCCCGACCGAATGCACGACACAATAAATGCAGGATCAACAATGCTACTCATGACAATAAAGCCCATTTCAGGTCGTTGGCTCTTAAGATAATGAATAGTCTCCAATGATTCCACATTTTCTGAAGACCACAAACAGAGATGGAAGATCTGTTTTTGTATGAGAGCTTTGACCTCTTGTTCATCTTGGCATGCGAAGACCCAAAATTTTTGGCTCTCTAACTGGCCTCGATACATTGCCAGTAGCTCTGGGTTCGGCTCGTAGATGACAATACGATTCATTCCAATTCCTTTCCATCCGTCAGATTCAATTCAAGTCAAATATCTGACAGTCAAAATCTTGGCTCTTAAAAAACCGACTCTGAGATCACGATAACGGCTTCTCTTGATTCCGTAAGACCTCTTTATTTTTGGGATTAATAATTGATGAGCAACTGTATTAATTTTAGAACAACTAAAATTTTTGTCAATGAATTGACAGCTGGATTTATACAGTTCTATGCGACTTGGTGAATCACATTGAGTTGGGCCTGTTCGTAGATTTTCTTAGCTACAAATATTTCAAACAGAGCTTCATCCAACTTACCTAACTTGACCTCTTCATAAAGAATTTCAATAGCTTTCTCGACTGGAACCGAATCTTTGTACCATCGATCTCTTGCAGTCAGAGCGTCAAAAATATCTGCGATAGTCATGATTTTTGATTGAAGAGGAATCTCATGGGAAACCAGTTTTCTTGGATACCCTGTGCCATCAAGCTTTTCGTGGTGACAATAAGCGATTTCAGTTAGGTTTTTAAATTCTCGAGTCCAAGGGATCATTTTCAGAAATTGGTAGGTATGTTTTACATGGGATTCGATTTCTGAACGTTCATCCTCCGTCAGTGTGCCTTGAGTGATAGAAAGGGCCCGATATTCCTCATCGGTCAACAACGCAATTTTTTCACCATCCGGGAGACTGAGCTGCTCTTTCCTGATTTTTTCTAAAGCTGTTAAATTTTCTCGTTTCAAGATGGTGGGATTATTGGATGCCTCAATAATTTGCCAATAACTATCCAACTCTTGAAGCCTCTTTTCATACATTTGTTCCAATGGAGCTTGAGAACCATGGCCCCCTTTTAATTTGTCCTCAAGGAGGTGAATTTTTACCGCTGCTTTACAAATTTTTAATCTTTCAGAAATCCCTTTAAGTTGCCAGCTATGCAGTTTTTTAGCTTTGGTAAGTACCTCTTCTCGAACTCCAATCTTTCCAAAGTCATGAAGCATAGCTGCATATTCCAGCTCTCGCATTTCTTCATCTCGAAACTTTACCAATCGATAAGTGCCCACATCTATCTCGGTAACCGCTCTCGCCAATCCTACTGACATTTTCGCCACTCGCTCCGAGTGCCCCCCTGTACTCACATCTCTAGCTTCAATGGCTTTAACCGAAGCCCTTACAAACCCTTCAAAAAGTCCATGAACACCCTCATAGAACTCCATATTTTCTAAGCATATTCCAGCTTGAGTGGCAAAAGCTGTCCACAAAGTCTCATCTTCAAAATCAAAGTGGGTTTTGCGCTTATGTTGATTTTGTCCGGAAGTATTCTTATTCACTATCTGAAGAACCCCCTCAATTTCATTCCGGCTGTTTTTAAGGGGAATCGTAATAAGAGAATCTACCGCTTCAATATTGGGATAATCCAAGTTAGGATTGTAAGCGCCTCGACGAATCGTTTTCACATTTTCAAAATCAAAAACGCAATGGATTTTTCCGGTCTCCACCACATAACCACAAATGCTATTTTCGTCTACGACCTGTCTTTTTTTGTCGATAATAAGCTCGGAACCTGATTCGACGATCATTTTTGGGACAAAATAGTTCTCCCCATCTTGTTCACGAAGAACATAAAAGAGGGCACCATGACATTCTCCGAACTCAATGGCTTTTAAAATTATTTTTTCAAAAAGCTTTTCAGCATTTTTTTCTTCTGAAAGTTCAGTCACAATGGCGTTAAATTTAGCTAGAACATCAGCGCCTATTTTCTGATTTCCTCTACCCGAAGCCACCTTAGGACGCAGATTTTTTAAAAGGAAGTAATCAAGTTGGCTTTTTGCCTCTTTCTCACTGAGAATGTCTAGAACAGAATTGGGAAGTCCTTGTTTCTTTAGAAAGTCCTTAGGGTCTTCTGAAACCAATAACACGCCAAAATCCAAACTTTGAAACCCTTCTTTTTTTAACTCCAAAAGCTGTAGACTTCGCGAGAGTTCATCCTCACCGACAACCACCAATAGACGCAACTGCTGAACGACAGCTCGGTCCACGCAAGCATTGAGCTGATCTAAAGACTGTATCTTGGAATGTAACCATCCCGCAGGTGCAAAAACTTTCTTACAAAGTTGCCCCTCACTGATCACAACCAAAGTTTGACGCACCAATCCTTCTAACGCTGTCGACATAGTAGAGATCCTCTCCACCGTATCGGTTTATTTTGGACTGGGGTGAACCACTTTTTTAGCTTACCCAAAAATGGGCCGCGTTACTTTACATATGGGATAAAATCAGGAAAAATAAGTAGTTAGTCTCAAACCCTGATTAAATAAAATGACTCTTTCTCAAAGAATATTCCCCGTGGCTCCTTTACTTCGCTGCCTGGCCCTTTTTTTAATATTATTCTTCCCATCGTTAGCACTGAGCCAACCCTGGCTCTCAAACCGATTCGCACAAAATTGCGCTGGCTGTCACGCTCCAGGTAGATTCAACAAAGAACTGTCGGAACGTCGATGCACTTTAGCTTGTCAGGGGTGCCATGTTAACCCCAATGGCGGAGGAATGCGAAGTTCTTACGGTAGATGGACTCAAGAACGATGGCTTCGCAGTGTTTTCATCAACGGGCTTTTAACGAACAAAAAAACCCCAGCTCCTTTTGAGAAGCAACCCTATTTCGATCAAGAGGGGGCCAATGCAGTTAAAAATAAAGAACCTTTACCCAAAGTCACTCCTCTTAAGAAAAAACCGATGATGGCCACCATAGATGAACTGGACATCAATGAAAATAAATATGATCGAAGACATGAGTACTTTGATTACACCAACGTCTCTCCCCAAGCTTACGAAACCCTAGTTCCCATTGGAGACCCCTACCATCTTGAAAGAATGTTTGCGATTTCAGGAGGAGCCGATTTTCGATATTTTGTACTCAATCGGGTGAACGACACTCCCACAACCACGAAAAATAAACTCCGTGCGTTTCCGATGTCAGCCGACCTTTACTTAAGATTTAAGCCTATTCCGGAATATCTCACTTTTGTTACTGAAGCCCGTTTTTTAAACGGACCTATCAATTCTCAACTCGACCGACTTTTTACCACCGAAGCTAGAGTGAGAAGCGCATATGTCATTAGTGACAATCTTCCTTTCAATAGTTTCGTCATGGGAGGCCTTTATCGACCCCTTTTTGGATATTACACCCCTGACCACACTTCTCTGGCTCAAATTGTTTCAGGATTGACGGTACGAAGCGTCTTTATGGCCGCATCCGTTGGCTCCTCTCCTAACGTTCCCTTCGCCAATTTCCATCTGATTGGCCCAATGTCCGGAGGCGAAGATATTCATGGTTTTGCAGCTAACTTCGGTGGACGTTTTGTGACCATGGGTGCCTCTTTTATGTTCTCTTACTGGAAAACGACCACTCGAACCGGAGGGCAAGAGCTTGGTAAATCTATGTATTCCGCAACGGGAGGGCTACAACTAGGCCCTATCACAGCAAACATCGATATGCTGCACGTTAATAAAGAGTTTGCTCCCGGTTTTGCTAATGGAGGAGATGTTTATACTTTAGATACTCAAACTCGGTTGTTTAGAGAGAACTATTTTCTTTTTTCAGGCGCATACTCCAATATTTCTAGAAGCTTTAACGAGGGAAGCGGCCTTGAGTGGATGTTCGGTTTTAAAAGCTATCTTTTGGCGGGAACCGACTTAGAGCTTCTCTACATCAACAAAAAGGACACCATCTTGGGAGTAGATACCTCATCTCAAGATATCCAATTTCAGCTTCATCTATTCTATTAAAGAGTGGTTTAAAACTTGATATAGTATTTCTCTAAAATTGAAATTGGAGAAATGGTTCTATGACTGACACTATCAGCCCTAAAAAAGAATCCCAAAATATTATTCATGAAATTAAAAATAGTCCCGCCTCTCATGTAAAAGTTGCCGTCACCGACATGGATGGAATTTTAAGAGGAAAATACATTTTAAAAGATAAATTTTTCTCTGCTGCAGAAAGCAATTTTGGTTTTTGTAATGTCATATTTGGTTGGGATAGCACCGATGTTTGTTATGATAATTCCAACTACACCGGGTGGCACTCAGGTTACCCCGATGCTCAAGCTAAAATCGATCTCAACACTTATAGAAAAATTCCCTGGGATAACAACACGCCTTTCTTTTTAGGGGATTTTGAAGATGGGCAAGGAAACCCTCTGGCCATTTGCCCAAGACAGTTACTCAAAAAAACAATCACCAAACTCCTGGCGGCGGGTTACACAGCTAAAATGGGAGTGGAGTACGAATGGTTCAATTTTAAAGAAACTCCACAAAGTTGGGCTGAAAAGAAATATGTAGCACCAGAGCCCATCACCCCAGGAATGTTCGGTTACTCTTTACTTCGATCCAGTTTGAACCAACCCTTTTTTGAAGCCCTACTTAATGAACTGAATCAATTTCAGATCCCCCTTGAAGGACTTCACACTGAAACCGGCCCCGGAGTTCTTGAAGCTGCCATTCTTTATTCTGATCCGCTCGAAGCTGCTGACCGCGGTGTTTTATTTAAAACCGCTACGAAAGAGATTGGTTACCGTTTTGGAATCATGCCCAGTTTTATGGCGAAATGGAGTGAAACTCTTCCAGGCTGCAGCGGGCATGTACATCAAAGTTTATGGAATACTGAGGGTAAAACCAATTTATTTTATGACGCCAAAGACAGTCACAAAATGTCATCTCTTTTCAAAAGTTATTTGGCCGGGCAGCTTCACTGTTTACCCGAAATTCTGCCTTTCTTTGCACCGACGGTGAACAGTTACAAGAGATTAGTAGATGGGTACTGGGCTCCCACAAAATCGACCTGGGGAATCGATAACCGGACCACGGCTTTTAGGGTGATCCCCGGCAGCTCAAAATCAACTCGATTGGAAGCTCGAATCACAGGAAGTGATATCAATCCCTACATTGCGTTAGCAGCGTTGCTCGCTGCAGGTCTCTATGGGATTGAAAAAAACCTATCCCTCACAGCCAAACCTGTGGTGGGAAGTGCTTACTTAGATAAGACAACGGAAAGACTTCCGAGAAATCTCTTAGATTCTACAAAGAAACTTTCTGAATCTAAATTAGCCAGAGAACTTTTGGGTGAAGTCTTTGTAGAACACTTTGTTAAAACTAGGGAATGGGAATGGAGACAATTTCAAGACTCTGTGACCCACTGGGAACTTAAACGTTACTTTGAAATTATATGAAAATACCAAAAACAAAATTTAGTTTTCCTACGACGATATTTTTTGGATCAGGTGCCAGCCATGATGTCGGAAAGAGTTTCCTTGAAAAGAATCTTAAAAGGCCTCTGATTGTTACAGATCGAGGCATCGCTTCTCTGCCCTTCTTTAAAGAATTTGTAGCTCACTTAAAAAGCCAGGGGCTTGAGATCAGCGTCTTCTCCGATATTTCGGGAAACCCAATTAAATCTCAAGTTCTCAAAGGGGTTGAAGCTTATCGGGCTCATCAAGCCGATTCGCTCATTGGACTGGGAGGTGGAGCTGCTCTTGATGTGACTAAAGCTGTGGCTCTGCTCATCCACCATCCGGGTGATCTTTTTGATTATGAAGATGAAAAACCGGGTGCCCTCCCCATTAACAGGCCCATCCCTTTCTGGGTGGCTATCCCGACCACGTCCGGCACAGGAAGTGAAGTAGGAAGAAGCACTGTGATTTCCGACGAAAAAACCCATATCAAAAAAATTATTTTCTCCCCTGCTCTTCTTGCTAAAGAGGTTTTTGCCGATCCGGAATTGACTCTCGCCCTTCCGCCATCCATTACCGCAGCGACGGGTATGGACGCTTTCACTCACTGTGTGGAGGCCTATTTAGCCAAGGGATACCATCCTATTTGCGACGGAATTGCTCTTGAAGGGATGAGGCTAGCTTCAAAACACTTATTAACTGCAGTTCAAAACCCAAGCAATATCGAAGCCCGTGCTCAAATGATGATGGCTTCGATGATGGGAGCGATTGCTTTCCAAAAAGGCTTGGGGCTCACCCACTCTTGCGCTCATGCCTTATCGACAGTCGCCGATCTCCACCATGGACTCGCTAATGGTCTGATGATCGACTTTGCTTTGGCTTTTAATATTCAAGCTGTGCCTGAAAGGTTTGCAAAAATTGCGGAAACCATTGGTCTAAAAACTCACACGGGAGAAGCTTTTATTTCCTGGCTAAAAGAGTGGAAAAAGCAATTAGGAATTCCCGCAACCCTGAAGGAATCGAAAATTACGAAGGAACTCCTTTCGACTCTTGCTCTACTCGCATTCCAGGATTCTTGCCATCAAAATAATCCAAGAGCTTGCACAGAGAAAGACTTTCATCAGATCTTTCAGGAGGCTTTTTAATGTCGCTCTTACGAATCGGTTTTTCTGCCTGTTTTTTTCACGCTGACCCTCAAAGAAATCTTTTCAAAGGAAAAACTCTTCTTTACATGGAGGAGTCGATAGCACACTGGATCTTCACTGAGAAAGCCCTCGGATTTCTTATCCCTACGGTTCACCCCAATTCTTCGATCACACTTAAAGATATCGTGGCTGATTTGGATGGACTTGTTCTACAAGGGGGTTCCGATGTTTCTCCCAAAAACTATGGGGAAACTCCCTTGAAACCTGAATGGGCTGGCGACTATGTCAGAGACCAATACGAAATTGCTCTCGTTAAAGAATGTGTCCGACAGCACAAACCGATTTTAGGGATTTGTCGAGGAGCTCAGTTATTAAATGTCGCATTCGGTGGAAGTCTCTATCAAGATATCAACACCCAAGTTCCCCAATCCAAAACTCACCGCCATTGGGAAACTTATGACCAGAACTTTCATGAAGTAGAATTTCAAAAGGGTTCACTCTTAGAGCAAACCTTCAAAAAAAACAAAGCCAAAGTGAACTCGATTCATCACCAAGCTATCAAAAATTTAGGGCAAGGATTGCTTATCGAAGCAATTTCTAAGGAGGACAACATTATCGAGGCCATTAAGCTTGAAGGAGAGCCCTTTGTTTACGCTTTTCAATGGCATCCTGAGTTTCATGATCCTAAAGACAAAACACTGCTCGACTGCGGCCCCATCTTAAAGCAGTTTTTAATCACCGCTCAGAAGAGAAGAGAACAATCATGCTAGAAATTTACAACCCTGCAACCGACCGCCACTTAGTTAGTTTAGAAGAAGATACTGCTGAAAGCCTCAAAGCCAAATTTCACAAAGCGAAAGAGGCTCAAGTTAATTGGGCCCAAACGCCAATAAAAAAAAGATTAGCCACCATTGAAAAGTTCAAAAGTTTAATCACTGAAGAAAAAGACAATTTGGCTCGAGTTCTCACCAATGAAACGGGAAAACCTATTACCCAATCGAAAAATGAACTCAACGGTTTACTGACTCGAATCGATTTTTTTCTGAAAGAGACCCCTAAAGTACTTAAGGAAGAAAAAGTATCTGCAAAAGATGCGGCAATCAGTGAAAAAATAGCAAAGGAACCGCTAGGAGTGATTGCGAATATTTCAGCCTGGAACTACCCCTATTTCGTCGGCTCGAATGTTTTTATCCCGGCTCTGCTCACAGGAAACGCCGTTCTCTATAAGCCTTCAGAATACGCAAGTTGCACTGGAACCCTGATCTCCCAATTGTTACACGATGCGGGTGTGCCGCAGGAACTTTTTGTTTTG
Organism: Deltaproteobacteria bacterium; assembly: GCA_900299195.1. GTDB lineage: Bacteria > Bdellovibrionota > FAC87 > UBA2466 > UBA2466 > UBA2466. The sequence goes on from OMIX01000025.1 coordinate 13,976, forward strand.
ATTATTGGCGGCGGTAAAGTGGGGGAAGAACTTCTGAAACTTCCTTTAGACGGGGTCTTTTTCACGGGTTCCTATGCCACTGGCAAAAAAATCAATGAGCAGGTCGCCTCGAAACTAACCAAAGTTCAATTGGAGCTCGGGGGAAAAGACCCGGTTTATGTTTGCGAGGACGTCGATATTAAAATGGCCGCTAGTAGCCTTGCCGATGGAGCGTTTTACAATAACGGCCAAAGCTGTTGCGCGGTTGAGCGAATTTATGTTCACCAGGCGATTTACGACTCTTTCGTTGAGTCTTTTGTCAGTGAAGTAAAAAATTTCGTCGTCGGAGATCCTTTAAGCGAGAAAACATACATTGGACCTCTCACTCGCTCAGCACAGGTTGAGATTTTAGAGAACCAAATCAAAGATGCTCTCGCCAGAGGGGCTAAAGTGCTAACGGGCGGAAAAAAAATAAACCGAGCTGGAAGTTACTTTGAACCTACTGTTTTAACCCAAGTGAACCACGAGATGCTCTTAATGAAAGAGGAATCTTTCGGGCCTATCATTGGGATTCAAAAAGTTTCGGGGGACGTAGAGGCCATCAAGCTCATGAACGATACAGAGTACGGTCTTACGGCTGGAGTCTATACCCAGGACGAAAAGCGGGCAGAAAGTATTTTGAAACAGGTGAATTCTGGCACTGTGTACTGGAACTGCTGCGACCGCGTCAGCCCCAACCTTCCGTGGGCTGGGCGAGGCCATTCGGGCGTTGGCTGCACGTTATCTCATTACGGCATTGAGACCTTTTTAAAACTCAAAGCCTGGCATTTGAAGAAGTAAGGGGTCAATCGACTTTCAATTGAAGAAGTAAGGGGTCAATCGACTTTCAAGAAGAAGTAAGGGGTCAATCGACTTTCAATATTGAAAGTCGACTGACCCCTTTTAATAATTATTTCTTCGCCATTTTTACCGATTTTACAGGGTCTTTTGTCATTTTGAATAACATGCGCATCTCACCCAAATTCAAGCTTTGAGATGCCAATACAGGATCTGCAGCAACTGCTTCACATGCCGTTTTGGTATCTTCTAAACTGGTTTCAGAAACAAATTTAATTAACATTTCTGTTCCAGCAGCATTTGCTTTAGTGACTGTAATCGTATTTTTTGATTTGGTTTTACAGGACACCCACGAGCTTCCATTACTGTCTTGAACCTGAACACCTCTAAAATCACTTTCATATTGTGTAAAAGTCACTACATCATTTGAAAGGTAGGTTGCTTTCTCAGTAAGAGCCATATTCATCGGGCGACCAGGTCCATCATCCAAAACGAAGTCTGCAGGTGTAGTTGCGCCCCAATCGGTTCGGATTTGTCTCATACAGGCTGACGTTGGAAAAGTATTTGAGTTTTGCCAGAAGTAATTGGCATAACACTGCAGTTTCTGAAGTTCTTTTCCCGCATCCCCGCCAGTAACTAAACTAGAGCATAATGCTCCCTGGGCCAGAATAAGTTCTGGGTCCACGGGTCCGTCGATATAAGGGGTATTAGCTCCAACGTTAAAAGCACCCCATGTGCTCGAGCAGGTCACGTTGACAGCATTAGCTTCAACCCCACCTGGCCAATAAGGATATGTACAACTGTTACTTTGCAGAGGCAGGCTATCGAAAGTTGTGCTAGAAGAGCTGCAATTGGAGAAATTCGCCCATTTGATGTTACTCCAATTATCGGGCTGTAACGGCTCACCATTTACAGCTGTGCATCCCCCACCCAAACTCAACGAGTAGTGGTTTGCATTATCAAAGCATTTCCAAGCGGTCTGGCCGCCACTGGATACGCTTTTACAGTTCATTAACGGCCAGGCTGCGGTAGCTGTGCTAACTTTCCATCCATCGGTAATCGTAGCTGGCCTCAGGGATGAGGAGTAGCTAAATGCATCATGAACGGTCGATGTGTCTGAGGAGAAATCAATGTAGCCATAAGCTTTAGCTTGAGCTTCATTAAACCCCAAGGCGCCTTTATCTACCCCATTTCCACAAGCGTTAAAACTGTTTTGAGACATCCAGATACTAAGAACAAAAGCATCCTCGGTTCCTGTCGTGCCATCACAGGTTGCATTATCAAAGGTTCCGTCCGCAACGTGATTCTGACAAGTCACATCTGGAGTGAATTCTTTACCGACCGTTCTTTTAATGTAAATTTTCTCGCCTTGAGTAGGGCCATGACAACTAGGACTTCCATTGGCACAAGGCCCAATATACCCAGTAGGCAGGATGTCTGCCGCAGCTCCAATAGTCCACGAACCGGTCGGATCAAACGCTGTTGCAGCGGAAACCGCTTCCCCAGCCGTATCAATTCCTAAACTGTCAGCATCGACTGTAATTTGCCCTCCCGAAACACTAACTGTGCCCAAATCTTTCGAACTTTCAAAGGGGACTGTATCAATTTTTTTTGAGTCTCCTGAAAAACTTTTCTCCTGGGAGTTCTCATACAAAAAAGTTCCAAGCACATCGCCAGTACTATCGAGAACCGTGCATGTAACCCCTTTACCCACCACTTCCGATAGATCAACAGCGAAATTTCCGCTTCCATCAACGGTACCTGTGACCACTTGAGGAGGATTTTCGGCCGTCGCACATGAAACCGTTGTAGCCACCCCAGTCCGAAATTGGTGGTCGTTCACCAGGCTGTTAACCAAAGTTTTGAAACTAAAATTTCTCAAACTTCCCGATAGGGTTCCACTCAATGTAACCCCTGTAGAAGGAGAATCTGAACAAGCAGAGAGTAAGGTGACGCCGACAACCACGGCTGAAATACGAAATAGAGAATACCGCTTCATTGTGCCTCCTAAGTGATAATTTGAAAGGAAATAAAAAACCAGAAAAGTGATTTGAAGCTTTAATTCTACACCAAGAGCTAAACTGATTTAGCGCATTATTTTTCTCAAAATGGGAAGCTTATTCAAATACGGCGGATACCTCAAAGCCACATCGAACCAAAAGCTTCTTTTGACTACACTTTTTTGATGGGAAAAAGTGTCAAAAGAATACTTGCCGTGGTAGCTCCCTAGCCCACTGGGCCCAACTCCGCCAAAAGGAAGTTGTGAATTAGCGAGATGAACCAAAGTGTCATTAATACATCCGCCTCCAAACGAAAGTTCTCTCAACACTCTTTCTGCTTTTTCTTTATTCTGAGAAAAAAAGTAAAGTGCCAATGGTTTCGGCCTAGCCCTGACCCAACTCATCGCTTGCTCAAGCGATTCGTATTCGATTATCGGTAAAATGGGTCCGAAAATCTCTTCGCTCATCAGGGCCGAGTTCCAATCGACGTCAGTCACCACTGTGGGAGAAAGAAATCTCTCTTCGTCACGAAATATTCCCCCAATAGCTACTTTGCCTTGAGCTAAATAATTTTTTAATCTCTCGTAATGTCTTTGATTGATGATTCTTCCGTAGTCGGCACTTTTTTCAGGAGCAGAGGAATAAAACTCAGAAATATTTTTTTCGAGAAGAGAAACAAACTTCGCCATCGAACCTTTGGGCACTAAAACATAGTCGGGGGCTACACAAGTTTGACCCGCATTAAAAAACTTTCCCCAGGCAATTCTTTTCGCCGTGATTTCCCAATCGGTATTTTCATCGACGATAC
>OMIX01000026.1 GCA_900299195.1 Deltaproteobacteria bacterium
ATTTCCCTTTAGCTTCGAGTTTGGGGCCCTCAAATTTACCTGAAAAGTTCATTCGAGCCGTTGCATTAGCAATTTTTATGTCAAAATCAGGGGTCCTTCTCAGTGAGATGTTGGTGATGGGAAAAGAGTCGAAGGAAACATCGAAGGTTTCTATAGGAACTCCATCGTTTTGGGCTGTTCCAATATTGAATTTAAGTCCCTCTAATTCGATTTCTGGTAACGTGGCTTCAAGGGAAAGTGTGAAGTGTTTTTTATAAAAATGGGCAAAAAGCATGAAGTCCGTGAGACTGCCGTAAATCTTTTTTTCCTGAGTTCCAGATTCTGATTGTGAGAGTGTTCCGTTCTTAATGTGAATCGAAGGCGAGGTTCTTTGATTTAAAAAATGGAAAACGGTTTTTCCAGGGGAGTCGATTCGGACTAATTCATACCCGGGTTTTCGAGAAATGACTGTCCCATGATTTCGGTAAGCACTAGACCAAAAAGCGAGTCGCTCCAGAAAAGAGATCACTTGAAGTCCATACAACGATACTGATAAATCGTTCTCCTCAGAACTTGGGAGATTTAGTTCTTTTTTTACCGTTTCAATGTCTTGATTCAGCAATGGATTCAACTCCTCCATTTGCCCTTTGAACTCGGTTAAACTTTTGTTCGCTTCTTTTAGCAGTTCAATTAAAGAATCATGTTTTTCTCTTAGGGTTGAAGCCACTTTCCTTCGGGTTTCCATGAGATCGCTTGGGAGCGAAGCTATTCCTCGCTCGGGTTCATTCCAACGGGTGACTTCCGCGTGCCATTGGTTCAATTGGGCTGGGGAGGGAAGTAAATTAGCTTGCCTTTTCCAGTCCCTGCCTGCTTTGTCGAAGTTTTTTGTGAGCTCTTCAAGATACTTCAAAGAGGCTAAGGTTTTTTTGGGGTTAGGCAATTTTCCCAGAGTATAAGCTCCGGTGGTGACTTGAGAGAGATTTTTAAAGGCCCCTTCTTTGATTTGATTTCGAACTTTAGCGTAGCTTCCCGTTTCAGTTTTTTCCCAAAAGATAGGATGGTTCTCCGATTCCAAGTCTTCTAATCCGTCGAGAACTCCAGAATAGGATCGTTGGGTAAGAGGTTTTAATCCAACGATCTCAAGTGACTCGATGATTAACTTTCTTTTCAATAGGTCTCGAAAATTAAAATGAATCTTTACTGTATCTAAAGTGGCAAAATTCTTTAAAGGCTCCGAGGGGTTGGTGATTTGAATGTTTTTAAGAGTGGCTTTACCTCGAAAAAGCTCGACATGGACTGACTCAATATCAATTTTAGCTCCGTAGGCCTGAGAGCTCTTCGTTTCTAGCCAGGTTTTTAAACAGTTTTCGTAAGAGGCAGAGAATGTGACTATCCCTGCTGTCACCGTGAACACCCATGGAAGGATACCTTTGAGCCTAACGATATTTTTCTTATCTAGCATAGGGTTTGTAGCCTCGGTAGAGATTGTAAGCTTTAGTCGTTCGCCACCAATGATCAATCGTGGGTTCGAGTCGTTGAGTGATTTTAACGGAAGCCATAAAAATAGGAACCAGCGCTAATATCCCAAACAAAAAACTGCCAAGAATTTGGGGATTGTTGAAATCGGTGAAAGGCAAAATGGGAGCCTCAAAATAAGCGCTCCAAAACTTTAGGGCCACAGGCGGAGTTAAAAGAGATATCCCCATTTTTTTAAAAAGAGAACCTCCTAAGTAATTGATTAAACTGAAAACCGCACAGGAAGAACACAGTGAGGCTAAATTGAGTTGAATCAAAAAAACCAAGGAAAATGCTATCCAGAATTGCAAAGTGTACGAAGGAGATAATCCCATTAACATTCCTAGACAGACCCCAAAGGCCAACCCTTGAGGGGTTGCGTGCGTCTCAAAAAGTGCGATGAAACGATATAAAAGACGAATTAGGAACATAGTGTTTTCTCGATTACAGGGTTAAGATGATGCTTTAATTTTAACTTAAATTTGGGCTAAAGTCTCAAATTGATTCCCAAAGTTGACGTTTGGGCAAAAAATAAGGAGACTTTAGTCTCTAATCATGACGTTAAGAATAAATAAAATTCAATGGGTGCAATGTTTTAGCCTTTTTATTGTTTTATCGACGATATCATTCGCAGATGTGCAGCGTTATGCTTCTGGGCTCGGGCGGGATTGGGAGTTTGTTAGGCCTGCAAATCTGCGGGGGGCACGACTAGATGAGTCACGGCAGATTAGAAAATTTTTGCACGAGAACTTTTCTACAATGGGCCGAGAAGCTGTTTGGTTGAAACGGAAAATGGTGAGTGATACCACGCACAATCATCATCATTTTCAGTTGAGCATTCGCGGGAGACGAGTAGATGGTCTAGGACTCGCCATTCACTACAATCGCGAAGGCTGGATTGAATATGCGGATAGCGATCTTGAGGAAATGATTTCTGAACGGGTTCTCCCGGATTCCGAAGAGATTAGATCTAGTATTGAAAAACAGTTGGTGACCGATTTCAAAAACCAAAGAAACTTAGAGGTGGTAAGAACAAAATGGGAGCCGATTCTATGGCGAGCTGAATCTGGAGGAAAATGGATTTCGGCCTATCAGGTGGATCTTTTTACTTCATCTAACGGTTTGCCTGTGAGTTTGGTGGTAGAACAGGAGACTGCAAAAATACTAAGTGAGTTTCAGAAAATAAGAAAAGCCCAAGGTGAGCGGGTTAATGTTAATGTCTTTAAAAATAGTATTGTAGCTAATGCAACTCCCACAGCTGAAAATGTGACAACGACGGACGCTGCTAAATTAATTGATGCCTCAGTTCATGTGGTAAGAGAACAGGGGGCTGGGACTCAAGCTAATCCTTACAGTCGCAAAGAGGTCAAGCCAGCTCAGTATACTCCAGTCACATCTCCGCTTTCTTATAATCATAATTGTGTAGACGCTGATGAAACCGAGACCACCACTTGTGTGAATCAAGCCTTTGATGCTGGGAATGTGTTTTATCATCTCCAAAAATTTCGCACACAATTGGCAACTTATTTTTCAAGTCTTGGAGTGACTCAATCTTTTCCAGACCCTTTATTTGTCATCATTAATTCAAAGTTCATCACTTTTGGAGATGGTGCCGATAATGCGGCTTATGTGTCTGTTCCTTGTGGGGATGGCCAAAATGAACAGAGGTGTCTTGTGTTTTTAAGACCTTCGAGTTCTCAAGTAACTATTTCAGGCTGTTCGGGGGCTCAGACGATTAATAATTTGGCTCGAGAAGCTTTTGTGACAGTGCACGAGTACCAGCATTTTGTGACCGATACTCTTTCTGGAATTGAATTTGCTAGTCACGCTAAGACCACCGTGGGTGATATTATCCACGAGGGTTATTCAGATTATGCTGCGGCTTCTCAGATTTCGGAACTTAATTCGAGTGATATCACTTTAGGTCTGATCTCTTTTCCTGCTTGTTCGGGAGTTAGGCGTGATATGGGTATTTTATTGCCTTACATTGATAACGAGGACGCTGCCGACCCCCATTATGCAGGGCTTTCCTGGGCTTCCGCTTTTTGGAAGCTCCGAACTGAGTTGCTCAAAACGGACACTGACAAACTCATGATCAAAAGTCTTTCGTTTTTGGGAAGCAATCCTGGATTTGTCTCCTCAGTTGAAGCTGTGGTGAAAGCTGATAAAGCTCTTTTCTCTGGGGTTCATGTGAGTCGGATTCGAGAGATATTTTACTCGGAAGTTAAGTTTTTAGGGGCTGCCCCTAATCCTTTTAAGAACCCTGAGACTCTTGAAGCTTACGTCGGACTTAAAGGGTGTGCCGGGGTTGCGATGGGGGGGCAGGGAAGTTCAAGTCCTTACACTCATCTTTTATTTCTGATTTGGGGGATAGTGACTCTGATGTTGGGAAAATTTTTAGCAAGAAGGGTTACATGGTAGGACGATTTAACCTTTTGTTGCTGATGATGGTTTCTTTTGGAATTTCCCGTTTTGGGTTGAGTGAACCCAAAACTTCGAAATCGAGTTCGAGTTTTAATGAATTCCAGTCGTCAAACTCTAACAATCAACAGAAAACGAAATCTTCAGGAATTCAAGGTATCGAGGACCCTAGAAAACGGAAATATCGTCGACGATTAGCCTCCGAGAAACTGGGGAGAAAAGCAGATTGGTTTTTGGGAATTAATTCTAGCTTTGATGGTCCCCTAGCTAAAGTAGAGTCAGGGGAAAAATTATCGCGGGGATTGGGGTTAAGTGGGGGATTATCTGTTCAGTATCAATTTCCTGGAATGCGAATCTTATTTCAACCGTCCTACCGATATTTAAGAGTGTCCAGAGACATCGATGGGACCGGGATCAATCAAGACACATCGATTTCTCAGTTCACTCAGAAAGTGAACTTTCTAGGTTTGGCTACAAGCCTCTCCTTTTTAATGGAAAGGGGCGGTGGAGTAGAGAACCCATGGGAGCCTGCTTGGTGGACTGAAATTGGCACTGAGGTGTTGTTGCCCTTAAGCGGGACTCAGACCTCCTCCGTTTCGGAAGATTTAAAGATTAAAGCCGATAAACTTTGGTTTCTGCTGCTTGGAGGAGCTTTAGATTTTGAATTGGCCCCAAACCGGGTGTTACGAACAGGGCTTCATCTTTTTTATAATCTACCGGGAAATTCAAAGGGCCGCTTGTTTGGAGTGAGAGCTCAAATTGCTTTTGATTTTGGTTTGTTGTAGAAACGGCCTATGAATGAATTTGATTTTGGGTCCAGCCCATTTGTAGGTTTAGAGTCTTTTGAAAATCCCGAGCAAAGCCGTAGGTATGATATTGAATTCACCTGTCCGGAATGGACTGCGGTTTGCCCTCGAAGTGGATTTCCAGATTTTGGAATTATTCATATTAAGTACCAACCCAAAGAAAAGTGCGTGGAACTTAAATCTTTAAAGCTTTACATCAATAGCTTCCGTAATATGGCTATTTTTCATGAGGCGGCCGTGAATAAAATCATGAACGATCTAGTGGCGGCTATTGACCCTCATTGGATTGAAGTTTCGGGAGATTTTAATGTAAGAGGAAACATAAAAACAATTATACGAACATCTAGAGGCTCACGAATCTAATTTTATTATTATTATTTATTCACTTAACATCACGTCAATACCTTGAGAATTGCCATCTAACTCTGTGGGGGATGAAAGTCCTATTATTTTACTGAGAATGGGATTCACATCAACTAAACGGGCTTTATTAGGAAGTTCGGTTCCATGAAATTGCGGAGCAATATTAGGGGAGTGAACGATCAGAGGTATTCTTTGTACCCATTCTTGCGCCCCTCCGTGGTCTCCTAAAAATCCATATCCGTGTTTATCAAAGAGTAAGGCCACGATTTGGGCCGCCCCTTGTGTGGCCATGGTTTCGACTAGGTCGGCATTGTTTTCATTGGCCCATTGTAATTCCTTTCCTTTGAGGGAAGGGGAGCGAAAAGTTCGTACATAATGATAGCGGTTTTCGGTTTTGTGAAGAGTATAAACTTCGGCAACTCCTGGGAGTGCACTCACTTCGGTTGCGAGTTTTGATAACTGAATGTGGGTGAGATTTTTTGTCCAAATGCGAAGCCCGGAATCGTGAGAAATGGCTTCAACCCAGTTGTTCTTTAGAATAGGGGCGAGGCTCTTGGGAAGTTCGATATTTTTTCGGTTTTTAGCGTTGGCATAAAAAAGATAGTTGGTGCCTAACCCCGGTTGAGTAAGGCCGTGGAAGGATTCATTGGCTTGTCCGCCATGGTCTGCGGTGACAAGAATGACGGTTTCCTCAAGCCATTTTTTTTCTTCTAAAAAGTTTAAAATATCCCCTAGGGCGAGGTCAGCCCGCTTAAGCGTTTCCTTTAAAGTAAGATGATTTTCAATGGCCCAACCTTCTCGGGTTTCATTTTGGTGTTCGGCTAGAATGTGAAGGATTTTATCGATAGAACCGAAAGTGGCGAAAACACTTTTCCATTCGGGATCGTTTCTAAAAATGTGAAGAATTCCATCGGAGACCCATTGATCTCCTCCGGCGTGGAGCGGATCCTGCCCTGGGGCGAAACGATTCCCGTCCAGAGGATAAAGGGAAGTGTCACTCCCGTAAGAGGGGTTGCAGTCTAGATAAAATCGACCCAAGAAAGGTTCAGTAAAAAACGAGGGAACTCGGATCCCAAAAGGTGGGCGCCAGCCTAAAGGATTCTTGAGTTTCCCTCCCAGGGTGATCACCGAGCCCGTAAGTGGAGCGGCCAACCCCATGACGGCGTACTGTTTTTGCCCTAGGGTGTAGCTATGATTCTCGCTACTGTTTTTTTCAAGAGAGGAAAATCGGGATAATAACGAGACAGCCTTAGTGGGTTCTAGTAGTTTTTGATACTGAACAGGTTCTAAGTCTAACGAAGAATAAAACTGGTTTGGTTTCCCCAATTCTCCTCGAGTATCCAGGAAAAACTCATCTTGCCAAGGGAGATGTTTAGGGAAAAGGCCTGTTGTAATCACGGGGTGGGAAACGACGGTGACCGAACTTAAGTGGCCAACCATGGCGTTGGGGTAAGATATCCCCTCAGACCTCAGCCTTTTGAAATTTTTCATATCAAAGCGATCAATCAAATCGGGGCGAAGTTGGTCAAAAACCAAAACCATCATCCGTTTAGGGCGGTGAGATGGCTGGGCCACAGGGAGCTGCTTTAAAACCGGTGCAGTGGTGCAATGCGCAATAAACAATAAAAAGGGAACCAGTAATAGAGGTCTAATCGCAGTGATTTTCATTAAGCAAGTTTCCTAAAAGCAAGGTTCTGGGTCAATCATTGGATGGTTATTTTTGCATTGAAGTCTCTTTTTTATTAAGGAGGAGTGGAGTAGTATCAAGCCTCCATGAGTTTGCTGAAACAATTTAAATCTCAAACCAATATTCTCAATTTGCCTAATTGTCTGACTATTTTAAGAATCCTGCTCATTCCTTTTTTGGCATTGTTGTTAGAGTGGGATACCGACCAGCTACCTTTCGCACAAGATACGATGTTCCGTTTTTCTCCGGGGCGTTTGGCGGCTTTAGTCGTTGTGATTGCGGGAGTGACCGATCTGTTGGATGGTTATTATGCTAGAAAATAGGGAATAGAGAGCTTGCTGGGAAAGTTTCTGGATCCTGTCGCCGATAAGCTTTTTCTCCTGGTCAGTTTGATCATGTTGATGAAGCTAGGAAGAGTAGAAGCATGGCTTGTGATCGTTTTATTATCGAGAGAGTTCTTAATTACCGCTCTTCGAGCGGTGGCAGCAGGAGAAGGATTGGTGATCGCTGCCGGACAATCCGGGAAAGTGAAGCTCACTTTTCAAATGATAGGGCTTGGTTTTTTAATGTGGTATGGCACCGCGTTCGGATTACCCGCTGTGGTCGTTGGCACGTGGATTCTTTATATTGCGTTGTTCACTTCGTTACTTTCGGGATATCACTACTTACGAGATTTTCTCACGGCCCGAAAATTAAAATTACAGTGAAGGCAATGTTTCTCCTGCTGGAGATGACGAGGCTGAACCTTTCCTCAATTCTTGAATCAATTGTCTGAAATTACTGTCTCGGTCTAAATTCATAGCCCCTCGTGAGTAATTTTCTATGGTCTGTCGAGCTAGAGCCACTTCATCCATTCCTAGGAGCAGGTAACTGAAAGTCAATTTAGCGAAAGGATCTTCTTTAAATGTTGAGGAGGTTTCCGCTAAAGAATCTTTCGCAGCTTCGAATTCGCGATTCTGGATAAGGGCCACACCAAACCCCACGCGGGATGGAACGTCGGATTCAGAGAGAGTCGTGGCTTTTTGGAAAAACTGCTTAGCCTCAAAACCATTTCGATATTTAAGAGAAAGAAAACCTAAGTTGGTCCAAGCCTCTAAAGCATTTTCCTTTTGAGCTGCCTCTTTGAAGAAATCGATAGCTTGTTTTTCTTTCCCCTGCAGAAGATAGAGCACGCCCAAATTATTTTGAACTTCTGCGCTATCTAAACCCCTAGCAATCATGGAAAGCCAAGTGACTTTTGCTGATGTGTAATTGCCGACGTCTAAGTAACACAAACCCAGCAGATTGTGTAAAGCCATGTTGTTGGTGTCGGACTGAATTGCCTGAAGAACTGCCGGCAGAGCTTTTTCAGGGTTGACCATTCTTAAATAATGTAAAAAACCAAAGGTGGTTTGTTTCCCTGTCTTATTCTCCTGCATCGCGCGATTGAGAATGTCTTTTCTGCTGTTATCCAGAAGCGCGTAATTGAAAGGGTTAGGTGTTGAAAGGTGAGTTTCTCCTCCGAACCCATTTCCTCCATCGAATAACATAGGTAGAGAAGATGGCACACTAGAAAGGGCCCGATTTGAAGGTGGATTGAACATAGCCGTAGAATCAAAAGGGTAGGGATAGTTTTTCAAGTACCCCTGTTCGATTTTACTGCTCTTTCCATTCTCCATCACAGCTACCCGAAGAGACGGTAAGAAAAAAGTCTTAATGGCAGGATATCTTTCGGAATTGATTTCACTGCCTAAGGAATAGCATTTGGTGGTCCACTGAGAGAGCAAGTTAAATTCCTGTGCTTTATCCAAGCATTGTCCAACCAAGTTAACAGCTTTTTCAGTAAAGGGGGTCACCATCTGACGTTTTAGCTCAGTTCGATATTGTTCGAGTTGTTCTCCCGTGAGTTCAGCGGGGACTGGGGCCTGATTTATATCTTGTGCCAACGAACGGTAAGCGGAAGCGGTTTTATAAATGGCGCCTAAACCCCAATCTCCTCCACCCAATTTAGCAATGGATGAGAATTCATTTTCCATTTCTTTTAAGAGAGCCAATTTGCGTTTTAAGTTCAGTTCCAAGGTCCTTTGCGGCAGAGAAAGTTTGATTTTGTTGAAGACGCTTTCCTTCTGAGTGGCAAACCAAAATAGCACTTTAGCCGTTTGTTCGATTCCGGGTTTTGTTTTAATGAGTTCTTTGTGGAATCTCTGAGAAATTTTTAGCGCTTCTTCCATCGTTTTAGGGGACAGGCGCCCCGCACTACCGCCTTGGATTTCAGCGATTTTCAACGTATCCGAAAGATATTGAGCATACGAAACCCCTTTTCGGGACCGAGATTCCAAGTAGTATCTGACCAATTTGTCTTTGGCTCCTTGAGTTTCATAGAGTTCAAGAAGGTCATTATTCACAGCCGCTGATTCGTTGGGGTATTTAGCTATGAAGTGTTTCATGACATATTCGGCTTTGGTTTCATTTTTTGCGCCCCAATAGTAGAGTCCTGACAAGCGGAGAGCTTGAACTGCTTGTTTATTGTTTGGGTATTGGGCTGCAAACTGTTCAAAATAACTCGCAGCTTTTTCAAAGTTGGCCAAGCCTTCATAGGTTTTTGCCACTTGAAGTAACATGTTTTCTTTTAACGGGCTTTGTGTGAATCGTCGTAAAAAACGTTCCTGATTTTCGAGTGCGGGTAAAACCGCCCCCATTTTATAAAAGTTGACGGAAGCGTTGTAGAGCGCTTTTTCGTAAAGAGCTTCGTCTTGGGCTCCGTAAGCCTTGGTATATTCAACGTAGGCTAGAGCCGCTTCCTTGTACGAGCCTTTTTCCTCCAAAAGCTGAATTCTTTTAAGTTCTGAATGGCGTAAAACACCAGAAACCTCGTTTCTGAAATCAGATTTGGATAGTGTGTTTGTAGCAAGAAACTTCTGACAGGCAGCGACCAATTTATTGTATTCTTTTTTTCTGTTTAAGATATCTAAAATAAGTCCCGCCGAACTATAAGATGTGGGGTGTCCGGGATAGCTTTGAACGATGCCCCAAAAAGCTTTGTAGGCTTCTGGCAAATTGAAGTGAGAGTAATTGAGATAGGCCAACTGATAGAGAATGTCAGCGGTGTCTTTGGCTTTTGGGAATTTGCTTACATAATCCTCTCCCACCGTAACGAACCTCTTTTCCACTGGATTAAAAGGTGTGGGAGCAGAGGCCTCTTCGTTTTCCTTTAGTTTGGCTGTATTTGACTTTGAGATTTCTGAAAGGCCTTCCTTTTTTCTACGGGCATTCATTTCCTTATCGAGGGCCATCAGTGCGTAATGTATTGAGTCGACTCTTAAGTTGCCTGCAGTCGGATTTTTAAAGACCGTATAATAATGGTCAGCGGCAGCCACATATTGCTCTTGTTTATAGAGAATCTCAGCTAGGTAGAAACGGATGGTGGGAGCGTGAGTTGAATTGGCGAAGAACTCTAGGTATTTCTGGTAAAGAGACTTTGCGTTTTCGTAGAGTGCGTCGTTTTTTGTTTTTTGTCCTTCTGCATGAAGTTCAAGAGCATATTTCCTTGCTGACTCTTCAAAACGACCGGCAGCGCCTTTGACGGTCTCCGGGGAACTCGAGTTTAATTCGTACCAACTTGAACCTTGCATGTAATTGGGAAGCTGAGAAAAAAGTCTGGAGATCGATTTTTGAGTGTTCCCGCTCAATCGGAGTGCCTCGATAAGCGCTAAATCATAATCAGGATTCTTTTTCCCAGTGGGGTCTAAACCCAAAAGGGTTTCATTAAAGTAGATTGAGTTTTTATAATCGGCTTTCTCAAGAAATAAGTTTGCCATCGATTCTAAACCAGACCTATTAAACGGCTCTCCTTGAGCTAAGTAGAATGTCATAGCCTCTTCCCCTTTGTGAAGCTCTACGAAGGGGAGGGCGATGTCTCTAAGAGCCTCATTTTTTAAACGCATGAGGTAGTTTGAGTTTTCAGCGGATTCCAACTCGATTACTGCTTTAAATTGCGCAATAGCAGAAGAATACTGCTGATTGTTATAAGCGCACCAAGCCTTCTTATACATGGCGTAGGGGACCGTTTTAGGGTTGTTGGCAGCAAGAACTCGGTCAAAGTATTCTTCAGCTTGTCTAAAATTATTCTTTTCAAAATAATGATCTCCAAGTTGCAATAAGGCTTCAGCTACAAACCGGGAGGAGGGAGTTTCCTTAACAAGCCTAGCGAGAAATTGAATGGCATCGTTCGCATTTCCTCGGTCTTGGGTTAGGAGCGCTAAAAAGTAAAGCATTTCGTCTTTTCTTGGATGAGTAGGGAATCTTTCAAGCAGATCTTTGTAAATCACGCGAGCTTTTTCTAAAGATGCCATGGCTTCTGAGGTGTCTAAGGATGGGGCCTGTAGAGCTTTGTTTTTGAGCTTGGATGCGGCAATAGATTCTTTTTCGAATCGAGCTTGAGCTTTTGCCAAGAGATAGTGGTACTCTTCCATGTAGAGGCTGCCGAGCCTTAAGTTAAGTTCTGCTTTTTGGTCGTTAGATTTAGCTTCTCGAATAAATTTTTTAATATCTTGGATCAAAACCACCCGTTTCCTATTCAGTAGGGTCTGTTTTTCCTCATTAAAATCTTCTGAAGTCGTCTCTGACATTTTAATGCTACTTCTCTTTTGAATTCTTATTTTATTGTCCAGCGAAGACGCAAAACTGTTCGATGCGAATAACTGAACTAGCAAAATAACACTAAGAGATTTCATAAGGGGCCTCACATGACTTTTAAAGCATTTTGAACTTTGTTTTCGTAAACTAAAGTTTGAATAGCGTCGCGAGCTTTTTTCTGAATCGAAGTGAATTCGATAGCAGAGCCTTTTCGTGTTTCGTTTTCGACACGGACAATAATTCCATGGGCTTGAATGGGGGCTCCTAAACGATCTGACTTGACCACTACTTTGACCTCATTGCCTTCGGGTATGCAGTTGAGTTGATCCACAAAACAGCCCCCGGCACTGAGATTATTTAGAGGGGCAATGTAGAGTTCTTCTTCGTTATGGATCATCACTTCCCCTCGCATTTTGATGCGAGCGTAAACACGGAGCCTTTTTG
Source organism: Deltaproteobacteria bacterium (assembly GCA_900299195.1). Lineage (GTDB taxonomy): Bacteria > Bdellovibrionota > FAC87 > UBA2466 > UBA2466 > UBA2466. Next base: position 11,830 of record OMIX01000026.1, read on the forward strand.
TTGAGTCGGCATTTGCTTTTCTAAAATTAGAACTCATAAACCACCTGAGTTGTTAAAGGTTGTTGTTCTCTGGCATTGTAGTTGTTTTTTACCTTTAGGGTCAAAAGCAGCGGTTCTGAGATTAAGTATAAAAAAGTGAACGAATTCATAGACTCTAATTGTGAAAAAGATTGTTGCAATAATTTTACAACCTCAAAATCCTAATAGTTTTTAATAACTTTCGGAGATTCCTTTTAGTTATTTCGGTAAGGTGCAAAAAAAAAGTTATAAGCGGTGTATCATGAAATCAGATTCAGATGTCTCGCCGCGCTGCCCGTGAGCTCCTACGGCTTCCAAACTACATTTAATTTTAGGAACTGATATGAACAAGCTAGTTAAAATCTGTTTTGCTTTGTCTCTAGTTTTAATGACCACCCATTGTAACTCTCGAGAGGGATTCTACTCGAACGTTTTGCGAAGTGATGTGTTTGTTCAGGCTTATAGCGAGAACAAATATGATTTTCTCTTCGTTTTTGATACTTCAGGGAGTTTTAAAGATCGTCGAGATTACGTCAAAGACAATATGCAAACCTTCCTGACTATCCTCAATAGTCGCAAAGCTGTGGATTATCAGATTGCTGTCACGACTGTCGATATGTTCGGAGGGGTGGCCCCGGTGTTACCCGACAGCAAAGGGGTTCGCGGAAACCTCGTCGCTTCTAGCTCAGGTCTTAAAGTGGTGAAGAGCAGCTCAGTGAATCCTGCTGCCGATTTTGCAGGAATTATGCTCAATATCGAACAATCGGATACTGCGTTTTGGGAACAAGGGCTCGAAGCGGCTTATCAAGCTGTTTTCCAGCATGGCAGTGAATTTTCTCGTCCCGGGGTTCCATTGATTATTGTGTTCATGAGTGACTCTGACGATTGGTCTTGTAAAGAAAACTGCTGGGGGCCTCAACCTGAGAATAACACGAACTACGTTCCCCATACCGTCGCCCGGTACACTGACTATTTTTCAACGCTGAAAAAGAACGAAGATTCTGACGTCATTATTTTCCCTATCGTGGGACTCCCTGCGGCTACTTGCGAAGTGGAATTTGCGGGAAGTCGGTATATTGCACTTCAAGAGTCTTTAGGTGGATTGAGTAAGAGTTCTAGTGTTTGTAACGTTGACCTACCTTCGAGTTTCAACAGCGTGGCCCGCGTGATCGGTGATCGAGGAAATGTGTTTAAATTATCTCGCTCTGCGAGCGGTACCGGATTTAGCGTCTATGTGAACCAAGAGCTGGTGCCCTTTTCTCCAGAAAATTATGTCTTTGAACAGTCGACCAACTCGATTGTCTTCACAGGAATTGCACCTACGAAGGGCGCAACAGTCGAAGTGATCTATTCTGAAAAAACAAACTAAATTTTGCTCAGGCAAGATAAGTTTCAGGAGGAAGTATGAAAAATCAAGGAATGAAAATTTCAATCTGGAAAATCATCTCAACTGCTCTGGTATGTATGACACTCATTTCCTGCTCCAAGGGAGGCAGTCAAAGAAGTTCTGAAGAGTCTTTGGTCCTGGGAAATAGCTCATTTAATCCAGGCGAAACTGCTCCCGGCGTTGAGCTAGAACCCCAAAGTTCGACCTCTATTTTAGAGCAGAGTCAAAGTTCCAACTTGGCTTCGTTTTCTATTTTTTCAGTGTCTAATTCAGACGGAGGATATATTCCTGGCGGAAGTACTAGCACTGGGGGAGGTGATACCGGTGTGATTGCTCCTCCGGGAAGCGGTTCGACACCCACAACCACTCCAACAACTACCGTTCCAGTGGTCAGTAACCCTACTAGTCCCACAGATTCCAATACTACCCCAAGCACGCCGTCTACCACAGTTCCAGTTGCCGATTCGAGTTCATCGGGTTCAACCTCTGGCAGTGGAACTTCAACTGGAGGTTCAACCAACAGCACAGGCACAGTGACACAGCCAGGTGGCACCGATTCGGGATCTATTCCAGGTTCAGGATCTGTTTCAGGGAACGATAATGGGAATTTACCTAATTCAAACACTGGAAGCGGAACCGTAGCCGATAACAGTGGAAGTACGACCAGCGATTCAACTTCCAGCTCTACCTCAGGTGGAACCTCATCTTCGGTCGATCAATCTACGGGAGTTTCCTCGGGAAATGACAGTACGGGAACCTCGCCAGTAGCGGACAACGGAGGACTCCCGAATTCTGGAACCGGAACAACCGGTGGTACCGACAATGGTGGAATTCCAAATTCAAATCCCGCTTCTCCGAGTGGGGTTGACCATGGTGGGGTGCCAAGCTCTAACACGGGGTCAAGCACCGTGGTAGATAACTCGGGGACAACCGGTTCTAATACGGGAACTAACTCTGGAACTACTGGCAACCAGAGCCCTACTACGAATACGGATTCGACGTCGGCAACTCACAACAGTTCAGTTCCCGGTTCAAATACGGGAACTCCTCCCGTCGCTGACAATGGGAGCTTACCGGGATCTCAATCAGGAACAAATTCAGGCACAGATAACGGGAGCCTGCCCAATTCAAATTCTGGAACCACTTCAGGAACTGACAATGGGAGTTCTACGGGGTCTAGCAATGGGAACACGACAGTCACAGACAATAGTGGCGTGTCCAATTCCAATCCTGGAACAAATTCTGGAACCAACTCGGGAGGAGTCCATCCTCCTCAAACTCCAGTAGTTCCTTTGCCTGTGGTGATTTGTCACATTCCTCCTGGAAATCCAGCCAATAGTTTCCCTATCGTGATTTCAGATAATGCGGTTCCGGCTCATTTGGCCCACGGAGATGTGTTAGGAGCTTGTCCAGTTCCAGGAATTGGCACTCACGCTGGGAATGGAAACAATCCTCCGGTGCCTCCAACTCCTTCTTCGAATGAAGATGAGGATCAATCGTGCCCTTGTAAAAAACCGGTACATACTCCTCATGGGAATTGTCACACCACCGAGAGAAAAGTAACGATCAATTTAGGTAGGGTGTGCAGTTTACGAAGATCAAACTCTAAGGATCTCTTTTTTGAAGAAGCAAAGCATCCCATCCTTTCTCTTGAAGCCATCGTGCCCAGAGGAAGAATGCGATATGGAGGAACCTCTGAAAACCCTTACGCCAACTCACAAGTCTATCAACAGTGGGGGGTTCTATCGGCGGACAATCAAGCTAAGGAGCGATTCTTGATTGCTACTTTTGATCTCTCAGGGGTAAGCCTCTACGATCAAAAATATCAAAAGAAACACCTCTTCAACATTTCTGAGCTTAAGAAGAAATTGGGTCGAGATTGGAGCAAAGCAGCTATCGTGGCCAGTGTGTGTGAAGATGTTAACGGTGATGGAAGCTGTTATGGAAGTCAAAAACGGGAGTTTCTCAGCGTGGTTCCAGCTACATTTAAAGCCAATCGTATCCCGCAACAGATTGCTTTAGATGTGTGGAATGGACGAGGATTAACCGCTGCAATGGATGCGATGAGTTGTGATAAGCAATATAGTCCGATTGTATTAGATTTGACGGGAGAAGGAATCACACTTAGCGGTCCTGAGGAAGGCGTTCAGTTCGATCTGAATGCGGATGGCAATGAAATCTATACCGGTTGGGCGAAAGGCGCTAACAATGCGTTTCTTGTTAGAGACGTCAATAAGAACGGCATCATCGACGACGGTTCGGAACTGTTTGGGTCTGCGACCAAGCTTAAAACGGGCAAGCGAGCTCCTAATGGGTTTGAAGCCTTAAAAGACTTGGATAGCAACCGGGACAATCTTTTAACTCGAATCGACGAGGAATGGCGAAATTTAAGACTTTGGTTCGATCGCAATTATGACGGCTTTAGCCAAAGAAACGAATTGGAACGGCTTGACCAGTACAATATTAGTTCCATTAATCTAAATTACATCGAACTTCTTGAAATGGATGAATATGGGAATCAGACACGAGAACGTTCCACTTATAAACGCCGAGTTCGCGGAAAAGAACAGCCTTTATTGATCGTGGACATCTGGTTTAGAACCTTGGTCGATTATTAATGAGTATCCCTGATAAGCTTGGGGCCGTCACAGGTAATTAAGGAAGAAGCCTATGACGAGCTCCAAGTGCGGGATCCCCTTCTCTATTAAGCTACGTTATTTACATAATGTTACTTATACGACGTAATATAAAAATTTATTGTTATAGCTTGGCAACCACTCAAACAAAAGCATTTTGCCCCCTCAGTACCGAACACACTGCCCATTTTTAAACTTTGTTTTCGAAAAGATAGACTCTAGACGTCTCTCGGATCTCAATCGATATTTTAGCGGTCAATTTCAGAATTTTTTCATCCCCACACATTTCGGGCCACTCAATAAACACATAGCCCTGTTTCGATAGAGCCTCTTCTACGGAATCATAGAACCCTAATTCAATCAGCATCGGCTCAGTCACTTGATTCAATCGATAGAGGTCAAAATGGTGTACTGGGGGATTTAATTTAGGATAACTTTGATGCAGCACAAAAGAGGGACTGACCACTCGGTCTAAATGGATCTTCTGCTTTTCCGCTATCGCTTGAATCACCGATCTGACTAAGGTTGTTTTTCCACTGCCTAATTCTCCAGATAAGCCAATCACTGCACCTTTAGGAAACAAAGCTAATAGTTCGTGAGTGAGTTGCGAAATCGAATGAAGTTCCCATTCCCATTTTTTTTTGTCCCAAGTCATGGTTTTTCCAATTCTGCTAAGACGTCGCCGATGTGACTTGCTAAATCAGAAGCTAATGTCGATCTCGGATGGCCCATGATTTGTGTCACCCGCTCAGAGACTTTGCCATGAACATAAACCCCTAAAGGCACTCCCGATTCGGTAGATAATCCTTGAGCCAGAAAAGCACCTAAAATTCCCGATAAAAGATCGCCGGTTCCACCTTTGGAAAGCCCCGTATCTCCAGAGCACACAGCAATACAGGGTCTCGATGGGGCTTGAATGAGAGTCCCTTTTCCTTTTAAAACCACAGTACAATGAAATTGAGAAGAAAGTTTTTTGACCTGTTTGAAGCGGTCTTTTTCTATTTGATTCACTTCCAATCCTAAAAGCCTCGCAGCCTCTTTCGGATGGGGAGTTAAAACGATTTGGGACGGATCCGCTTTTTTAAAAAGGGATTGGATTTTTTTTGTTTGGGTTGACATGGCAGTGAGAAAATCAGCATCCAACACACATTTCCAGCCTTTTACGATGGCTTTTTCCAAATACCCAAGAGGTTTTTCGAAATCCTTCGTACCCATTCCAGGTCCTTGAACCCACACTCCCGCATTGGATTCAAATAATTTTTCATCGAGAGTTTGAGTCATTACTTCGGGGGGTAAGCGTTTTCTTAGGGAATTTAAAGTTTCTTTTTCTCCCACTACGGTCACTAAGCCGGCCCCACTTCTTAAGGCGCCCAGACTGGATAAAATACAAGCCCCTTGGGTCTCTTCTTTCGAGGCCCACACATAAACATGACCAAAAGTTCCCTTGTGGCTTGTGGGGCGACGCTGAGGGAGTTTCACCGCATCTTCGGCACCGTACAAGAAGGCCTCCACCGAGAAAGGAATCAATCGAGGTATTTGTATGGGCTCTAAGGTTAAATGACCCACAAAATCTGCAGCCGCTCCAGTCACTAACCCCTGTTTGATGAATCCTAAAGTGATCGTTTCTGAAGCTTGAATCGCTAAAGGATTGGGATGACCCGTGTCGCTATCAAGACCACTGGGAACATCAATAGAAACCACCCATTTTTTTCCACTAAATTGATTTGTCTTTTGGATCCAAGGTAAAAAAGGATCCTGAACCTCACGAGTAAGCCCGGTGCCAAAAATACCGTCGACAATCCAGTCACAGCTTTCAAATAATTCGCGGTCCGGTTTTTTGGGCCAAAACACCGGGACACCCAATTTCCCTAGAATTTCGCTCTGTTTTTGAGTGGATTTCGAAAGTTTTTTTGAATTACCCAAAACACCCACAAATATTTTTTTCACACCCAGAGAATCTAAAATTCTTGCGACCGCAAGAGCATCGCCCCCGTTATTTCCTGGACCCACCAAAATAATCCCGCGAGTGTGGGGTAACGTAGATCCAAATCTTTTTTGAAGGGCTTTGACGACTCCAATGGCGGCATGCTCCATCAACAGAAGTTCGGGCAGTCCCATTTCGGAAATGGTTCTACGGTCGATCTCCTGCATCTGAGTCGATGTCAGTAGAGGTTGCATAAATCACCCGGATCAACCCAATTGGGCACGGATAGAATGAGCAATATCTGAAGCGTATTCTTTGATTTTCAAATAATCTTCACCTTCAACCATCACGCGAGCTAAAGGCTCAGTGCCAGAGTATCTCACCAATACCCGACCATTTTCTCCAAGAGCTTCTTCCACTTTTTTAATAGAGCTCATGATCTTTGGGAACTGTTCAAAATCATCCTTCTGCTTGACCACCACATTTTCAAGAACTTGAGGATATTGAGTCATTTGACGTTTCAACTCGGAAAGTTTTTTTCCGGTTTTTTTCATGATGGACAAAATCTTAAGGGCTGCCATCATTCCGTCACCCGTCGTATTGTGTTCTAAAAAGACTAAGTGGCCAGACTGTTCTCCACCCAAATTGAGATTTTCTTTTTTCATGGTTTCAACAATATATCGATCCCCCACTTGAGCGTGAATGACTTTACCTCCCGCTTTTTTTACGGCCACTGTTAAGCCCATGTTGCTCATTGGAGTTGCCACTAAAGTATTCTTATTAAGTGTGCCTTCTTTCAACATGTGCAGAGCACAAATAGCCATGATCTGATCCCCATCCACTACTTCTCCATTTTCATCTGCCAAAATGCATCGATCGGCATCTCCGTCCAAAGAAATTCCAATTTCAGCACGGTGTTCATGAACCGCTTTGCACATAGCCTGGGGATAAACCGCTCCACACTGTTCGTTGATATTTTCTCCGTTGGGAGAGTTGTGGATCGTAAAAACTTCGGCACCCAGCTCTTCAAAAACAATCGGTGCGACTTTATAGGCCGCTCCATTGGCGCAATCTAAAACCACGCGAATGCCATCTAACGTTTGCTCTTGGGGAAAAGTATCTTTGATATAAACAATGTATCGTCCAGTCGCATCTTCGATTCTCTTAGCCGTTCCGATAAAATCCATCGTAGGCCGGTAGCGATTTAATTCATCCGAAAACATCACCTGCTCGATCTCTTTTTCAGTCACATCGGGTAATTTGTAACCGTTTCGATCAAAAATTTTGATCCCATTATAGTGATAGGGGTTATGGCTAGCTGAAATGATCACTCCGACGTCAGCTCGCATGCTTCGAGTGATAAAAGCAATCCCTGGAGTCGGCAAAGGCCCTACCAAAAATACTTTGGCCCCCATCGAACAAAATCCAGCAGAAAGGGCATTCTCAAGCATATAGCCTGATCGCCTGGTATCTTTACCGATCACCACTTTTGTATTTTTGGGTAACCCACGGTTGTCTTTTTTGCAAAACAGATAAGCGGTCGCTCGCCCCATTTCCATGGCAACTTCACTGGTCATAGGGTATTGGTTGGCGACTCCCCTCACCCCGTCCGTTCCAAATAATTTACTGTTCTTCGACATAACGACCTTCCTTGTCTTGCGATTGCATCCAGCTCTTAATTGTCCAACTTCACTTTTTTCACCTGAACCCAGACTTTCACCGATTTCTCCCGGGATAGTTGGAACCCTTGACTGGAGTCCACTTCTGCGTCGACTAGCCCCTCCATGTTGGCCTGTTGACCCTCGATATTTAATGCCTCTGTCCCTATAAATTCAAGCGAATCTAGCAAACCTTTAGGGCCGGATACCGCCACTTTGGAAGGGGACGATTTAATTCCCGCTACTTCATAACCGGCAGCCAATTTCCCGGCCAGGGTGGGTTTAACCGGAATATACTTTTCGACCACCTCTTCCAAACGAATCAGAACTTGCGGAGGATAGATATAAGTCACTCTCACTCCAGGGGGAAGCTCACCTAAAAGGTCCTCAGTCACACTAAAGCCGTTGGTGGCTTGGCGAGTATGGGTGAGATCTAATCGAATAGGTTGAATCCTTTTTTCTGCAGCCTCAAGCATGACTCTCGGGCCCGATAGAGTGAACTGAATCGCCGTGGGTATTTTGTTCACAATCATCATTCCAGGGGGAAGTTGAGGCTCTAAGCGAACCATTTTTTTCACTTCCTCTCGACGATAACCTAAAATGGTCACCCAAAGAATGAGAGAAAGGAGCAAACTCACCGCTTTCAGTGCTAAACTTTCGCTCCACTGAACACTTCCTTTACGATTACTCCAGATCTTACTAAAAAATGAGGGACTCAACCGGCTCATGTTCCCTCCCGTTTTTCAATCACCGTTTCAAATCGTCTTAGACCTAAAAGCTGCAAGAGTTGATTTCTTAAGCCGTTAATATCCAAATCCCGAATGATGGTGCCGTGGTGAACTAAGGAAATTTCCCCTCTTTCTTCACTCACTACGACTACGACCGCATCGGTTTCTTGGGTTAACCCCAAAGCCGCTCGGTGCCGAGTTCCCAACTCCTTATTGATCGAAGGATCTCTCGAAATAGGCAAAAGACAACCCGCACTTGAAACTCTTGAATTACGAATAATAACAGCCCCATCATGAATAGGTGATGAAGGGTGGAAAATACTGACCAACAGATCCTCACTGACTTTGGAATCGATCATCGTCCCAGCTTCAATGTAGTTTTTTAACCCTGTTTCTCGCTCTAATACAATGAGGGCCCCCACTTTTTGGCCCGCCAGCATGAGTGCAGCTCGACAAATTTCATCAACAATTCCAACTTCTTCAATGGTATTAGTTGAAGTGAAAAAGGGATTTCTTCCGACTTGGGTAAGGGCTTTTCTAATTTCGTCTTGGAAAACGATGATCAAAATCAAAATCAAGTTATTAAAAAACTCGATGAGAATAGTGTGTAAAGTGAAAAGCTTTAATTGCTCCGCCAAATAGTAGCCAATGAGAATAATCCCAAAACCGGTAAGCATTTGAACGGCTCGGGTGCCGCGAATAAGAAGCAGAACTCGATACACAATGATACAGACCAACAGAATATCAAAGAGATCCTGCCACCGAAGAATTTCTCGAATGTTGCTTAGAAACTCAAACATGGTTAAAATTACTCATTGCGTCACCCCATGTGACACCTATACCCACTTTTCGACATCCTTGGTTAAAATCATGAGCAAAATTCTTTTTGTTTTAGGCGACTTCTGTCTTGGGTTTCACGTTGGGGAAGACTTGCGGAAAGGATTCCGTTCCCACACTCGCGGCAGTGTCTGTCCCCGAAGAGGATGAGCTATCAGTGATAAAAGCAGGAAGGGGTTTACCCTCCATCAATAAATCAATTTCTTCGCGTTCCAGGGTCTCTCTTTCAAGAAGAGCTGCGGCCATGGCGTGAAGTACATCCATTTTAGATCTTAAAATTTCAACACCACGATCATAATTCACTGTAATAAACCGATGGATCTCACTATCGACGATTTCGGCAGTTTTTTGGCTCAAATCGTGTCGTTGAGAAAATTCTCTTCCTAAAAAGACATTCTCTTCTTTCTTGGCAATAGCGACAGGTCCAATCGCATCACTCATTCCCCACTCACAGACCATTTTTCGGGCGAGATCGGTAGCTCTTTCAATGTCATTGCCCGCGCCGGTCGTTTTCTGTCCAAACACTAAACTCTCAGCAATACATCCTCCCATTAAAAAAGAGATCATATTTTCAGCTTTATCTTTGGAGAGAGTTAATTGGTCTTCCACCGGGAGAGTTTGCGTCACGCCTAGAGCCATACCCCGAGGAATAATGGTCACTTTATGAACGGGATCTAATCCCTTAAGGCTTTTGCCCACAATCGTATGACCCGCTTCATGGTAAGCCACCGCTTTTTTCTCCTCAGGCCCGATGAGCATGGATCTTCTCTCAGTCCCCATCAACACTTTATCTTTGGCATACTCAAACTCTGACATGTTGATGGTCGTTTTATTTTTTCTTGCAGCAGCTAGAGCGGCCTCATTCACTAAATTTTGTAGATCGGCTCCGGAAAAACCTGGAGTGCCTCGAGCAATCACAGCCAAGTTCACATCTTTGCCCACAGGCGTTTTTCTCGTGTGAACCTTTAAAATTCCCTCTCGACCTCGAACGTCAGGTTTTGCCACCACCACATTGCGATCGAACCGGCCCGGTCGTAGCAGAGCAGGATCTAAAACATCAGGACGATTGGTAGCAGCGACTAAAATTACCCCCTCTTTCGAATCAAATCCATCCATCTCAACTAGGAGTTGATTGAGAGTTTGTTCCCTTTCGTCATGACCTCCACCCAAGCCCGCACCGCGCTGACGGCCTACGGCATCAATTTCATCGATAAAAATAATACAAGGGGCATGTTTTCTTCCTTGTTCAAAAAGATCCCTCACTCTGGAAGCTCCAACACCCACAAACATCTCCACAAAATCGGAACCACTGATACTAAAGAAAGGAACCATCGCTTCTCCGGCTACAGCCTTAGCCAGCAAAGTTTTTCCCGTTCCGGGACTTCCCACTAAAAGCACCCCTTTTGGAATTCTTCCACCAAGTCGGGTAAACTTTTTGGGGTCTTTTAGAAAATCGACGACTTCTTTGAGTTCCTCTTTAGCCTCGTCACAACCTGCCACATCTGCAAAGTTGACTTTAGTGTTCCCTTCGCTCAAAAGTTTTGCCCTCGAACGGCCAAACTGCATGGCTTTGCCGCCACTCGCCTGAATTTGTCGCAGAAAAACAACCAAAAGACCCAACACAAATAACATGGGACCCCAACCAATGAGAAATTGCATCCACATCGAGCTATTTTCATCGCTCTCGTAGTTGGGAATGAGCCCATGTTCGTTGAGCAATTTCGTATAGAATTCGGATGAAGTGTCTCCAATCGTCTCAAACACTTGTCCCTTCTCAGGCTCAGGCGCTGAAGAATTAAATTTCCCCTCGATCCGTCCATGAGCTTTATAAGTCACACTCTCCACTTGGTTTTTTTTGACCGCCTCAATAAATTTATTAAAAGTAACTTTCTTGTTTCCGTGGGCCACTTTAGCCGTTTGAAAGAGGACCATCGCCATCATTGCTAACAGAAACCAAGCAAAGATCGTTTTTTGAGAAGATTTCATAGTTATTCACCTAGGGTTTAGTACTTAACTCATCGGGATTTTCTTGTATTTGCCTTAACTGAATTTGCTACACCCACGCCTATTTTACGCTCCACAGCAAACCTTAAGTTTTTCTGCGCTTTTTCCGATACTTCTCCTGTAAATCGAGGTGAGCTTTGCAAGAAAACCGCAGACAATATTTTCGGGTGGAATACCCTATAGGAGCAGGTCCGAAATTAATAGCTTCAGGAGTTCCCCTACAAGTTTTGGATATTTCTGAGCAAGGGCTTCGTTTCAAAGCTAAAAGTACTCTTTCTTTTAAAACGGGCGGGACATTTGCGGGCTCTCTCACTTTTTTTGATGGAGAATCTTTTTTGGTGTTTGGAGAAATTAAAAGAGTCACTGAGGAAACGGTGAGCATTCAGTTAAGAAAACCCATCCCTCTTCGCATTATCATGGCTGAGCAAAGACGGATTATCCAAAATTTCAAAAAACGGGCTTAAGAGCCCTAAGCGGGGCCGACCGCAAACGGAAAATCGAGTTTTTCAATCACCCCTAGTGAACTTTCTTCCGTCAGTACCCAAACCACTTCATTGGAATTTTTTTTGGCTAAGACAGGAACCAACTCTCGCTCAAGGCGAGGAATCCCTTTTTTAAGAAAATATTCTTTGATCTTTTTGCTGCCTAATCGATCTCCAGGTCGAGACTGCCTAAATTCCAAGTCATTCATGTTTTTTTCTAAGCGAACTTGAAGCCCCAAAGAGGAACAAATCACTCTTCGATTTGAGACTTCAAAGTCAAGCTTCACCTTAGGTGTGTGGCGCTGATACTTTCTTAAGTAAAAAAAGCCACAGGAGTAACTCACTGACAGACCAGGCAGTGCCGCATTTTTAGTTAAACGGTCTAAATGGTCCATCAACCTACGCAACTCTGGATGAGAAAGCGGTTCTAGTTGTAGTTTTTTAATCAAACTTCTTAGGGCTCTACGTTTTTCATAGTTTGAAAAAGATTCATAAAGACTTCGAGAAAAACGAATCCAATAAGGAGTTTCTGCTACCCCTTGCTCAAGGCGCTTTTTAGTCTGCTGATTGAGTAACTTTTGTGTCGCTGAAACTTCATCAAAAAGAGGAACGAGTCGGCTCAACCACTTTTCTTTGCCTCCGTAGTCCCCAGCTATTTTTTCAAGCTGAGGTAACAACTCGATTCGAATCTTGTTTCTAAAGTATTTAGGGTCTGAATTGGAAGAATCGTTACGATATGAAATCCCTCTGCGTTGAACCTCTTCTTGAATGGTCTCTTTAGAACAGGTCAAAAAAGGTCTCACCAGACACCCATTTTTAGGTTGAATCACGGATAAACCATCAAGCCCCGTCCCTCGAAATAGCCTCATCAAAAAAGTTTCCAGTTGGTCTTGAAGATGATGCCCTAAAAGAATGAAATCAAAGCCGTACGAGGTCCGCACCTCTTCTAAGAACTTCAATCTTTCATTTCTTAAACTGGCTTCTGAAGTTTTTTCTCCAGTTCGCTCAGCCCGTACAAAACGAATGCTCTTTGTCTTCGCAAAATGTCTCACTAAATTTTCATCTAAATCAGAGTCCTGATTTCTTAACCGATGATTAAAATGGGCGACAAGAAGTTGAGAAGGGTCCACTAAATCCAACATTAAATGGCCTAAAAACATCGAGTCCATTCCCCCCGACACCGCCAGGACATAACGATATTGGGAAAAACCCGGTAGAATATGCTCTAGAAAGTTTTTAACCTTTTGCTCCATATGGGGGGCTTAGCATGTTTCCTGGGTAATGTCAGGACTTTGCTTTAGCCCTTCCCGGCTGGTACGGATTGATTTCGAAGCGCGCACAAAAGCCGCAAAGTTAATCTAGTCTTCCCGAGGATCGGGTTCCTCTGAATTACGAGACGAATCGCTAGAATCTGAAGCAGAGCGATCGTTATCTGAGCTCTCTTCAGAGATCTCTCTTCTCGATTTTTTCTTACTTTTTTGTTTTTTTGCTACTTTCTTTTTGTTGATGGGCAATTCAATATTTTCTTCTTGATCGGATTCCTCATTACCTAAGCTTTCAATGACTCCTTCTTCTTCCACCTCAGCTAGCCTTTCGGCTTCTAACTTTTCTTTCTCTCTTTCCTCTTCTTCTCTGCGATCTTTGTGGGCTCTCTCCTCTTTTAACTTCTGATACTCCTCCAAGGTGATTTCATCTCTTTGAGGCAGGACCGGTTTCTCTGAAGTAGGTTGCACTAATTTCGGAGATGGTTTTTCTGTTTCCTTCATAGTGACAGTCTTAGGCTGCTGGACGGGTTCTATCGGTTTGGGCAAAGTTTTGGCTGGCATCCGATTGACGTTAGAAATAAAACTTCCTGCTTCTTTTACGGCTGGAGATGAAACAAAGTCTTTAGTGTACTTACCCACCACCAAAACTAGTAAGGCAACGATGGCATATCCCCAACGAAAGCCCCCTTGTCGAACGGGAGTATAAGGAAGACTGTCGATACCATCATCATTTGAGGAAAGTTCAATCGTTTTGGGTTCCCGGAATCTATTTTTCTTTTGAGTTAAAACAAGATCTTCAGGATTAATCAGCG
>OMIX01000027.1 GCA_900299195.1 Deltaproteobacteria bacterium
AATTTTTAGCTTTAGCCCTTTCCGTAGAGTATCTCATTGTCGATCAGGAAATTCCTACAGATCGGGTGGTTCCTAACTTTACCGATTTTTTAACTCAAAATTCGACTCCCGTTGAATCTTCAGTTTCTAAACTCAGACCTATTTGGCATGAAGCATTCGAATGGAGTTTCTACGACCAACTTCTTCGTTCCGTTTATCATTTGCCCAAACACAAAAAGCCTCCTAGTCCCAAGGCCTGGGCCCAAGCCATTTTTTGCATTGATGATAGAGAATGTTCCCTTCGTCGTTATTTAGAGATAATTGATCCAGGAATCACGACTTTTGGCACCGCTGGTTTTTTTGGAGTGGATTTTTGGTTTCTAGCCCATAATGAGCTCTATCCCCTTCAACAAAGTCCAGTGACCATCACCCCTAAACACCTCATCCGTTCCCGACCTAAAAATAAACTGGAACCTGAGAGAAAAGTGAAAGATGACATTCTGGAAACAGCCATTGGTGGATTAGTTAAAGACCTCTTTCTCGTTCCTTTTCTATCCGTCTCCGCTTTAACCCAACTTGTGAAAAGCATCTTTTTTCATAAATCTGCTTCAGCTATGGCAAGCTCCCTCACCCAATTTGAAAGCCAAGTGGTTCTAGAATTCACCAACTCAGATTCCGAAGCCGTAGACCAAAGGTTCAAAAATGGCTTTACAGTTGAGGAGATGACAGAACGGGTCGCTCGAACTTTAAGAACCATTGGTTTAACAAAAGATTTCGCAGACTCTATCTATGTCATAGCGCACGGAGCGAGTAGCTCTAATAATCCCCATTATGCAGCTTATGATTGTGGGGCTTGCTCAGGAAAATCGGGCGCTCCTAATGCAAGAGCTCTCGCTTGGATGGCTAACTATTTACCCGTAAGAGAAAAACTTAAGGCGATGGGAATCCACATTCCTGAATCAACCACTTTCTACGCGACATTGCACGACACAACTCAGGATCGAGCTCTATTTTTTGAGGAAGATCTGGAAACTAAATCTCTTCCTGCTAGCCACCTCCAATTCAAATCGATATTTAGAAAAGCCTTGGACTATAATGCCAAAGAGCGGTCTCGCCGATTGGATCTGGTTCCCAAAGACACGGTTATTCCCCGTGCAGCGGAGATGATGGCAAAACGCGCCTACTCTATTTTTGAACCTCGCCCTGAGTTGAATCATGCTACGAATGCAGCGGCGATTGTGGGTAGACGCGAACTCACACGAGGGCTTTTCTTAGACCGGAGAAGTTTTTTGCAATCTTATGACCCTTTCAGCGATCCCAATGGAAGTATTCTGGAGGGAATCCTAGGAGCGGTGATCCCTGTTTGTGGAGGAATTAACCTCGAATATTTCTTTTCTCGAGTCGACAATGAAGTTTATGGAGCGGGAACTAAGCTATCTCATAATGTCGTCGGTTTGATGGGCGTCGCTAATGGAGTCAATAACGATTTAATTCCAGGATTGCCTCTACAGATGATCGAAGCCCATGATCCTGTACGGCTTCTTATTTTAATCGACCAGGAACCTGAGATCATTAAAATGGTTTTGCAAAAAAACCACTTTCTTTATGAATGGGTCAATCATCACTGGGTTCGACTGGCCTCTTTTTCACCAACCCAAAAAAACATCTCCATGTGGACTCGAGATGGCTGGAGCCTTCTGAACATGGAAAACAGCCTACCCCCTCCTCTCATCAATACTGACCCTATGATCTTAGCGCAAAAGAGTGAAAATCTTTCTTTAGGTTTTATCGACACAACAAAGACTTTAGGAGTTTCCAAATGAGCTGGCTCATTCCTATCTTATTGATGAATCCACTTGCTGGAGCCGCAGTTTTATCGTTTGGGCGAAACCTGAAAGAATCCACCGTTTCTAAGCTCGTCTCTGTCGTCATTTTTTTTCAATGGCTTTTAGTTTTAGCTTTGTCTGCCATGTGGTTTATGTCAGGTGCAAAAGCTGTTGAACGACTTTTTTTTCCCGTCTATTCCCATGGAGAGTTTGAATTTAATCTTTACTACCTCATCGATCATCTTTCGATTGCTGGACTCATCACTATTTCTACTATTTTTTTATTAGTGACCCGATTTAGCCGTTATTATTTACACCGAGATGTCGGATACCAAAGGTATTTCGCTATTCTCCTTCTGTTTTTGACGGGTTTAACCATTCTCATGATTGCGGGTAACATCGACTTTTTATTTGCGGGATGGGAACTTTTAGGAGTTTCCTCCTTTTTACTCATCGGATTTTATCATCACCGGCTTTCAGCGATTAGAAATAGCCTCTTTGTTTTTGGAGTTTATCGACTGACCGATATTGGTTTAATCCTTGGGGCCTGGTTAAAAAAATCGGTAATTGAAGAAGGCCACCGCTTTTTCATTTTGCAAAGCATTGCCGGAACCGGCGCCCTAGACGCCATCCATCCCCACGCCGATGTTCTATTAAGTAGCCTTATTATCCTTTCAGCGATTGGAAAATCGGCTCAATTTCCCATTTCATTTTGGCTGTCGAGGGCTATGGAAGGTCCTACTTCATCCAGCGCTATCTTTTATGGAGCTCTTTCCCTCCACGCTGGAGTTTTTCTTTTGCTTAGAACTTATGATTTCTGGTTTCTTACCTGGGAAACTCGTTTGCTGGTATTTGTGATTGGTCTCATCACGGTATTTATCTGCGGGCTGGCTTCGCAAACCCAATCGAATATTAAGGGGCGATTGGCTTATGCAGCTTCTTTTCATGTGGGTCTGCAGTTTATTGAGCTTAGCTTAGGATTTCCCAATTTCGCTTTAGCCCACGTCATCGGCCACATGATCGTTCGGTGTTACCAATTTTTGATTTCACCGGCAGTCGTTAGCTACGGTCTGCGGGTACAAAACTTTGCTAGCTCCCAGAAAACACATGTTCGTGACAGGTTTTTCTTCGCTTTACCTAAGCGAGTTCAAAGGTCCCTTTATGTATTTTCTTTCAATGAAGGCTACTTGGAGCCCCTGATTCATCGTTTTTTTCTGCACCCTTTTGCGAAGCTGACCATTCAAATAGGTCAATTTGGAGGTTTCTTATTTTTATTAGCCTTTTTATTTTCCAGCGTTTCTTTGTTAGCAGCTGTTTTAAAACAACCCTTATTTTTTAATTCCTACGTCGGGTGGTTAGGTATTACTAC
>OMIX01000028.1 GCA_900299195.1 Deltaproteobacteria bacterium
CCATACACATGGTTAGCAAAATAGTAGGCATCAAGCCCTCTCGCTGTTCGGGATGAAACAGGATTTTGGGATCCGTCAAACCATCTTGGCCCTTTTTGAGGTGGGCGCAACACACTTTCGTGAAGTTTGTCTTCAGTTTTCTCTGCGGCTTCGTGAACTCTTTCTCGTGTCACCGCACTAGCAAAATTTACAAAAGCTTCAGACTCACTTCCATTAAGATGTTCAGTAGAAATTCGACCATTAGCACTCGGAATCGCAGCTCTTGCAGCTGCATACTTATTTAAGCTCACCGACTCACGTTCCCCTATTTCCAACAGCAAACTTCTAACTTCAGGAGTCTGAAAGGGTAAGTACTTTAATTTTTCAACAGCCAATCTTCTTTCTTCCGGTAAGTCGGACTCTAATAATTGACGAGCTCTAACCAGCCCCTGCTCATATTGAGTTCTGTAAGCACGAATGGTTTCTTTCGGAACTTGATTGCTTTCTAAAAATTTAATTTGAGTTTCAAAAGATCGACCTCGCATTAAACTCGTGGCCATAGGAGCTGCGTATTTGCCATGATGTTTGAGATCAATATTTAAGGATAAAAATTGCTCATCGGTTAACTGAGTTAACTCCTGCGCTAATGCTTCTGGAATCCTGTCTTTTACTTTCGACAATTCCATCTTAATTTCTTCAAGCATCTCAGGTGTGTAGGTAATATCGACTCCCATGGCGATTAAATAGTGTCGAGCCTTGCGTTTGATTTCAGGATTTTCCTTTCCGTAGGCTAGACTTAAAAGCAGTTGAGTGCGATCCAATTGGCTAAGTGAGAAAAGATCTGAGACTGCTTTTTGATGAATTTTAGGATCCGTCGACCTAAACTCTTCGACGGAAAAAATTTGTCCTTCTTTAGCGAGATAAAGCTGGTGTCCCATGAGCTCACTGAAGTCACTCCCCTTGAGTTTCATTCTGCCTACATTTTGAGTGTTCAATAAAGCGACTCGGTTTTTTGATTGTTGAATTGAAGCCTCATTCTTGGCTCGCAAGTAAAGTTGTCGGATCAATTTAGGGTCAATCTCATCACCTAAACTTATTCGCCGCTCAAATTCGTGGCGAATATGTTCGGGGACTTTGGAATAATCTTCTTGTGAGAGGAAATTAAGCTCTTCTCGGGTAGAGTAAGGATGGATACCGCGGAGAATAGATGAGTTAGAACGCAAATAAACTAAACCTTCGGCCTCCAGTTTCTCTTTGGAGTGCTCAGGTAATTCAAAAGCAGTTTTCGGTTCTTGTACTTCTGGGGTTTCTCTTTTTTTCTGAAGTCCTGCTATAAGCGATGCACACTCTCGTCCCCCCGCCCAAAGTAAATTCGATGAAAGCACAAGAATAGAGAACACGAGAGGAATTGAAAGGACATGGATACCCACCATACCCAGGATTTAAGCAAACAAAGTGCCACCCCAGAAAACCAAAAAAATCAGTTAATTCAATGTTTTAGAATTGTGTTGATTATGAAAATCGTCGAGAGAGTATACTCACTGTCTACTCCTTAATTTAGCTCGTGTTCTTTTTTTAGACAGCGGGTCGGTGAGTATGTACTAACTGGAGCATCCTTTACATTTTTTTAGAGGCACATGCTTTACAGTTTTTTAAATTCCCCTATCTAAACGGAGCCTGAAAGGATCTTCATTAGGAGAAAATTTTCGGCTCTCCTCGTCAAAGTAACCAAGAGTATAACTCATGAAATCGACCTGCCATATGCCAGAATCTACTTGTGTTAGACCCACTGGTTGATTGGCGAATGCACGGCTGATACTAATTTTTGCGTTTCGGCTGATGCTGATTTTTCC
Source organism: Deltaproteobacteria bacterium (assembly GCA_900299195.1). Lineage (GTDB taxonomy): Bacteria > Bdellovibrionota > FAC87 > UBA2466 > UBA2466 > UBA2466. The sequence continues at coordinate 1,833 of OMIX01000028.1, forward strand.
ACAGTTGGAAATCAACACGGTTTTATCCGCTCCTGGGTAAGCAAGATCTGGCAATCCCTGATAGATTCTAGGAGATGGCTTGTAGATCTTAGCCGGACATTTCATATCGAGAGCTTGGTGCGGCCTTTCGAAATTAAACTGCTGCCTGAAAGCATCGAATGTTTCCTGCTGTTGCAGTAAATTATTTCTGGATGGGTGAGTTGCCTCTAGTTTGAGTGTACGATGCATTCTTTCGTGTCGGCCATTTTGCTGTGGATTGCCTGGAGCTATTCTCTCTAGTTTTATTCCAAGCCGAATCCACCATACAGAAAGTCTAGTTAAATTCCAAAGAGACATCCCACTTGCAAAGGGACATCCATTATCACTTCTAATTGCAACAGGTAGTCCGTACTCTTTAAAAGCTTGCTCGAAGACAGGGAAACAGGGGCTTTCCGCTGTTGAGTTAAGAGATTCACAAAGAATTAAATAACGACTGGCAAAATCAGAAAGAGTAAGTGGATAGCAGTACTCTTTGTTTTTCATCCGAAACTGCCCTTTAAAATCTGTGCACCATAAATCATTGGGTTCGGTTGGATTTGAAAGATAACTTGCGGTAGCTTTGAATTTACTTCGTTGCCTACGTTTCTTTACCAAATCATGACGCTCTAAGATATTATGCACGGTGCTTGTCGAAGGAGCTTTAACACTCGGATACTTGCTTTGGATTATCTCGCGAATCTTGGGAGCGCCCCAACTGGGTTTTTCACTCTTTAAATGAATGATGAGCCGTTCTACTTCGTAAGGTGTTTGATTTGGGTGCTTATTTGGAGCTCGGCTTTTATTATAAAGCCCCATATTACCGTCTTGCTGGTAACGATTCCAAATCTTGTGGCCAGTTACTCGCGAAATCCCAAACTCCCGGCACAGCACCGACATCTTCTCGCCAGAGAGTAAACGACCGGTGAACTTAGTTCTTTCGTCCATAACACACGTCTCCATCCAAGGCATATGTCTCCCCTAGTTTTGAGATTGATATGCCTTAAAGTGTAAACTATGTGCCCGGTATGAAGTGTTAAGGATGTCCCCGGAATGTACCGTAAATGGCGGGGCGGACGGGACTCGAACCCGCGGCCTCCTGCGTGACAGGCAGGCGTTATAACCAACTTAACTACCGCCCCACTAAGATTAGTTAAGTGGGTGGTTGAAACTACTGTTAGATGGCCAGCTTTGTCAAATAGAGGCTTTAAAAACTTTACCGAAAACACACGAAATCAGCCATTTTTCTCCTCTTTTAGCGTTGACTCTTTTCCAGCCTGCCTTAAAATCCGATATCGACTCAAACCCGAGCTGACCCTCCGTGGCAACTTGCTTTGAGCCAAAGTTAAAAACCTTACCAAAAGGATATCTATGGCCACTGGTCAATCTATCGTAAATGACTTTAGTATTAGGGTTGCTACCGCTAACGGTACAGGTAGCCAATCCTCAAACAATCTTCTGTTCAAATCGCTTTTTCGAATGGGCATTGGAGTTTGTGCTAAAAATCTTTTTCCCTCAAACATCCAAGGTCTTCCGACTTGGTTTCAAATTCGAGTAAGCCCTCAAGGTTATCAAGATCTTCGCGAACATGATGACATCGCGGTTTGCATGAACCCAGAAACAGCGAAAGAAGACATCGCTGCGATGAGGCCAGGAACTACCGTTTTCTACAATTCCAGTGTGATCAAAGTCACCGATGACCAATTGAAACCAGGAATGAGTGTTTACGCACTTCCCGTCGAAGAATTGGCCAAAGGGATCACTGAAGCGAAACTTCGTCACCTTTTGAAAAACCTTTTTTATGTCGGAGCACTTTCTCACCTGTATGGCATTGAAATCGATGTCATGAAAAGCGTGATCCAGGACACATTCAAAAACAAACAATCCGCAATCGATGCGAACATTGCAGCTCTTCAAATCGGGATCGACTACGCCAAAGCGAATTACAAAAAAACTGACCATTTCCAGTTCCAGCGTGCGAATAAAAACCAAGGAAAAATCATCATTGAAGGTAACACCGCTTCGGGACTGGGAGCTATCTACGGCGGATGCACCGTCGTGGCTTGGTATCCCATCACCCCTTCAAGCTCGCTGGCTGAAAGCATGGAAGGCTATTTGAAAAAATTGCGCGTAGATAAAGACGGCAAAGCCAAATACGCCGTAGTTCAAGCGGAAGATGAACTTGCAGCTATCGGAATGGTCCTTGGGGCAGGATGGGCGGGAGCTAGGTCTATGACCTCTACCGCGGGTCCGGGGATCTCGTTGATGCACGAGTTTTTGGGTCTTGCTTACTACGCTGAAATCCCAGCCGTTCTTTTCAATGTCCAACGGGTCGGCCCTAGCACGGGTCTTCCCACCCGAACTCAGCAATGCGATATCACCAGCTGTGCTCTAGCCAGCCACGGCGATACCAAACACATCCTTCTGTTCCCTTCATCACCGAAAGAATGTTTCGAAATGGGAGCCGAAGCTTTTAATTTAGCTGAAAGAATGCAAACTCCCATTTTCGTCATGACCGACCTAGACCTAGGAATGAATTCCTGGGTGGATGATGAACTTGAATACAAACCGATGAAATACGACAGAGGTAAAGTTCTCTCTGCGGATGATCTCAACAAAGTTAAAGATTGGGGTCGTTACCTGGATGTCGATGGGGATGGAATTTGCTACAGAACCCTGCCCGGCACCAATCACATGAGAGGCGCTTATTTCACTCGGGGTTCGGGCCATGATGAATATGCCCGTTACACTGAAAGCCCAGTCGTTTACGCCCGCAACATGGATCGACTGCTTAAGAAGTGGCACTCCTCGAAAAAATATCTACCCAAACCGGTAGTGAAAGGGGACACAAACGCTAAAGTGGGTATCTTGGCCTACGGAACCAGTGACCACGCCGTCGTGGAAACTATGGACCGCTTAAAAGGCACCCCGCTCAAATACATGCGTATTCGTGCGTATCCTTTTGCCCAGGAAGTAGAAGAATTCATTAAATCTTGCGACGTCGTTTACATGGTAGAGCAAAACCGAGATGGTCAATTGCAACAGCTTTTAGAAACCGACCTGCCCGGATACCAAAACAAACTACGCTCGATCCGATATTACGGCGGGTTCCCTCTTTCATCTGACATCGTTGAAAGAGAACTTACCAAACAGATGGGGAAATAAACCATGAACGCTGAAACAAATTGCAACCGAATTGGTCTTGGCAAAAACGATTATTCAGGAAAACCCTCAACTCTTTGTAAAGGCTGTGGGCATGATTCTATTACTGCCGCAATCATCCAGGCCTACTACGAACTGGGAGTTCCTCCACATCAAGTAGCAAAATTTAGCGGTATCGGATGCTCTTCTAAAACCCCGACCTACTTTATTGATCGAGGGCACGGTTTTAACAGTGTCCACGGTCGGATGCCATCCGTAGCAACTGGGGCAACTATCGCTAATAAAAAACTTACGATTATCGGAGTTTCAGGGGACGGAGACACCGCAAGTATCGGTATGGGTCAATTCTGCCATATCGTCCGTAGAAATGTAGACATGGTCTATATCGTCGAAAACAATGGGACTTACGGTCTTACCAAAGGTCAATTTTCTGCGACTGCTGATGTTGGCTCGGTATTGAAAAAAGGGCAAGTCAACCCGTACCCAGTGATCGATTGTTGTGCTGTAGGAATCGAATTAGGTGCAACTTTTGTGGCTCGTTCGTTTTCTGGGGATAGAAAACAGGTGATTTCTTTAATCAAAGCAGCTTATGCCCATAAAGGGATGGCCGTTTTGGACATCATCAGCCCTTGCGTCACTTTCAATAACCACGAAGGAAGCACGAAAAGCTACACTTTCGTAAAAGAGCACGATATTCCTCTTCACGAGCTTGGATTCATTCAATCCAAAGAGGAAATTTCTGTTGAAATGAAAGATGGCGAAAAACGAGAAATTGAACTTCATGACGGTTCTCGGTTAATGCTGCGAAAGTTGGATAGAGATTACGATCCCACCAATAAAATTGCTGCAATGGCCGCAATCAGCGAATCCCGAGACAAACAGGAGTTAATCACTGGTCTTCTTTATTACAATGACAAAGGCACCGACCTAAACACTCTTTTAAACACAGTGGATTCCCCACTTTGGAGTTTAAATGAGAAAGACTTAGACCCAGGTGCTGAAGTTTTGAAAAAAATTAACGCCAGTTTACGTTAGTCATTGGGTTTGCTTCTTACTAGAAAGGTAGGCAAAGTTTGTCGCTAACTCGCGACTCAGATTTGTCTTTTCTGTCCCAAGCATTTGATGAGGCCAGAAAAGGTAGGGGCTTTTGTGCCCCCAACCCTTCGGTGGGAGCTGTCGTAGTAAAAAATGGAACGGTTCTCTCTAAAGGTTACCATTCCCAGTGCGGAGGCCCACACGCAGAGGTGGAGGCCTTAAAATCTTTAACCGAGGAACAGGCCAAAGGTTCGACAGTCTATGTTTCCCTAGAGCCATGTTGTCACCACGGAAAAACTCCTCCCTGCACTCATCTTTTGACTCAGAAAAAAGTAGGACGGGTAGTTTATGGATATAAAGACCCCAACCCCTTAGTCAGCGGAAAAGGGGAAAAGTTCTTGCTAGAAAATGGAATTGCTTGTGATTTTATTTCTAGTGCGGAGGGAGATAACTACTACGAAGCCTACCGCTTTTGGACCGAAACTAAGTTGCCTTGGGTGACCGCGAAATTGGCTCTGAGTTTAGATGGTAAAATTGCGGGTAAAATGGGATCACGTTTGTTGCTGACTAGTTCGGTAGCCAATGCTTTCACCCATTTATGTCGTAAAGAAACGGATGCAATTTTAACCACAGCGAAAACGGTTAAATTAGATAACCCTCAACTTAATGTCCGACTCGAGACAGAAACTTTTTCTAAACCCATTTATATCATCGATAAAAATTTAGAACTGACAGAGGATCTTAAAGTTTTTTCTACTGCCTCTCATGTCACTCTATTTTGCAATGAAACCTTGAGCACCAAGGATGCTAAGAAATTCCATCCCACCAAAGTTACCGTTGTTCCGGTAAAAACTGATAATGGTCTATTAGAACTTAATGAAGTGTTCAATTTCATTGGCCAACAAGGTGTTCATGAACTTTGGGTAGAGGCGGGTGGCTTTCTATTTGAGAAGTTGCACCAAGAAAAATGGGTAAAAAGAACGCTTATCTATACTTGTCCGGTTTGGGTGGGAGAGGAAGGAACTCCAGCATTTCGTTCTTCCCGTGTTCCTTTCCTCAGCGAAGCCCATACAACCCGGTGGCAATCTTTAGGACAAGACGGATTGCTGGAAATCCGTTGGCAGCAACAAAACTAAGTCATCCTCATCCAATATCTCACTAGGAATGAACTCGTAGTCATCTCCCATAATATGACTTATATAAGACTTCACCCCCCACCACTCGGTAGATTCAAAGGCGGAACAAATTGATTTCACCGACACTTCCATAATTTCCTCCCACAAAGGATTGAGTTTGTAATTGGAGTCCACCCAATGCAGAGAGCATGCCGCCTAAACCAAAAATTTTTAAGGCTAACGAAGGTATTCTAAAGGGTTTTATCTCTCGGTATCGAGATTAAGTCTCAAGGGTGAGAACCAGGGAACCCAGAAAAGAAAACGAAACTCATTTCATCGACAAGAACTAACTTTCAAGCGTGATGGTAGGGCATGCCTTTAAGAATAGTAAAGGCCCGATAAATCTGCTCGGCTGCAATGACCCAGGCAAGGTCGCTAGGAAGCGTTCCTTTAGATAATGACCAAACTACATTGGCTTTGCCTCTCAATTCATCATCCAATCCATACGGTCCACCAATGAGAAACACCACCGATTTGATGGCCGGATTCTCCAACCACTTTTTAAATTGATGAGAGAGCTCAGGAGAACTCCATTCTTTACCCCGCTCATCTAAAGCGACTACCCACTGCCCAGGAGAAAAAAGATTTCGGGCCTTGGATTTCAACATTTCAATATCTTTGTATTCAAGCCCTTCGATAGGATTTAAAACACGAGTTCGGATAAGATAAGTATCCACCAACGCTCGAGATTCTTGAGTGGTGGGTTTTCCAATTTTTATAAGCTCAATTTTCATCTTCTCCCTTTGTATCCTCAAGGATAGTCAGAGGGAAGTTATTAGTTTAAAGTGACAGGGTATGCTAAGCGATTTTGAAATTTTAACCTTCATCACCAGCCTAAAACCCGTCACAAAAGTTCCTTTAAAAGAGGCTTTGTCTTTATTACTACAGACCTTGGAATGGTCATTGCCTGGGAAAAAGGCTCTCGATCTTCGCTTAAAAAAACTACCTGATGAACAAGCCCGAATCCTATTAAAATCGATCAATCTCTGGAGAACCAAATCAAAATTAAGTCCCATCAAAAACTTCTCGAACCGGCTCCTTCAAGTTGAAGTAGCTCATTTAGCAAAGCTGAAAGCTTTTCACTTATCAAAATCGATGGCTCGAAGAGGGAGTCACCCTCAAAAAAAACGGTGGGTCTTAGATTGTTTAAACTCTACTTTATTTCTTTCGCTCTCAAAAAAAACCTTCTTGGGAGATGAATGTCTGGATCGGATCTTGGGACTTAATGAAAGAAACGTTAAAAGTGAATTATTCGGAAAAGATGTTAAATCACTATACCGAAGTGAGGATATTTATTTGGATTTAGATCCGGAAGACTTGTTCACTCCTTACCGAGTTCTTGTAGATATTTCGCATCAACTCAAATTAAAACCTAACGAGTTTTTAATCGACTTAGGAAGTGGTTTAGGGCGAGTGGGAATTGTCATGGGCCTACTCAATCCGAAACTCAAGTTCTTGGGATTAGAGCTGATGAAAGAACGTCATCGGCAAGCTAAAAAAGCAGCCCAAAAGCTAGGAATCGACCCTAGAATCCGATTTGAATGTGCGGATCTTTCGAAAATGACTATCCCAAGAGCAGATTGTTATTACCTCTTCAATCCTTTTTCTTACTTAACATTGAGAAGGGTTTTTCAAGAACTTCACAAAAACTCTGAAAACAAATCGTTTAAAGTGGTAATGGCACAAGTGGGGAGACCCCCTCGAATGGTGAAAAGGCACCCCTGGTTAAAACAGGTTTACCTTTCACCAATCGATCGAAACTGGCGTGCTCACGGTTACAGTTTTTACGCTAGCCGATAGTGCTTATAGCGAAGCGGTAAGCACGAATTGAAACTCACCACTTTCTAAAGCTTGTCCAAACTGAGCTTTAGATAAGTTGGGAGTAAAGAAACTGTCATTGTTGTAATAAGACAACCCAAGAGTGAGATTGTCATTCACGGCATAATCTAACTCCGGGCTAGTCCAAACATGGAATGACCAAGCCGCATTGTTAGCAGCATCGCCTCTAAAATTAGCAGTTCGCGTTTGATGAAACATCACAGGAACCGATAAAGACAATTTGCTAGTCAATTGCACATCAGTCACCAAGTAAACTCGGTTTTCGAAAACTCCATTGGCTACTGCCTGACCGCTTGAAGAAATATTTCCAGAACGGCTATGAATCATTGGGATGACAATTTCATTTAATGTTAATTTGAAATTATCACTGAAAGATTTGGAAAGTTTTAAATAGTTACGAACGGAAGTGATAAGTCCTCTATTTTGAGAAGCTTCATCCACGGGAATATAGATCCGGTTCTCATAAGCTAAAGAAAGACCTTCAACATCATTTTTCCAAATATTATTCACTTTGGTTTTAATAGCACCCGCATCTAATTGGGGCCTCATCCCACTATTATCCGTGGGGCTCACTGGATCATAAATATTGGTGTTAAATCCTTGCATATAAGTGAGAGAAGTATCCGCACTTAGTTTCGCCCCCAACTCCGCAGTGTCTTCACTGGTAAAATTCCCTGATTTGGTGATCCAAGAGGGTCTAAGATCGATATAGCCTGTGGCTTGAATTCCGGATTGAGGCTTAGAAGCCTCAGCAGTAATCGTTTGTGGACTGGTTTGGGTTTCAGCATGAGCCACAGAGACCCCCCATAGCCCTAAACTTAGAATTCCACTCCACCAGATATTGGATAACAAACCTTTTGTACTAGGCATAAGCCCCCCTAAAATTGAGTTGAGTATTCATACACGAAATGTGAATAAATACGAAGTGCAATTTAGAGCAAACCCAAGGCCAATAGCATCCTGCCTAAAAAATGAAACCTTTAGAAAACCCCTTAGCATTTTTTCAGGGTTGGGTGACATAATGTCACCATTAAAAGAAGTTAAAGAAGGATGTTGATCCCCATATCAAAGGAGACACCACTGATATTTTGAATGGAGCTTAAACTGCTCTGGTAAGTGACCCCAAAAGTAAACCCACCAAACCAATCGGTGGGGGCTGTCCCTTCAAGAAAAGATAAAGCCGGGGTGAAATAATAATAGGGAACCCAAAAACTTTGGTTAGCTCCCGAAAGGGGACCAGACTGGTAAAACCAATGGGTTCCTCCCCCCAAAGTCAAAGAAGGCTTAATAAAGGGAAAATGGGGTAGGGTATAAATAAACTTGGCTCCCAAACTTAAGGGTACCCAATAAAGCCTCATGGATTCGGTAATTTTTGCTCCGTTAGATGGATTAATTTCTAAAAGCCCGGCCTTATAGCTAAATCCCACCTTAGTGCTAGATAAAATTCGAACACCACCCCAATTGAACAGCGGGGTCAAAGCTGCAAATCCAGCTTGAGTCAGACTGGGAAATTGCTTCCCGTAAGCCACATTAAAGGTAGGGCTTGAGAGAGTGAGTTCTGAGGGCATAAAGATGGAAACTTGAGGCATGATCCATGTGGACTCTAACAAAGTGGGGTTTTTAACAGTGGCTCGGGAAGAGTTTTTTTCAGCCAAAACAGAGTTAGCCTGAAATAAAACCACAATGACTGAGGTGAAAATAAATCTAAGTTTAAAAGTAAGAACTTTCATCACCTAAGGTCATACTACCCCAACGGTAAATTTTTGGCTACCGCGCTTTGAAAAGCTATCTGGAGGGCATGTCCAGCCCTACAAATTCCATTCGGGCTCTTCTTTTAGGAGGAATCATCCCCAATGAGATTCACACTGAAAAAAGCCGTCTCTAAAATAAAGTCGGCTGACCTACTGGGGCCGACTTAGGTAGAGTCAGTTTTAAATGGGCATAAGCTAATTCTGTAACCACTCGACCTCGATTAGTGCGATTGAGGTAGCCGCATTGAATGAGAAAGGGCTCATACACATCTTCGAGAGTCTCTCTCTCTTCACTTAAAGCGGAAGCTAAAGTTTCAATTCCGACCGGACCGCCTCCAAACTTTTCAGCAATAGTTTTTAAAAAGAGCCTGTCCATTTGATCTAGCCCTTTTTCATCGACATCAAGCATATCTAAAGCATCCGCAGCTACACTTTGGGTGATGATCCCTTTCGCTTTGATGTCGGCATAGTCTCTCACTCTTCGAAGAAGCCGATTTGCGATTCGTGGAGTCCCTCGTGCTCTTCGACTGATTTCCAAGGCGCCTTCCATTTCAATCCGACATTTTAAAATTCCACTGGAGCGCACAATGATCATCTGGAGATCTTCAGGAGCGTAATATTCTAACCGGAACACCATTCCAAATCGCCCCATTAAAGGCGAAGTTAATTGACCAGCTCGAGTGGTTGCTCCTATCAAAGTAAAAGGAGGAAGCTTTAATTTCATCACCCGTGCACTGGGACCTTCTCCTACAATAATGTCTAACTGAAAATCCTCTAAAGCCGGATACAAAGACTCCTCGACCACTCGATTAAGTCGATGAATCTCGTCGATAAAGAGAACATCTCGGGGAGTCAGATTCATTAAAATCGCTGCAAGATCTCCCGCTTTTTCCAAAGCAGGACCCGAAGTGGCAATGAGCTGAGACCCCATTTCTTTAGCCATTACATGGGCCAAAGAAGTTTTACCCAGTCCGGGTGGCCCGCAGAACAAAGTATGATCTAAAGCATCTCCTCGTCGTTTGGCTGCCTCAATAAAAATTTCCAGTTTAGCTTTTAGATCGGGTTGACCAATAAACTCAGTGAGGTGTTTAGGCCTCAAACTGTTGTCCGATTTTAAATCCTCAGTAAGAAGATTCCCGTTTAGAATTGGATCTTCAGACAATGGAGCTCTCCTGGTTGGAGGAAGAGACACCTCTTCCGGAAATTTCCTTCAACGCCATTCGCAATAGAGATTCAAAAGCTAAATCCTGAACATTCTCCCGTAAGAACATTCGATCTAAAGTTAGTTTAATTTGACCGACGGAATATCCCAAATTGGTCAATGCAGAAGTAAGATCCTCACGAACCTGATCTTCTTTGGTCAACACATCGGGAGTTTGGGCCATTTCGATTTGCGGCATCGCTTGAATCCAGGCCAATTTTCCAAGCTTGGTCGATAATTCCAAGGTTAACCTTTCGGCGAGTTTCTTGCCAACTCCCGAAGCCTCAGCAATTTCAGAGATTCTCTTGTGAATGATCAACTGAATTAATTTCTCAGGACCGTGTTCACTTAAAAGCGAGAGAGCGGTTTTAGGCCCCAAACCTGAAACTCCAATAAGGATTCTAAAAAGTTGTTTCTCAGCTTCTGAAAAAAAACCGAATAGAATAAAAGCATCCTCTCGAACATGGGTATGAATCCAAAACTTAACTTGAGAATTGAGGTGAGTTGTTTCGAGAGTTTGTTTAGACAAACTCACTTCATAACCCACGCCTGAACACAAAACTACAGCTTGAGAAGTTTCGATACTTTTTGAAATCACTTTGCCTTCAATAAAACCTAACATGTCTTTTGCACTTCCCTGGCTAAGAATCGATTGATGGACGCATGACAAATCGCTATAGCAACAGCATCACTCGCATCATAAGCGGTGTTTAATTCAGTTCCCAAAAGCAAACCCACCATTTTCTGAACTTGAGCTTTATCAGCCCTTCCATAACCTGTCACAGTCGATTTGACTTGGGTAGGAGCATATTCAAAAATTTTGATATCTCGCTCAAGACACGCTGCAAAAACCACTCCCCTCACAATACCTAATTGGAATGCGCTTTTTGCATTTTTAGCAAAAAATACATCCTCCAAAGCAACTTCTTTGGGTTGGATTTGGTCCAATAAAGCATGAAATTTCGGAGTAATAATTTTAAGACGCTCGTACAGGGGCTGCTTGGCAGGGGCTTGAATTACTTGAGCCGTGATCAATTTCAGGTCGTTTCCAGCCTTTTGAATGCAGCCAAAACCAAAGTTATGCGAGCCCGGATCAATTCCTACAATGAAGTTATCTTTATTCACTGTTTCTATTGTCTATTGTCCACGGAGCTCTGCCAATATTTTCTCATCAATATCGGCATTCAAATGAACTCGCTGCACATCGTCATGATCTTCAATAGAGTCTACCAGTTCCATTAAACCCTGTGCCTGTTCCTTACTGACTGGAACGGTAGATTTAGCGACATAAGAAAAAGCACTCGAATTGGGATGAATTCCCAACTTTTCAAAGCTCTCTCGAATTCGATAGAGATCCGCTACATCAGTCAAAACTTCAGAAACTCCGTCAGAATCGGTTGAAACATCTTGAGCCCCTGACTCTAGGGCCACTTCCATAATCTTATCTTCAGGATATTTCTGAGATTCAAAAAGTAATTGACCGTACCTGTGAAACATCCAAGCCACACTTCCACTTTCCCCTAAACTTCCACCGCTACTTTTAAAAAGAGTTCTTAAATCATTCACAGTACGATTTTTATTGTCGGTAGTGGTTTCAACTAGAATGGCCACTCCCCCGGGACCGTAGCCCTCATAAGTGATCTCCTCGATCATCTCGCCCTCAAGCTCTCCCGTTCCCTTCTTGATGGCACGTTCAATGTTGTCCTTTGGCATGCTGGCCCCCTTAGCGGCGGTGATGGCATGCCGAAGCCGTGGATTTCCGTCAGGGTTACCTCCCCCGGTCCTTGCAGCTACAGTGATCTCCTTAATGAGTTTGGTAAAAAGTTTTCCTCTTTTAGCATCTAAGGGACCTTTGATTCTTTTAACTTTGCTCCACTTATTATGACCTGACATTTTCCCTATCCTCTATTTTTTAGCAGCAATATTTTCAATCAGTCGCCCGATGAGAAAAATAACGACCCCTATTCCCAGCATGGTGAGCTCTTTGGTCATTGCCTGCTCTTGTTCTCTAAATCCCACGAGGAGGGCTAAAGCGGTTACCCCAAGAGCGGCAGCTTGTAGGGACTTTGCAAAGTAAAACATGGGCTGGATATTAGCGACTGTTCCTAGGATGGCAAAG
>OMIX01000029.1 GCA_900299195.1 Deltaproteobacteria bacterium
GTGGATGAACTACAAACTTTCCTTCCTAAAATCTATGAAATCAGCACCCCTATTTCCAATGTTATTTTTCGAGAGCTTTCACTTCAACATCTCCCCAATGAACTCTTGGGAGTCCGGTTCTATCGAAAGAATTTAACAGACGCATCATTCACGCTGATTAAAGATTTTAAAAATACCGACCTTTTTCAAAATCGCTCTCTCGCTGATTCCGTTTTGGAACAGATTGATCGAACCGTCCCCCCACAGCTAGAAACTTTCTCATTTGCCGAGGGAACAAAAATCCTAAATCGCTCGATCAAGACTTCAGGATTTTCCGGTGTCGTCGAGTTACCAGTCATAACTTTTCTAATCTCGGGATCTTTTGTGAATGACAGCTCAAAGTCAGTAGTCATTGTGGTGGATCTCGTTCAAGATTTTTTAAGAAAGAAACTTTCCCAATCTGAACTGGCTGAAGTTTTTCTCATCTCAAAAAACGGAATGTTAATCAGTCACAGCTCTACTTCGAAGCTTCTTCAAAACAGTCAGAAGATCTACTCTCATCCCATTGTTGAAAAACTCAAAACTCGTCAACTCCCCAGAGAAAGCCTAGAGCTCAAAATAGGGTCTGAAAACTATCTCTGTAATCTCTCCGAAACTGGATTTGCCGATGTTTATGCCATTTCTCAAATCAAAGAAAGCGAAGCTTTTCAGGCTCTCAAAACTTTGATGAAAGAGACCCTACTCACAGGCGTTTTTGTATTTAGTATCGCTTTAATCATCAGTATCATTTTCTCAAATAAACTCACCGCGAATATCAAGAAGTTAAAAATGGGTGCCCAATCGATTGGCCGAGGTGATTTCGAGGTCAAATTAAATATCAAGTCCAATGATGAAATTCAAAATGTTGCAGACAGTTTCAATTGGATGGCCTCTCGAATTAAGCAATTGATCACTGAAACAGTCACTAAAGAACGGATGGAAAAAGAATTAGAAACGGCAAAATTGATACAATCGACCCTCTTAAGCTCAACTCACATTAACACTGATGCCGCCGAAGTTGAGCCTTTTTATCTTTCGGCTTCCGAGTGCGGAGGGGATATCTGGGATGCTTATCAAACCGGAACCACCCTCACTGTTCTTGTTGGAGATGCCACAGGACACGGGGCTGCAGCGGCTATTGTGACCGCAGTGGCTAAAAGCTGTTTTATCACTCTAAATTCCGTTTACAGTGCGACTCCTCTTTCACCCAAGTCATTCTTAGAACAACTAAATCAAGTGATCTATGGGTCTTGTAAAGGTCAACTGCTCATGACGATGTCAGTGCTTCAAATCGATCTCAGTTCGGGTAAAGCTCTTTTAAGTAATGCCGGGCATGAGGCCCCCTTACTTTTAAAAGCCCCAACTACACCAGAACACAAAAACAAATGTGAACCTCTTTTTGTCCGCGGTGAACGGCTTGGCTTTGCTCCAGATTCAAAATTTGAGAATCTAGAAGTTCAGCTTGGAATTGGAGATACTGTTCTTATTTATACTGATGGAATCTCAGAAGCAGTAAACCTAGAAAAGAAACCGTTTGGCGAGCGAGGTATTAGAAAGCTTTTCAATCGATTAGGCTCCGAACCTTTACCAGAGATTAAGACCCAACTTTTTAAAGAATTAAAAGACTTTATGGGTGAAACCGAACAACAAGATGACATCACATTTCTGTTAGTGAAATGGCATCATCAGCTTGAATCGCAAAACCCGGCACCAGACTCCCTATATAATAAAGGAGAATCTCAACGCGTTATTTCGACACCCCCCCCCGTACTTCCCCCCACAGAACAAAAGATTTCACTCAATGAGTTAGCTAAAACTTCCGATTTCAACGAAGAAGAAGTCGATACTCATTATTCCAGGATAGAGGATTTAGAAAACCAGGATAACGATTCTTCGGAAGGAGAAGCCGCTTGACTCTTCCTAAACCTAAAAACATTTTAACTCATTCCTCAGCAGTAGGGCTTTTCGACAAAAAAGAGGCTGCAGAATTTATTGTGGAAGGCTGCCGTCATGTCCACTCCTCAATTTTAGGACAAAAAGATCCCCTGGTGAAAACGACATACCAATCTCTAGAAGAAACCAAAGTTTTTACTTACTCTTGGGAATCAACTGAAAAAAAGAAACAACTTTTTCTTCGAAGCAGCTCCCAGAGGAAAGAAATATTAAATGAGCTTTTAAGTCATTTAGAGGTCAAGCCCCAATCTTCCCTAGGAGATCGGGTAGGCACGGCTTTTGAAGAACTTCTTACGAACAGTATTTTTCACTCTTACCTAGACACGAACAAGCTTGAGAAATATCCGCGAAATCAAGTAGCCCATCTAGATTCCTCAGAGCACATTGCAATTGAGTTTTGCCGGTCTAACCAGGGTGTGTTTGTTTCTGTGAGAGATTATGGTCAGGGATTGAAGTTTTCAAGTATTCAGTCCTCTTTTAAACGTTGTTACAGCCAACGAGATGAGTCTCAAGTTGAAAAAAAACTGGGAGGGGCTGGATTGGGTATGTTTGTTATTTTTGAATTAGCTACCCATTTGAAAATTGTCACTTTTCCTGGGAAGGGAACTTTGACGAATTGTTGGTTTGCGCCAGCTTCTGCATTTGATCCCAATCATTTTTCTTTTAATTTTTTTGAAGGAGATAAACCATGAATACGGCTGAATTACTTAATGATAATTTTAGATTCGAAATTTCCGAAAGTTCCAATAAATACCATATTAAGCTCATTGGGATCATCGATGAAAATGCTGATTTATCTTCTTTGGTGAGTTGCAAAAACAAACCCATAGTCTTCAATTTCAAAGAAGTTTCATCCGTTAATTCCTGTGGAATCCGAACCTGGGTCAATTTTATGAAGGAATTAAATAATAGCTCTATTGAGTTCGTCGACTGCCCTCCCACTATAGTTCGACAAATGAATATGGTTCCTAGTTTTTTAGGTAAAGCTAATGTCATTTCGGTTTATGTTCCTTATGTATGCGATGCTTGTGAACACGAACATCAGGAACTTACACAAATAAAAGATTATAAATCTGGGACTCCAGTAGCTGAGAGTTTAAAATGTCCCAACTGTTCTTCCGAAGAAATGGAGATAGACGGCAATGTCAAACAATACTTTGCGTTTGTTAAATAACCCCTCTCATATTTCCTCAGATGAACTAAAAGCGGATTTACTTCAATGGGGAGAAAATCATTCTTCTTTGCTCAAAATCTTATTGGATTCCTACTGTATCGTAGATCTCCAAGGGAATATTGTTGCATGCAATATTGCTTTTGAGACATTAGTCGAACAATCTCAACGAAAAATTTTAAAAACTCCCCAATTCAATCACTTTTTAATCACTGAAACCACCCCCGAAAAATGGGAAAGCGTTTTTACCAGCGGAGAAAATTGGTATCGAGATGATGAAGTCTCCGCATCGATAAAAAGTAAATCCCAGGCGGAACCCAAACAAAAAAAACTGATTCTTGCTGCTATTCCCATTTTTTCTGGAACCCCAAGCCGGTTAGGCACTCTGGTTACCATTCGAGACGTGACAGATGAGTCTAATGTTCAGAACGAAAGAATTCAGAGTATCAACAAATCCAATACCGATGGATTAACTCAACTGTGCAATAAAGTTTTTACTGAGGGTTGGCTAGTTAAGCAAATTGAATTAGCCCATAGAAATCCGAGTCCTATTTCTATTTTGATGTCGGATGTCGACCACTTCAAAAAAGTTAATGATACTTACGGACATCAGGCGGGTGACTTTGTTTTACAAACCGTAGCTCGTTTGCTTCAGGAGGACATTCGAAAAGGAGATGTAGCCGGCAGATTCGGCGGAGAAGAGTTCATTGTAGTAATGAGCAACACCCCCTTGGAAGGCGCTTGGGTAGTGGCTGAAAGATTCAGAGAGAAACTTAAAAACCTTCGAGTTGAGTTTCAAGGAAAGGTGATTCCGCTGACCATTAGTATCGGAACCTCAACTTTATCGGAATTCAAATCGGTGGCGAACAGGAGTAGCGAAGAGATAAGCAAAATGTTGATAGCACAATGCGATCAGGCTCTCTATCATGCAAAACATACGGGTAGAAACCGTACATGCCAATTTGAAACTCTACCCGCAGAAAAAAAGACTGATCCTAAAGAATCAAAGGAATCTTAAGAATCAGTCTTATCTTCAAATCGAAAATTTATTTCTGGGAGAGGATCTTATAGACCCCTGTTCCACAAACGGAACATGCCCCTTTCATCGCGGGCCTTCCATTTTTCATTTTTACTTCCTGACAATCTTTCATGGTTGTCTTTTTACGACACTTAACACAATAAGCTGTTTCCTCTGCCATGCTGCTAGTCTCCCTTCTAGTTGTTACATAAAATTGTAATGACATTCAGTGCCTATGACTAGGCTATTTTTTTAAAAACAGAAAACTAGTATGACTCAGCACAACATGATTGTTTCCAATAATGATTTAAAAGGAATCGAGATGAGCTAGGTCAGACACAATGGCAATAGCTTCCTCAAGATCCTTGTCTTCAACCAAGCCAGTTGAGGTTTCCATTCGTTCTTTGCTCTTACCTCTAAGAAATTCGATCTGATCTTGATGCTTAAGTTCACTCAACTGAAGTTCAGATTTTAATTCTACATCGACTATAGGTAAAATTTCATGAGCCAAAGATTTCTGATTCACTTGTGGTAGTTTATCATTCAAAACGATGTCGGTAGAAACCCCACCATTCGCAGGAGTATGACCCAACGGAGAATAAAACACACTGGTAGTTAATTTGATCACGCCAGTCCCCAATACTCCTTCTTCGGAAGCGAATAGAAAAGGATCTTCCAATTGAAACAATCGTTGAACCGTTCCTTTTCCATAAGTTCTGGAGCTTCCAACAACGATAGCTCTTTGATAATCTTTAAGAGCACCCGTCAAAACTTCGGCCGCGCTGGCACTGCTCTCATCCACAAGTACCACCAAGGGACGATGATAAACAGTTTGATTTGAGGATGGGTTTTTCAAGACTCGAGTTTTCCCCTCCTCTAAGACTCCAACGATGGGTTTATTTCCCACAAAAAAAGCCCCTAAAGAAACTGCCTCTTCTAAATATCCGCCGGGATTTCCACGAAGATCTAAAACCATTCCAGTATGGTCGGTTTCTGTTAACAAGGCCTCTCTCACTCGATGTTGAAAATCTTCCGAAACACTTTTTTCTTCCGTGCCCGTTTCAATCCCACCACGACCATAAAAAGCGGGGACAGCCACTACAGCCACTTTAGAACTTTTTTGGGGGTCAGTTTTGGGAGACTTCCAAGCAAAGCTGACTTTACTTTCCTCAAGTTCAAATGGGGTTCTTTCCAAAACTAATTCGATAAATTTCTCCTGAACCTCAGAGTGGTTACAATTTAACCCCAATTTAACCGAGGAACTCTCAGGCCCTTTCAACAGTTTTTTTGCCTCATCAAAAGAGATCGAACCTAAAATGACATCATCAATTTTTTCAATCGTATCCCCAGCATGAATTTTTTGAGATCTTTGAGCTGACGAATTCTCAATGACCTTTTCAACTAAAAAACCCTTGGGGACTTTTTGTAATTTAAGTCCCAAACCCGATGCAGAACCTTTGAGTTCTTCATAAAAGTCTTCAAACTCCACAGGTGAAAAATAAGTGGAGTAAGAATCTAATCCCCCAAGAAGAGCTTTAGCCAAAAGATTTCTCGACTCGGGTCCTGTCTCAAAATATTTCTGTTCAAGTCTATCTTTTAAAAATAGCTTTTTTTTCTCCTGATAGGCTTTCAAAAGTGGGTTATCGGCCTCGGCTAGAAGAGAGTTAAATTCAAAAACCCACCTCTGCTCCAACTCGCGCTCAGAGGCCGCAAAAGTGGAATACTGGGAAATCTTTTCTCTTTTTAACTTTCGAGGTTCTTTATACTTTTTTAACCATAAAGCTATTCTTTGTTGAGATTTAGGATATCTGTTTTCAAGCCATTGTTGCCAAGGTTCACAATCTGCTTTTTGGGTCAGTCGATTCCACTTTAATTGAGTCATCGCTTTCAATTGTTCCAATTCAGAGGCCGTGATTAACATCCGATTGGGGTCCAACTTGTCTGCAAAGATTTCTGCCACTCGGCTGGCTTGCTTAAAGCTAAAAAGGTCGGTTTGTCCAAGTCCACCATATTTTTTTCTGCCCCATTCAGCCAATTTCAGCACTTGTTCGCAGGAAAGCTCAGGCTTAAGAATAGGGTGTCCAAAAGGAAGACCGGTAACTTCTACTGGATAAGGCTTTGGGGCTAGACAAAAAACCATTGAAATCAGGAGCCCCACAAAAAGAAGTCCCAGCCTATTCTTCACAATTAATTTTTTGAAAGACCCGACAAAGTGTCGATTCAATTCACACCTCATGAGCGATTGAAACCTTAGATTCGAAATGAATAACGCAGTGTAACATAAGTTGACAGTGAAAATCAGTTGCCTTTTTAGGGCTTACCTAATTTGTCACTTTATGTGTCAAAAAGTTCGACAACTGTCCATGAAAAACCTCAATAAAAAGCCAATTATTTCCGAAAAGTAGAGCAGAAAGTGTACAAAGTGTGTACGAGTAAAAATGTTTATTTTCAACAACTTACAATATGACGCATTTTGACATAATTTGAGAGGGTTGGTATGATTTCAATATCGGAACGTTGCTCCAAACAAAACTTATGACAACTAGGCAAGGAGAAACACCATGTTGAAAAAATTCCTAAAAGAAGAGGAAGGGCAATCAACCGTAGAGTACCTACTCATCATCGCAGTGGTGGTGACCGTAGTGACCGCTATGGGATCTAAAATTAAACCTGCTATTGAAAAGCTCACCGAAAACGTTTTCGGTCGCATCAATAAGCAAGTTGGAACATTGATGGGAAGTCCTTAATTAGGGCTTCTCCAATCAAGTCCAAATTAAAAACTTTATGAGGAACGTTCAGTTAAAAGTTTTTATGAGAAATAAGCGCGGCCAAAGCACCGTCGAGTATGTCTTGATGCTGGCTATGGGCGCACTTTTTTCACTTCAGATCACATCCTTTTTTAATAACGTTTTTAAAGAAGGATTACAGGGTCTGGAGAAAAATATTGCTCAAGAAATGGCCACAGGCCAGGGGTTCGGCAACAGTAACTGAACCTGCTTTCTGCCCTTTCGTGAACTTTTAAGGGGGACGTTATGTCCGAGGGGTACGAAATTGTGGTGTGGATAATTCTCATTGTAGCCTCTATCACAGATCTACTATGGGGAAAAATCTATAACTACCTCACTCTGACTTCTTTGGGGAGCGGTGTTCTAGTCCGCTTTGCCCTCGAAGGGACGCCTTCTTTTGCTATCACACTTCCAGCGATAGTCACTGCCCTCTGTTTATTTTTTCCCCTGTACTATTTAAAAACTTTAGCTGCGGGTGATGTAAAACTACTCATGGCCGTGGCTCCTTGGGCTAACTTTCAGTGGGTCATTCACCTAGCCATCACCACTATTTTGTTAGGAGCCCTGGTTGGCCTCTTTGTCTTATTAAAGAAAAAAGGGCTTAAGAAAAGTGCGCAATCCATGGGTGAAGCAGTCAAAGCCCCGACGCACTCTTTCAACCAAATGACTCGAATGCCCTTTGCCCCAGCTTTTTTGTGTTCACTATTATTTTTAAAAATCGCGGAGTTTAAAGGATGGTCGTTATTCTAAAAAATCGAAAAGGCCAAACGACTATCGAATGGCTTATGCTCTTAGCAGCCTCATTCACGACGGGGTATTTTATTGTGACGGGACCCTTTGCAACTTTTACGTCAAATTTATTAACCCGAATTCGAATCTATACCAACAATATTGTCTTAAGGGGAGAGTCCGACGCGAAAGCTCCCTCCCCTTCGGAACCCAAAAGATTTCGACCGGTGCATTTATGAAAAACAGGGGCTATAAAAAGTTAAATGAGAAAGGCCAATCAGCGATAGAGTTTATCGTGGTTGTCGTCGTGGTCTTTTTCTTTCTTCTTTTTTACCTAAGCTTCTCTATCACCTTAATCGCCAGTGAATATGTGGACTACGCCACCTTCATGGCCGCTCGGACCTACAAATCAGGAAACATCGACCGGGACAGCCAAGAAGAAGCCGCCAGAAGAGTTTTTAATCAATATATAGCCCCTTTAGATTCTGTTATCCGTTCACCGACGATTACTTTTTCGCCGGCTAATGTCCCGAACCAGACCGAGGGAGTCACCGCTCAATATCAGGTCGACCTCTTTTATCTGCCGCCCGTATTCATCAAAGACGGATCGGCTCCCCCCAGTCGACTCACTTTAAGCTCTCAATCTTTACTAGGACGAGATCCGTCCTTAACTGACTGTCTTAGTTTCTTTCAAAGATATTCAAATCAAATGGGTTTGAACATTGGAAATACGTTCTTAATTAACTTAATGGATGATAACGGATGCTGAGAGTTAAGTTACAACTTAAAACCCGATTGAATCATCGGGGACAGGCCGTAGTAGAAATGGCATTAGCTATGCCCTTTTTGATTTGGCTGATCTATTACACTCTGAATGCTTTTTATACCATCCACTCTTCTCATATCGCTCAAAAATATTCGGCCATGAATTTATACCAACGGCTCAATAACAGGTCGAAGATTTCAGTAGATGACATAAATAGAACCGTGGTCAATCGAGAATTTATTGCAGTTCAATACATGGAGCCCGAAGCCAATCGTCCTCCGCAGCGAAAAATTATCGCTGGGCCCAATGCGGTTAACAATGTTGTCGGCATTTGCCGAGAACCGGGGTGCAACTAATATGGATAAGAAACGTGCCTTTTTAATCTCCGCTGTTTTTTTGAGTATCTCGATTTTTTTAATCATGGCTTACACCGATGCTTTACAAACTGAGCTCACAAAAACATTCGGCCCTCCAGTGGGAGTGGTAGTCGCTAAAACTTCTATTCCTGAATATGGAATCATACGTCCTGAAATGCTTGAAGTAGCCCCTATGTTTAAAAATTTTTTACAAACGCAAACGGTGAGCGTAGCGCTCGGCGATGACATTGCCGCTAAAAAAGCTATCAATGAAGTTGCTGGAAAAGCGGCCTACGTTCCTATTTACGCTGGAGAGCAAATCACCCTGACGAAATTGGTTCATCAAGATGGAAAACCGGTTCTCGACAGACAGGTCGAGAAGAAAATGAGAGCAATCACCGTAGCTGTGAGTCCAGCCACCGGGGTAGGAAGATTGATTCGCCCGGGAAACAGAGTAGATATTCTGGGAAAGGTTAACTACGAAATCAATGGGGCTGAGCAGTTCGAAGTTAAAACCTTTTTTCAAAATATTTTAGTTCTGGCCACGGGAAAAAATCTTCAGAACTCGGTTCCCACTAAAGTTACCCGAGAGGTTTTGTCAGCGCTCGAAGCTCAATTCGAGGAGCAAAAAAGAAAAGATTTATACACCACCAACGTCGACTCTGGAACTAGCCGTCCAGATGACAATTACACTCATATGACGTTACAGCTCACCCCCGATGATGCTGACAAACTTCTTTTTTTACAAAGTAAAATAGGTGATGGCGGTTTGTACTACACCTTGAGAAACAGCGCTGACTCTAGTGTAGTTTCTTTAGAGACTACGATTCTAGATCAAGTTTTGGGGCCAGACAGTGAATTAGGTAGAAGCAGAGTAAAATTCACTCCGCCTCCACCGTTGAAGCCTAAATATTATGACTCAGTAGGAGATAAAATTGTTCCCAAATTTTGAGGATATTTAACTATGCAAGACCGACGCGCATTTTTAATTTCAGTCTCTTTCTCAGTTCTGGCGATGTATTTAGTGTATCAGTACATTTCGGGGGAAGAACAAAGACTATCGGAGATGTACAAAAAAACGGTCACCGTAGTACGCGCGAAAAGAGATATCCTTCAATATGGATCCATACGACCTACCGATGTGGAAACGATTTCGGTTCCTAAAGCCATAGCTCCTGAAGGAGCTATCGATATTAAAGAGGATGCTTTTGATGCAGTAGCCGCTGTTCCGATCAGTCAGGGTGAATTTATTTTGGACAATAAACTCATCTCAAAAAATGTCTACTCTGGACTCGAATCGCAAATTTCAAAAGAGAAACGAGCTATCAGTATTCCCGTGAATGTCAAAAGTGCCGTAGGCTATTTGCTCCGCCCCGGCAACAGGGTCGATTTGGCGGCCCATTTTGAATATTTATTACCCAAACCTGGAAGCAATGGAACCAAAAATGCCTCGGAGGTTAAAGTGTTTTTGCAAGATCTGCTGGTTCTCGCCTCTGGAAGAACTATCCAGACGACTCCCCCGAAAGCCGTGGACCAAAACATCATCCGAAGCTTGCGCGGCCTCAAAGATGATTCTTTGAATAAACAAACCGAGGGAGAACTCCGAGAAGCGCTCAATTTTGCCAAGGAAGATAAAAACTATCAAACGGTAACACTGGAAGTGACCCCGCAACAAGCCCAAACCCTAGTTTACGTTCAAAGTTTGTATGGAGAATCTCTAACTTTACAACTTCGTCATTCCGACGATAGACAACTGGAAAGTCGTCAGCCCGCTAACTTAGCGAAAGTTATGGGACCTGAATCCTACCTTAATAAAGGAAATAAATTGCCCCCGCCCATCGCCATTCCTAAATATAAGTTTTTTGATTATGTCGGTGATTCTAGTGTTCCTGTTCCAGCGGGAGGACCCTAAGTATGAAACTGAAATTTAAGTTGATATTTTTAACTTTGCTGTTCATGGGTGGCGTAAATCTTACCTTGATGAGTTTCACTCACCACCTCTGGGCTGCTGAAGAAGCTTCTGAGGATAACGAAGAGCCTAAGTCGATCAAAGGCAAAGATAAATCACTCACACTCTCGGAGGGAACTTCTCGACAACTTGAATTTCCCTTCGACCTGGGAAAAGTGGATATCGGCAATGAAGCTCTATTTTCCTTTGTGCGATTTCAGAAAAACGGAAAAGATAGAATCATTCGTTTTGTCCCAAAAACCTCCGGGACAACCACCATGACAATTTATGATGCCGAAGACAACCCAAGAATCACCTATACCGTTAGAGTCACTCGTGAAGATCTGGGCCAAATCATCTCGCAATTGGAAGAGCTTCTAGGTGATGTCGAGGGACTCAAAATCAAATCGGTGGGAGGAACTGTAATACTCGATGGAGAGATTCTTCTCCCGAAAGATATGATTCGAATCAATCGCGTCATTCAGGCACTAAGAGAGCGAGATCCAAAAACTAGAGATAAATCGACTCCCATTAGAAATCTAACCACCATTGGAAAAGTCACCATGAATATTCTTGCTGAGAGAATTGAAAGGGAAATTAATTCTCCTGAAATCACAGCCCGAGTGATCAACAACACCATTCTTCTTGAGGGAACGGCTGAAGGCGATGCAGATGCCGACAGAGCTTTCGAAATAGCTAAAACTTACCTTCCCGACGTAGTGAAACCCAGTACCTCAGGGGAACTCTCAAGTGTTCAAGGACGACTTCAAGGAGGTGACGCTGGAGGAAGTCCCATTATTATCGATTTAATGCGAGTAAGACCCAGACAAGCAGCTCCCCCCAAACAGGACATCAAAATCACTATCAATTATGTCGAGCTCACTAATGAATACCAAAAAGCTTTCAACTTTCAATGGAGACCCCTGGCATCGGACCAAAGCTCAGCCACATTCGATACCAGTTTGGGGGAGATCAGTGCCAACCTGATTGCAACGGTCACTGGACTTTTGCCCAAGCTAAACACGGATAAAAATCACCAACACGCAAGGGTTTTAAAACAACAGACTATTATTGTTGAAGACGGCTCAGACAAAGAAGCGGCTATCGACAGTTCTCTCGACATTTATACTCGGGTTGTGGACAACCAAGGAAACGCGCAACTCAGTCCAATTCAAGTTCAAAATTCCTTAAAAGTTCGAGCAGCCACTTTACCGGGATCGGATTCTATTTCTTTGGGTCTTCAGGTTAACCTAACTTCGCTTGTAGGAACCGATAATGGGCAACCTATCGTTGCACGAAACTCCATGCAAACGAAAGTGAACATCAAAAATGGTGATTCCGCTGCACTCGGAGGTTATGGAATTGACAATGCCCTAGCGGGGTATAACCGAGATCCCCAGAGAACAGTTTCGACTGGAAACAACAGTGGAAATGCCTCACCCATTTTCAACTTCAATCGTACGAAAGGATTTCGACACGACAAGCAACAATATGTCATTTTCGTCACTCCTGAAGTTCTAAGAACCGCTAGCGCAGGAACTGACGATATCACCCGTAAGTTTCGACTTAACGCTGGGGAAAGATAGAGAGACTGGTATGGCTAATGGATTTATCATCGCAGTTTTAGGGGGCAAAGGGGGCGTCGGTAAATCTACGTTTGCGGTGAACTATGCTATCGCGACGAGCATCGACTCGAAATCAAAAGTTTTACTAGTGGATTTAGACCCGAAGGCCTGCGGAGACCTTGGGATGTTAATGGGTACTAAGCCCAAGAGAACTTTACTTGAACTTGGCTCTCACGAAGGAAAATTCGATCCTAACTTGTTACAAAACTACGTTGCAGTTCACCCTTCGGGGATTCATTATCTTCCCAGTGTTCTAGAGCCTGAGCAAATCGGGTCGTTGGATCCTTCCCATGTTGGAAAAGGGCTGTCACTTCTAACTGGATTTTACAATTACATTATCGTGGATTTAGGTTCCGATATCGATCCCTTGACCGTTAAAGCATTGGAAAATTCTTCCCTCATTTATGTACTTACCTTGCCCGAGATTTTGGTGCTTCATCACACGCGACGTATTATTGAAAAGGTTCAAAACTTATTATTTCCGCCAGAAATGATCAAGCTAGTGGTAAACCGTTTTAGTGCCACCAAAGGGATCTCACCTCAAATGATTCAAGGGAATCTTAAAAAACCCGTTTTGGGCGTCATTCCCGAAGACGAATTAACCACAGTAAACTCAATGACCAAAGCCCAACCCTTAATTGTAGGAGCCCCTAGAACGGAAATCACCAAGAGTTACTTTTTTCTCGTTAGAAATATCCAGCAACAACAAATTCTCGAAAAACTTTCTCAGCTCAAAAAACCCTCTGACGCTATCTCTAGACTAGGAGGAAATAAAACTGCAACTGCCTCCAAACCTAGCGACAAAGCGCCCAGCATGGTGGTCTTCGATCGAAGCCAGATGAAAGATGAAAAACCAGCCGATCAATGGTCATCTTTAAAACAACGAATTCACAAACAGTTAATTGAAACCATGGATCTTAAAAAAGTAGATACTGAAACCGGAAATGATCCCAGAAAAAAAGCTGTTTTAAGAGAAAAAACCAAAACCGTGGTCGTTGAACTTTTGGATAAAGAAGAACACCCCTTCAGATCTCGAGATGAAATTCAAAAACTCGTCAAAGAAATTTTAGATGAAGCTTTAGAGTTAGGCCCTATCCAGGATCTTCTCAATGATGATTCCGTAAACGAAATCATGGTTAACCGTAAAGATCAGATTTTTGTTGAGAGAAAGGGAAAGCTCGTTTTATCCAATACGACTTTTTCTGGGACGGCCCAGCTATTAGCCTGTATCGAGAGAATAGTCACCTCTGTGGGGAGACGTATTGATGAAAAGCAACCCTATGTGGATGCTCGTCTTGTCGACGGTTCAAGGGTTCACGCCATTATTCCGCCACTTTCGATCCAAGGTCCTATGTTGACCATTCGGAAGTTTTCTAAAAGTCGTCTCACTTACAAAGATCTTGTGAAGTACGGATCAATGACCGAAGAGATGGCCGACTTTCTTCGTTGTTGTATTGAGGCAAGACTCAATATCGTCATTTCCGGAGGTACCGGCTCTGGTAAAACCACCCTTCTCAACATCATGGCAGCTTTTATTCCCCCTGGAGAGCGCATTCTTACTGTAGAGGATTCGGCCGAATTACAACTTCCCCAAGAACACTGGGGACGCTTAGAGACTCGCCCCGCCAACATGGAAGGAAAAGGGGAAGTGACTATTCGGGATCTCGTAAGAAACACTTTGAGGATGAGACCTGACCGAATTGTCATCGGAGAGTGTCGAGCCGGGGAAGCTTTGGATATGCTTCAAGCGATGAATACCGGTCACGATGGGAGCATGACAACCGTGCACTCCAATACTCCTCGTGATGCCGTAGCCCGATTAGAAACCCTTTGCTTGATGGCGGGAATGGATCTTCCAGCCAAAGCCATACGGGAGCAAATTGCCTCTGCAGTTAATTTAATCATTCAGCAAACTCGTCTTGCAGATGGCTCAAGAAAAGTGACGAGCATTACGGAAGTGATTGGAATGCAGGGAGAAGTTGTGACCATGCAAGAAATATTTGGTTTCAGGAAAACTGGGATGGATAAGGACCGTAAAGTGGTAGGGAAGTTTGTAGCTACTGGTTTTATTCCTAAATTTATCGACGAATTGGACCAACAAGGAATCAAAATTCCCAGAGGTATTTTTTCAGTAGGTTAATAATGACAGCAACTCTTTACAAATTCTTGTCTATTGGATGGGTAGGTGGAGTTCTACTTGTGGGATTACTACTCAACGGAGAACAGCTCTATGGTTGGGTAGGACAAAGATTTCGCTCAGAGCAAGATGAGATGCGACGGCTTTTAGATCTGATGTTTATTTCTATCACCCCCGAAAGATTAAATTTACTTTATTTTCTCTACCTGTTGGGATTGTTCGGACTTGCGATTCTTTTTTTCGCCCCTTCTGTCGGAGGAAGTGTTTTCTTTGGATTTTTATTTATATCCGTGGGTTGGACTTTTCCGAGAAGAGTTTTGACTCTCATGCATCGTCGCCGAATCAAAAAATTTGTTCTGCAAATGATCGATGGGCTTTCTCTCATGTCGAATGGGCTTCGTTCGGGACTTAACGTGCCTCAAGCGCTACAAATTGTAACCGAGGAGCTTCCCAATCCCATCTCTCAAGAATTTGCTCTGGTACTCTCTCAAAACAAACTGGGTGTTACGTTGGAAGACGCCATGTCAAATCTATCAGTTCGAATGCCGGCCGATGACATTGAAATGTTTACCACTAGTGTCAATATTCTTAAGGAAACTGGGGGTAACTTAGCCGAAACTTTTGACACTATCTCCAATACGATTCGAGAGAGAATTAAAGTGGAATCAAAAATTTCAGCTATGGTCTCTCAAGGTGTAATGCAAGGAGTTATCGTTGTTCTCATGCCCTTTGCCCTAGCGGGAGTTCTCTATGCCGTGGATCCTGAGAGAATTTCTCCTATGTTTACTACGATTCCAGGTTGGGCTCTGCTTCTATTGATGATGAGTTTGCAATTTCTGGGCGGGTTTACTATTTGGAAAATCGTTCAGATTAAAGTCTAAACGCGTCAATCACCTCAAATTAACTCGCTGCAGATATTATTTTTGAATACGTTTATCCCTGAATAAAATTCATTAGCGAGTATAATAGTTAGAATGAAAAACATCCTAAAAAAAGTAACTTTAACCAGTTTTGTTTTTTTAGTTTCAATGGTTTGCAGTTCTGCCCACGCAGTAGTCGTTAATCGAGTCAATGGCGGAATGAATGCCGTTTATGTAGACTTCAGTCTCTCAGGAACTGCAGTTCCCCTGGAAGTAGTAAGAACTTACAACAGTATCACTGCTATCAATGAAGCCACTGCCTGGCCGGGATCTTTTGGATGGGGATGGACTTCTCCTTTCGAAACCACATTGACCATCACAGCTGAAAGAAATGCGATCCTACGTGATGGAGGGACTGGTAACACACTTTATTTCAAACCTGAAAAAGAAGATCCCAAAGTGCGGGTGCAATTCATCAAAGCTGTTACTAAAGCTTACTTTGAGCTCAAAAAAGGGCGTGCTTTGTCAGAAGAAGAATTAACAGCTGCAAAACTGCCCGAAAAAATGTTGAAGCAACTCCAAAGCAGTGCTCAGTTCCGAGCTGAAACTGCGGCCAACTATCAAATTCAAACTCCACTTCCAAAAGGGGAGATCCTAGTCTCGAACGAATATGGCTACCAGACACTTCAATTTACCAACAACCAATGGATTCGAGAGAAAGAGGGGCTTGTTCAAATTTTTGATAAAGAGGGACGAATCGTAAAGCATCTTGATAAAAACAATACCAGTTTCAACTTTATTTATTCCTCGGGGCCTAAATCTCATTTGATCGAAGTTCATGATCAGGACAAAGTCTCTAGCATTAAATTAAGCTGGAGAAATGATCGGGTCACTGAAGTGGTCGACAATAAAGGCCATCATGGAAAATATATCTACGACAATAATGGGAATTTAACATCGGCGACCGATTCTAATGGTCAGGTTTTTAACTATAAATATCAAAACAAAAAATTCCCTCACCTGATTACACAAATTATTTATGTGAGTGAATCCTCTGAAAAACAATTAGTGACCCGAGATTTTAGATATGATGACAACGGTCTAGTCATTTATCACAAGGAAAAAGAGGGTGTGGAAATTGCCTACGCCTACGGAAGAAATGCCACCGATCCAGAAAACAACTTTACCACCAAAGTTACCTTTAAAAATGCTTCTGGAACTCTCGAAGAGTTAGACGAGTTTTTCATCAAGAGTCGACAAGATGGATCCAAATATTTATATAAGCAAGAAACTAAAAGTCCGGTGGGTAATATCACAACGGTTTACACTCCCTGCTGCGGAAAACCCGCCCAAATTGTAAAAAATGGAGAGGTCACCGATTTTAAATATGATGGAGAGGGGTTCTTAACTGAAAGGACCAGCAAGTCCGAAAATCTCAAAATAGAATATGATCGAAAGTGGAAAAAAATTGCTAAAGTCGTTCAAAACGGCCTGACCTCAAATTTTGATTACGATAATCGTGGCAATTTAATCAAAGCTGCCAATAGTCGAAAAGAGCAAGTGACTTTAAAGTATGACAGAGCCGGAAAGATCACTGAAATGGGAGACGGAAGTTCCAACTTACTCTCTTTTAAATACGGTCCTCTAGGAAAACCCACGGTCATTTCTCAAAAAGGGATCGGAACAGTAAAAATTCAGTACGATCAAGAGGGTAGAATTATCAAAACCGAGACGGTGGGGCCTGACAATACCCCAAGACGCCCCACTCAAAACAATTCTCAAGACATCGCTAAAAGAGTCATGAAAAACTTTCAAAATCTGCTAAACATCATTCGCCCCGCCGGCGTTCAAATGAATGGATAAGTTTATGAAAAAACCCGACCTCACCGAAGTCTTAAAAAAAGCCAAAGAAATGAAAACCAAAGCCTCTCAATTAACTCGAGAGGCGGGAAAAGCGGCCACCGTGGTTAAGGACGCCGTTGCGGTAGGTGTTTCTAGCTCCAAAACCGCCGTAGAAAAGGCGAAAGAAATCATCACTCCTGAACGCATTTCTCAGGGACTTGAAGCCACTTCCAAAGGAATGGAACTAGCTGCTAAGGGGGCCAAAACATTGGCAAATTCTATGGATAGAGCCTCAAAAGAAGTTAAAAAGCTTGGGAACAAAATCAAAAAGAATCCCTAGCCCCTCTATCAAGCTAACGAACTTTCGAATGCAGTAATGACAAAGCTAGCGCTTTGCGCTATGTCATCGGCCAGAAACATTAACGATATTGATATGATGAATGACACAAAAGACCTCCCTTTAGGTATTACTGGTTTTAATTTTTCAGACCTCTACCAACCCTTACGACTAAAAGACCTCCATTCCGAGTTTTGGAAATATTGTGATGAAGCCTACCCTGAAACCGCTAAGAAATTTCGAGCTTTAAATCCCGAAACATCTTATGCCGAAGAAGGAAATGTTTTAATCGATACTGCCAAAGTAGTGGGAGAATTCATTGCAAAACTATTTAACATCGCTAACCACACGGCTTTGGTGAAGGCCACAACCCAAGAACTCCAACCTACTTTCAAGTTCAAAAAAGATTTCTTAAACATTCGAGTCTTTAAACGTTTTACCGAAAACCCATGTTCTCAAGAAGAGTGGAAAAAACTCGACGCTTTAGTAAAAAAGATTTTAACCCAAGCTCCTCAAAAAGCTGCCAAAGAACCTGAAGTCCAGTTAGCTGAGATTGTTCTCTTTCTAGTGGATTCTGAAAAACAACTAAAGACTGGATCCCTAGCCACTCCGGAACAAAATCGACTACAAAATCTTCTTCTTCACTTCCCGGGTTCCAACGTGAGTGAAAAAGTAGTGGCGGCTCTAAAAACTTTCGAGGACTGGTGTGTTCAGGTTTGGGTACACCCTGATCGCAGGGAAGCCATTCATGGATGGGGTTCTTTTGTCAGAGCTGAAAAGCTTGATTTCGATCACTTGGTAGAAACCCTTCATCCTAAAACAGATCTTCCCGAAATGGTTTATGGTCCTGAAGAACACTTGCGCCAACGAGTAGGATTCAAGCTCACCGATCCCAGAATGACCACGAAGGAATATCTTCGCGAAGTCGATTATTGCATTTACTGCCACGAGAGAAAAAAAGATTCTTGTTCCAAAGGTTTCGAGGAAAAAACCGGTGGCTACAAAAAGAATCCTTTAGGAATTTCTCTCACAGGTTGCCCACTCGACGAAAGAATTTCAGAAATGCATGTGCTTAGAAGAGAGGGTGAAGTTATCGGTGCTCTTTCCATGATCATGCTAGACAATCCGATGTGCCCTGGAACTGGCCACCGAATCTGCAACGATTGCATGAAGGGCTGCATTTTTCAAAAGCAAGATCCGGTCAACATTCCTCAAACGGAAACCGGGACTCTGACGGACGTCTTAAATCTCCCTTATGGATTTGAAATTTATAGCTTGTTGACTCGATGGAATCCCATCAATCGAAAACGCCCTTACGCCCTCCCCTACAATGGCAAAAACATTCTGGTTGTGGGCCTAGGGCCTGCGGGTTACACGGCTGCTCACTACTTCGCCAATGAAGGGTTTGGAGTCGTTGGAATTGATGCTTTAAAACTGGAACCTGTGGATCCCAACCTATCGGGAAGAGGAAAAGCATTTCCGAAACCTATTCAAAACTTCTCTGAAATGAGAAAAGAATTGGACGAAAGATTTCTGATGGGTTTTGGCGGAGTTTCGGAATATGGCATTACCGTTCGGTGGGATAAAAACTTTTTATCGGTCATTTATCTAAGCCTTCTTAGACGCAAGGGTGTTAGATTCTACGGTGGAGTTCGATTCGGAGGAACGATCAACTTAGAAGATGCCTGGAATTTGGGTTTCCATCATGTCGCCTTGGCCACAGGAGCTGGAAATCCCACGATTATCGACATGAAAAACAATTTATGCCGTGGAATAAGAAAGGCGTCGGACTTCCTCATGGCGCTTCAACTCACAGGAGCTTTTAAGAAAACGTCGATGGCTAATCTTCAGGTTCGGCTTCCAGCTTTAGTGATTGGTGGCGGTCTCACCGCTATCGATACGGCTACTGAACTCATGGCTTACTATCCCCTTCAAGTTGAAAAAGCTCTTGAGAGGTTCGAAGGCATCAGCAAATCGGTGGGAGAAGAAGCTACATGGGCAATGTGTTCTGCTGAAGAGAAGGAAATTTTAAAAACCTTCCTAGAACACGGAAAAGCTATTCGTGAAGAAAGAGCGAATGCTAAAAAGGAAAAAAGACAACCTAACTTTATTCCGCTTTGCCGAAGCTGGGGTGGAGTCAGTGTCGTTTATCGAAAGAAACTTTCCGACTCTCCGGCTTATCGACTTAACCATGAAGAAGTAGAAAAAGCGTTAGAAGAAGGAATTGGATTCATTGAAAATATGACCCCAGTCGAAGCGGTCAAAGATTCCTTTGGGGCTGTCGAAGCTCTCATTTTTAAAAGAGCCAATGGAGAAACCCTCTCTCTTCCTGCTAAATCAGTGATGGTAGCTGCTGGAACCAGTCCGAATACCATTTACGAAAGAGAATTTCCCGGAAGCTTCAAACTTGATGAACGTGGCAATTTCTTCAAAAAATATCGAGCTGAACACTCTGGAGACAAATGGAATTTGGTCGAAGGCAGTAAAGATGACAACAAGGCGTTCCTTCTCTCCTACGAAAAAGAGGGCAAGTTTGTTTCTTACTACGGTGATAACCATCCTGACTACGCAGGCAACGTCGTTAAAGCCATGGCTTCTGCCAAACATGGGACTCAAGAAGTGGCTAAATTATTCGCCACTGACATTTTACTAGCGGATAAAAGTCCTTCAGACACCACCCGTTTTGAGAATCTCATCAAGCACCTCGACGAAGCTTTAATTCCTAGAGTTGTTAAAGTGGTTCGCCTCACAGAGACCATTGTTGAAGTTATCGTCAAAGGTCATTATGCAGCGACTCGCTTCGAGCCTGGACAGTTTTATCGATTCCAAAATTACGAGACCTCAGCACACATGATTGATGGTTCTCGACTGACCATGGAAGCTTTAGCTCTCACTGGGGCTTGGGTTGACAAAGAAAAAGATCTGCTAAGCATGATTGTTCTTGAAATGGGCGGCAGTTCTAAACTGTGTTCTATTTTAAAACCGGGAGAACCCGTGGTAGTCATGGGACCCACGGGTGCACCTAGTGAAATCGCTGAAAATGAAACTGTTCTTTTGGCTGGGGGCGGATTAGGAAATGCGGTGCTCTTAAGCATTTCGAGAGCTCTCAAAGCAAGAAATTGCAAAGTTCTCTATTTCGCCGGCTACAAAAAAAGCACAGATCTGTTCAAACAGCATGAAATAGAAGAAGCCACCGATCAAATGATTTGGGCGACCGACTCTGGAGAAGCCATCACACCTCATCGCCCTCAAGACAGGTCATATGTCGGCAATATTGTTAAAGCGATGGAAGCCTATGGCAAAGGAGAACTGGGAGGAGCCCCTATGTTTCCTCTTAATACGGTGGATCGTATTTTTGTCATTGGTTCGGATCGGATGATGGCTGCAGTAGGTGCGGCTAGACACGGAGTTTTAAAACCCTACTTAAAAAATAATCATGTAGCGATTGCTTCCGTTAACTCACCCATGCAATGCATGATGAAAGAGGTTTGCGCTCAATGTCTACAAAGACATGTGGATCCGGTCACAGGGAAAGAGACGTTTGTCTTCTCGTGCTTCAATCAAGATCAAGAGATCGATAAGGTCGATTTCACTAACTTGAATGATCGATTAAAAACGAACGCTCTACTTGAGAAGCTAGCCGACAAATATCTCGATAGCCTTCTTAAAAAAGGCTCTTTAGAACAAATTTAAACTCTTTCTTCAAAACGTTTTAGGGCAGGTCTAAACTTGGATTTTTGACAAAAAATCCGGCTGGCAACAATTTAAACCCTAAATGCGCAACGGGCATGATGGGCCATTCTTCAGGTCTAGGAACGTGAGTAATACCCACCGTGTACCATGTGACCAAATCTTGATTCTCGATGGACTCCTCGTTAGAAACCCACTGTTTTAGCCCGTACCCTAATTTATTTTGATTGATGAATTCTCCTGCCGCATAGATTTCATCAGGATGGTATTGAGTCGTCCAAAAATGATAATCGATAAATCCCCCTCTTTTTCGGACCCCGGATTCAGGGCGTGCATACGGAATCGTATTATCCTCAGGGATAAGAACATAACCTGGATGATAACCCAGACTATTTTTCATATTTGAGTTAAAGACTCTCCACTTTCTGGCCTCCTCGAGACTCAGGTTCCGACAAGATTCGTTCTCTTTTTTAAAAACCACCTCTTCCATTTGAATGACATTATTCAAAGGATTAAGAGAGCCTTTTTCGGCACTTCGAGTGTTGATCTCCATTACGGAATTTTTTTCTCCATCCACATCAAAATCGAGTCGAAAATTAAAAAAATGCTGATGATGAGGAGCTACGACATGAGGAGCTACCAAGTGACCGTAGTGGCCGCCTTCATGAAGCTTGGGATCCCCAAGGTTTTTGGCCTCAACCCCTTTGGGTAACATAATTCCTGTTAAGTCCAACTCTTGCCGAATCCCCCCCTCTTGACCAAAAATCCACTTGAATGCGTAGTCATAATTTCCCACTGCGGTTGTAAACGTAATCACTAACTCTCTTGCTCTTCGGGCTTCATTCTTGTCAGAATAAATATCCCAGTGTTCCCAAATCATCCCCCCGTCGCGTTCGTAAATTCCGACGACATTTTTTTGGTAGTAGGCTTTCCCTAGATCATTACTAAAAGTAGCTCCGAAAAGCTCACCGTTCTCAGGAATGTCTTTACCTTTTTCTAGAGGAGCAGCTAGCCTTCCTACTCCATATTCTCCGGCATCAAAAGCATTTCTCCACGACCAATTAGCGTCAGGATCGCCATAAGGAACCACCATTTCAGAAACTGAAGCTCGATAGAGAATAGGCATGATCTTGCCTTGATCTTCGTACCCAACGTCGTACAGAACCAACCCCTCTCGCGGATGCAAAGCCCACCTAAAATGCCATTTCTGCCAAACAATTTCATTTCCCCGAACTTTATAGCTGACCCCTCCAGGCTGGGTGATGCGCAGAGGCTTTAGGTCTTTTCGGACTGGACTTTGGGATTTGGAATCAAACTGTTCCGATTTTTCTGCGATCGGAACCACTCCAGTATCCACGACTTCAACCACTTTTTCTTGATTCATATCGACAAGAACAATCACCCCTTCAATAGGTCTGCCATAAAAGTTCATGTCTTTTTCTTTTAAATAGGAAATCCCGCGCAAAAGACGTCGACCGTCATCAAATTCTTTGTTGATCAAATGGCCAGCTGCCCAAGTATCAACCTGAACTTTAGAGAAATCATGAATTCCTCGCTTTTTCATCGCCTCTTGCCATCGCAAATCCTTTTTTACAATGGTGGGAACCTTTTCATACTCCTCGAGAAGCACCATGGGTTGTGCATTTTTTTCTTCTTTCCAAAGTGTTACCGCTTGTGTTTTTAGATCACACACAGCTCGAAAAGTTTTGTTCGTTTTTTTTTCAAAAACCCAAATCAAAGCCTCTCGCCGAAAGGATTTTCCCGGTTTAAATGCTCTCACTTCTTCTTTAGGAGGTTCATTCAAAGCTACAAGAGGAAACATCCCCTCTTTGGGAAACTGCGAATAAGTTCTGACACACCGGCTAGCTTTTTCGATTTCAGCCCGATCGAGAGGCTCCAATGGATGAGCGGCTCCCAAAGCTAGACTTCCATAACAAAGAATCAAACTAATCGATTTTAATTTCATCTTTTCCCCTTAAAAAGGGACTTTACCAAGGAGTAGAGGAATGTTCAAATAATCGCCTAGATCGGAAAGGCCATGTACCATGACGAATTGGGATCAAGAACAACTCAATCGAGATGCTCGAGAGCTAGAAAAGCTCGGTTACAATCAAGAATTGCTTCGGGGGTTGGGAGGCTTTTCTAATTTCGCAGTCGCTTTTTCAGTCGTTTCTATTCTAACCGGAATTAGCCAACTCTACGGCTATGGTTTGCAACACGGCGGCCCCAGCCAAATGTTTTGGGGTTGGATCTTAGTAGGTTTTTTTACTTTGATCGTTTCGTTGGCTATGGCGGAACTCGCCAGTGCTTATCCTACAGCTGGAGCCTTGTACCACTGGAGCAGTTTTCTCGGGGGAAGAACCGTAGGTTGGTTTACAGCCTGTTTTAATGCCATTGGAATGTTCGCTATTCTTGCGGGCATCGATTATGGTTTAGCTAAATTTCTGATTCCCTTGCTCCACCTTCCTAATCAGACCTGGGTGGTCAATGTTCTCTATGCCTTTCTTTTGTTTTCTCATGCTTTCTTAAATTATCGAGGAATAAAATGGGTAAGTTGGCTCAATGATTTTTCAGCCGTTTATCATGTGGTGGTGGTAGCCATTTTGATTGGCGCACTTGCCTTCAAAGGTTTTCATCAGCCTCTTCGGTTTCTAAACCACTTTCATGCTACGGATGGATTTTCACCTTCTTACAGTTTCATTATTGGGTTGCTTTTAGCCCAATGGACATTAACCGGCTATGATGCTTCTGCTCATGTGACTGAGGAAACTATCGATCCGGGTAGGCGAGCTCCTTGGGGAATTTTCTTTGCTGTGGTTTTATCTCTTTTCAGTGGCCTTTTTATGTTGATGGCCGTTACTCTTTCCATTCCTGATTTAGCTGAATTCACTGCTAAGGGGGACTCCGCTTTCCTCGAAATTTTTCGATTCAACTTAGGTGATGGTTTTGGCTCTCTTGTCGTGGGACTATGCGCAGGAGCTATGTGGTTGTGTGGACTTGCAGGGATGACTTCAGCCTCTCGAATGGTATTCGCTTTTGCGAGAGACAAAGGACTACCCATGTCTCATTGGCTTGCCAAAGTAGATGAAAATTACAAAACACCCGCGCCTGCCATTTGGGCCCTAGCCATTTTTGCTCTGGTTCTGGCGTTTTCAGTAAGCATTTATAGTGCTGTGGTATCCATTGCGACAGTGGCTCTCTATATCTCTTATGGACTTCCCATCGCTACTCGACTGTGGGCGAGACTGAATCGAAAACACGAAAAGATAGGCCCTTGGAATCTTGGAAAGTTCAGCACTCTCGTTTCTATCCTCGCTGTGGGTTGGGTCTCATTTATCACTATAGTTTTCATGCTTCCTCCCAATGAGCAAGCTGGACAGGTCATGGGAATTTTATTTTTGATTCTGATTTTTTTGTGGGGCTTCTATGTTCGGCATCGTTATGTCGGCCCCAAATATCATGAAACTTGATTTATCTCTTAAGATAAGGAGCAAACGATGAAAACTTATCGGATGTATGTTAGGGGCGAATGGGTAGAAGCGAAATCCAAATCGAAACGGGAAATTTTTGATCCTGCTAGCGGTGATTTACTAGGCGTGGTTCCAGAGGCTCATCGCGAAGATGTAGCCGAGGCGATTAAAGCTGCTAGAGAAGCTTTCGATCATGGCCCATGGAAAACGACTACGGCTTTAGACCGAGGAAAATATTTATTTAAAATTTCTGAACTTATCAAAAGAGAATCCAAGCGACTTGCCGAGCTGGAAGTTAAAAACTGCGGTAAGCCCTTAGCCGAAGCCGAGTTTGATGTTGCGGATGCTGCCAACTGCTTTGAATTCTATGGGGGTCTGGCCACCAAAATTCATGGAGAGACGATGTCAGTCCCCGCTAATTCCATGAGTTTTGTGGTTCGAGAACCGATTGGGGTTTGTGGACAGATCATTCCTTGGAACTACCCGCTTCTCATGTCCGCATGGAAACTGGCACCTGCCCTGGCAGCTGGTTGTACTGTCATTTTAAAACCTTCAGAATTAACCCCACTCACCGCACTTGAACTCGCCGAACTAATTCATGAAGCGGGAATTCCCAAAGGAGTCGTTAATATTGTGACTGGACCTGGGGCTGGAGCTGGGGAAGAACTAGCCGCCAATAAACTTTGCGATAAAGTGGCTTTCACGGGAGGAACCGTCACCGGTCGAAAAATTTTGGAAGGTGCTTCCTCTAATCTCAAACGAGTCACTCTTGAGTTGGGAGGAAAAAACCCCAATATCGTTTTTGCCGATTGCGATCTGGAAGCAGCGATAGATGGCGCTTTGTTTGCTGCTTTTGCGAACCAAGGAGAAGTTTGTTCTGCGGGTTCTCGTTTGTTGGTAGAAAAATCTATTCATAAGAATTTAGTCGATGGCATGGTTTCGAAGATTGGCCGAATTAAGTTAGGACATGGGTTGACTCCAGGGGTGAAAATGGGCCCCTTAGTTTCCAAAGCTCACTTGGAGAAAGTACAAAACTATATCCAAATCGGGATTCAGGAAGGGGCCAAACTCATCTGCGGCGGTAAACGCCCTGAAGGCGCTGAGTTTGCCAAGGGCAACTTTTTGATGCCGACTATTTTTGATCAAGTTAATCCCAGAATGCGCATTGCTCGAGAAGAAATTTTTGGACCTGTTTTATCGGTGATTCCGTTCTCCACAGAAGAAGAAGCGATTCAGATTGCGAATGATTCTGAATACGGGCTGGCTGCTGGAGTTTGGAGCAAAAATATTTTTAGAGCTATGAGGGTGATTCGCCAACTGCGGGCTGGAATCACTTGGATCAACACCTATCATCCCACTTTCAATGAAATGCCTTGGGGTGGATACAAACAAAGTGGTTGGGGACGTGAGCTAGGTCTTCACGGCATCGAAGGTTATCTTGAAACAAAACAAATCAATATCAACCTCGATGAAGCACCCATTAACTGGTATTAATTATGATCGAATTAAAAACTCAAATTCCCGGGCCTAAGAGTCTCAATCTCATGGAGAGAAGAAAAAATGCCGTGGCTCGAGGTCCGTTCCACACTACTCCTATTTTTGCCCAAAAAGCGGAAGGGGCATGGATAGTCGATGTGGATGGGAATCGACTCCTCGATTTTTCTTCAGGGATCGGAGTGGTAAATGTGGGACACTCGCCTAAGTTGGTGGTGGAATCTGCTAAAACTCAACTGGATCACTTTATCCACACAAGTTTCAATGTAGTTGCTTACGAAAATTATGTCGCAGTCTGTGAAAAGTTAAATTCTGCGATGCCAGGAAACTTTCCTAAAAAAAGTTTTTTGGCCAATAGTGGAGCTGAAGCAGTTGAAAATGCGATCAAAATCGCTCGAGCTGCAACTCACAAACAAGCTGTGGTCTGTTTTCAGCATGCTTACCATGGCAGAACCTACATGGCGATGTCACTGACTGCTAAAGCCAAGCCCTACAAATACGGATTTGCCCCTTTTAATTCTGAGGTTTACCGGGCCCCCTTTCCTTATGCTTACCGTTGGCCCACCACTAGTCAGCCTGAAAAAGTCGCTGAAGAATGTTTTGAAGAATTGAGAAATTTGATCCAATCTGAAATCGGCATAAACCAGGTAGCTGCAGTCATCATTGAACCCGTTCTCGGAGAAGGGGGATTCGTTCCGGCGCCTAAAAAATTTCTTTCTTCACTGCGTGAGTTTTGTTCTGAAAACAAAATCATTTTGATCTTCGATGAAGTTCAATGTGGATTCGGTAGAACGGGAACCCTTTTTGCTTGCGAACAATTAGGGGTGACTCCCGACCTTCTAGTCTCAGCCAAAGGTATTGCCGCTGGACTTCCTTTATCGGCTGTTACTGGAAAAGCAGAAATCATGGATGCTCCCATGGAAGGAGGGATTGGTGGAACCTACTGTGGAAACCCAGTAGCTTGTGCTGCAGCTCTAGCCGTATTTCAAGAGTGGAACCAAGGGGAAATTGTAAAAAACACTAAGACCCTCGAAAAAATTCTTACTGAGCGCACCGAACATTGGTTACGTTCTTTTCCCGTGGTGGGAGACGTTCGAGGTCTAGGCCCCATGAGAGCCATAGAATTGGTTCAAGATAGATCATCCAAAACTCCGCACCCTGAGACAGTAAAGCAGCTGATTAAATTTGCTTACGAACATGGACTCATTCTGATGAGCGCTGGAACTTTTGGAAACGTGATTAGGTTTTTGCCACCTCTTTGTATTCAAGAGAAGGAACTCAATCAAGGATTAGAGATTGTTGAAAAGGGCTTAGAAAAAATTTCCTATTAAAATAATGCTAAAGCCAATACAACTGGCTAGCCAAAAGAAATTCACTTTTTCCATAGTTCTTTCAAAGTAGATGGGACTTGGATTTCTTTGAATCTCTCGAACGGCTCGCCAAACAAAACCGACTGAAGCTCCGATCAATAAAAAAGCCGCTCCAGACAATGCCACTGCCGCATTATCGAGAGCCGTATTGAGTAAAGCATCTCCCAAGTAAGCCCAAATCCAAAGTACACCGATTCCCACAGAGACAAAGGTTAAAGTTCTTGCTCTAGATAGGTTTTTATTAGCGAAAGCTTCAGCATACTGACTTAATGTTTTTTCCGTGCTTTGAAATCGAGCTTCTTTAATTAAAATTCCAATTAAAGATCCAATCATCAGGAAAGCAGGTAGCCCCAGAAAATTTTTAAATTCGATATTTTGATAATCCAATCCCATGATACTTCGAACTAAGAATAAAACTAAAGGAATGACAGAAAGAAAAAGCGTGATTTGATAAGTTAACCAAAATCCCCCAAGATGAATCAATGCCCTTTCTAAAAAGGTATTCTTCTCGGAACTCACATAATCCTTAGATTTTTTTGTAAAAAGTGAAACCTGCCAAGCCATAAAAAGAAAAGCGACAGAGAGGGCCAATTGCCAAGATCCCATCAGGAGATTTTTTCTTAAGAAAAATGAAATCACACTGAAAACAGACTGTTGAAAAGCTATCGTTAAACTCAAATAGTAGAGAACCTTTGTGGGGACTACACTCCAAGCCA
Organism: Deltaproteobacteria bacterium; assembly: GCA_900299195.1. GTDB lineage: Bacteria > Bdellovibrionota > FAC87 > UBA2466 > UBA2466 > UBA2466. Next base: position 28,287 of record OMIX01000029.1, read on the forward strand.
TTAACCCATGAACTTCATTCTCATGGGCCATCAAAGGAGAAATGTTCTTTGCCATGAGTTAATTGTAACCGAACTTTGGCTATTTCAAAAATTGGATAAGTAAGGTGGGATCATCGGTGGTAAGACCCGCCACTCCCATTTGAATCATTTCTTTAAAATCCATGAGAGTATTAACCGTGTAGGGAATCACAGACATGCCTACATCCTTAGCCTGTGCCATTTTTTCCAAAGAAAGATCTCTATAATGCGGAGCCCAAACCTCCGGCTTAAATCTTTGATAAATTTCACTTATCGAGACTCGGGATTGATACGTTAAAACGGCCAAGGGCAATTCTGGCACTTGGTTTCGCACCTCGTCTAAAACTGAAAAGTCAAAAGATCTTATTCTCGTCTTTTTCATGTCCCAGTGCTCTCGAATTTCTGAAATCACTTGAGACACCATCACCCTGGCAGACGGGGCTTTCTTTTCAATCAAGTCTTCTCTTTTGATCTCAATATCCATCAAAGTCGATGTGGAAAATTCACTATCCCATTTTTTAATCGCTTGAAAAACCTCAGCCAAACTTGGGATTTTCTTCTCAGCCTCACTTAAAGGTCTTTTATTTGCCAATCGGCGATCCACTCGAATTTCTAAACTTTGCAGAGACTCCAAATCCATTTCCCAAAGCGGTAAAGAAGCGGCCACAGGATTGCCCAACTTATCTCGGCACCATTCTGGCGTGATTTCAAAATCGTGATAGACAGCCACTCGACCATCTCGAGTCAATTGAACATCAAGTTCAATACTATCCACATTCAGCTCAACAGCCCTTCGAAATGCGGGCAAAGTATTTTCAGCAAATTCAGAGCATGCACCTCGATGGGCCTGTACATGAATTTTTCTTTGACCCACCATTGGCGGCCTCCCAAAAAGACGTTAGTATGTAGTTCACTATGAAAGACATTAAATCACAAGCTCAAGATTGCAAAGTTCAAGTATTGGTTTGTACCAATGAACGCCCTGGAGGAAAAAGTTGCTGTCATAAATTCGGAGGGCAGGAGTTTTACCTCGCGTTAAAAAACCGTTTAAAACAAGAAGGGCTTTACGATACACATTGGGTGACTCGAACAGGTTGTTTAGGGTTTTGTAATGATGTCGGAACTGCAGTCGCCATTTATCGACAAAATGAACCTACTCAGTGGTTCAATGAAGTGACTGCAGAAGACATGGATTCCTTGTGGAAAGAGATTGTGAGAGAATAAAGGGATGAAACCCTTTAAATTGCTGCTTTGCATTCTAGTCTTAGGGATAGCCATTACTACTGAAGCTGAAACTTCCGAGGATTCCACACCTAAAAATGAACTAACTGAACTTTTTTCAAGCCAAACTTATCCTGGTGAGGGAACGTTAATTTTTTCTGATGAGTCCGAAACTGAAAATATTGTTTTGGGTTCCGACTCTGGTATTTACGGTTTAGCTTTAAATTTAAAAGGGGAATGGCTTCCCTCTCCTTATAAAAATCAATTTTCAAAAAAAACCATCATTCAAGTGGCGTTAGGAACGCTAAAAACTAAACTCGAAGGAAAAATTCCTCAATTCGGTATCGCTACTTTTATTGCTTCTGAACTTCCTAAAGATACTACTGCATTTACTTTTCGAGCCCCCGGAGAAAAAAATCCCACAAACTCTCCATTAGCCATTCTCTATTTTACCTCTCCTAAAAATCAACTAGGTAGAAGCGAACAGGAAAAACTTCAATCCACCTTCTTTGGACGCGAGGGCGGGGTCACTCTCACCCCCGTAGGTAAATTGGAACAAGTTGCCATCAATGCGAGCGGCAACAAAATCAGCTTTAAAAAACAAAAAATTAAGTTTGATTTTCAAGCGACACTCTCTACTCCATTCAATGGTCTAGAGAAAAAACTGTCAGGTTCTATTGTTTTCCCGGTTTATACACCTATTGGAAAGGCTGCAGAAAGTTTGGCAACCCGACTAGGTGGCACTTTGGATGAAACCCAGCCCCGACTAAAAAAAGGGGCGGATCCCGAACGTAAAATCACCCAAATTCCCCCCAAAGCCCCGAAGAGCCTTCAACCCAAAACTCAAAAATCCTCCTCAGTGCTTGAAGAACCTGACACTGGCGGCCTAAGCAATTGATTTTATTTATTTAATATCAAGCCCCGAAGAAATTCTACATTCCCGCAATTATCATTGTAATTCTTCAAGGAATTTCATAGGATGCGGGGCTTATGACGCTACCCATGTCCCATGAAGATAACTTCAAGCTGCTTTCTGGGTCTGCGAATGTGGCCCTTTCCAAAGCCATCGCCGACCAGTTGAATGTGCCTCTTTGCCATGCTGAAGTTCGCCGGTTTTCCGATGGGGAGATCTTTGTTGAGATTCAAGAAAGCGTCCGTGGTGCTGATACTTTCATCATTCAGTCCACTTGCCACCCTGTAAATGATTCTTTGATGGAATTACTGATTATGGCCGATTCTCTAAAAAGATCCTCGGCTGCCTCTATCACCGCAGTCATTCCTTATTACGGTTACGGTCGGCAAGATAGAAAAGTTCAACCTCGTGTCCCTATCACTGCTAAATTGGTTGCGGATCTTTTAACAGCTGCAGGAATCACCCGAGTGATTTCAATGGATCTTCATGCGAGCCAAATTCAAGGTTTTTTCAATATTCCCTTCGATCATCTGTTTGCAAAGCCGGTTTTAACCCATTATCTCAAACAAAACTACGACGCTGATAAACTCATCATCGTTAGTCCTGATGCCGGAGGGGTTGAAAGAGCAAGAGCATTCGCAAAACGATTAGACGTTCCCTTGGCCATTATTGACAAACGAAGAGTTAAAGCCAACGAGGTCGGTGGAATGAATTTGATTGGTGAAGTCCGAGAACGTCATGCCATCATCGTAGACGACATGATTGATACTGCAGGAACTTTAATCCAAGCCACAAAAGTTTTGTTAGATAACGGAGCAGAGCAAGTCAGTGCTGTATGCTCCCACGGAGTTTTTTCTGGAACGGCGTACGAGCGGATTCGAGACAGCCAATTAAAGGAAGTCATTTGTACCGACACGATCCCGCTTTCGCCAGCATTAGCTAAACTAACCAAAGTGAAATGTCTCTCAGTAGCACCCATTTTGGCAGAAGCAATGCGGAGAGTACAAACAAGACAGTCGGTCAGTAGTCTTTTTGATTAACGAAAGTAGTAGGTAGATAAAAATGGAACAACAAACTCTTTCAGTAGAAAGTAGAACTGGAACAGGTAAAAGCGTAACTCGTAAACTTAGAGCTGCAGGAAAACTTCCTGCTGTTCTTTATGGTTTAGGCAAAAGTCAGCCTGTTACCGTAGAACCCACCTTCATCACAAAATTATTGCTCTCTGAAGGGGGAAGAAACCAAATTCTCAACCTCAAAGGGGCGGGATTGGAAGGTAAACATGCCTTGATTAAGGACTACGATGTCGATCCAGTAACTCGTCGATTGGTTCATGTGGACCTACTTGAAATTGACGTTACTAAGAAAATTGAAGTGACCGTAGCTCTGAACTTTGTTGGAAAAGCCGTTGGGGTTGGTGAAGGTGGAGTGTTGAACTTCATCGAACGAACTTTGGCTATTAAGTGCTTACCAACTGCCATTCCACAGCACATCGATGTGGATGTGAGTGCACTTGCGATTGGTCACTCTTTACATGCGGATGAACTGAAGTTGCCTGAAGGCATTGAAAAAGCCTCTCAACTCAACTCAACCTTAGTCACTTGCGTACCTCCCACTAAAGAGGAAGAGGCAGTGGCTTCCTTGGCTCCGACTGCTGAACCTGAAGTTATCACCGAGAAGAAACCTGCTGAAGGTGAAGCTGCTGCAGCTGGCGAAGCTAAGAAAGAAGAGAAGAAGAAATAAATTCTTCTTTGAAGCTCGCTTGTGGCAAATCCAACTGAGACGTTTCTTATTGTCGGCCTGGGAAATCCCGGGCCGAAATACGAAAAAACTCGGCACAACATCGGTTTTGAAATCGTTGATTACCTTGCCAAGAGCTGGGGGGACAACTCGTTCTCTCCGAAGTTCCAGGGGCTTTTCTGTCAAATCAATCAAAGCGGCGTAAAAGTGCTTCTTTTAAAGCCTGAAACCTACATGAATCTTAGCGGCCGTAGCGTTCGAGAAGCTCTTCAGTTTTTTAAGCTCAATCCTTCGTCCCAGCTTTTAGTGGTCAATGATGACCTAGACCTTCCTCCCGCCCAATTGAGATTGAGGCTTTCCGGAGGAACCGGAGGACATAACGGATTAAAATCGATCGTGGAATGCCTAGGCACAGAAAACTTTGCTCGACTTAGAGTGGGAATCGGTCGCTCCGAGAAAGTTCCCACAGAAAACTATGTTCTTGGAAAAATTCCTAAATCTGAACAATCTGCTTTTGATGATGCTATTCAACGTTCCAAAGAAGGCATTGAGTCAATCTTAAAAGATGGACTCCAGAAAGCGATGAATGTTATCAACGTAAAAAGAGGTCCCGATGAGTCTTAAATGTGGAATTGTAGGTCTACCCAATGTGGGCAAATCAACTTTGTTTAATGCCTTAGGTTCGGCGAAGGCTGAAGCGGCTAACTATCCCTTTTGTACGATTGAACCCAATATGGGAATCGTTGAAGTTCCGGATCTCAAACTTCACCAATTAGCAAAAATCATGGGTTCTCAAAAAACTATTCCAGCGACCACCGAAATTGTCGATATCGCAGGTATCGTAAAAGGCGCTAGTAAAGGCGAAGGATTAGGAAATCAATTTCTTTCCCACATTCGACAAGTTGATGCCATCGTTCATTTAGTACGTTGTTTTACCAATGATGATATTGTTCATGTTGATGGAAGTGTCGATCCAGGAAGAGACATTGAAGTCATCAATACTGAACTTTTACTAGCCGATCTCCAAACCTTGGAAAAAAGAATCGATAAGGATCGAAGACTTGCAAAGTCTGGAGATAAAGAAGCTAGAAAAAACGCTGAAATTTTTGAAGCTCTTTTAAAGCACATGAATGAGGGTCAACCTGTCCGCTCTTTCCCACTAGATCCGGCCGATCAACCCAGAATCGCTCCATTATTTTTCTTAACCGCTAAACCTGTTCTTTATGTCGCCAACTCCAGTGGAAAACCTGAAGAGCAACCTTATGTTCAAACGGTAGCTAACATCGCCAAGAATGAAAATGCAAAACACATCGTGATCGATTGTAGTTTGGAAAGTGAAATTGCTCAGCTACCCGAAAGCGAGAAACAAGAAATGTTAGAAACGATGGGGCTTGAAGAGCCTGGTCTGCATCGTTTTATCCGAGCCGCTTTTGAGTTACTCGGTCTTGCCACCTATTATACTTTGGGACCTAAAGAAGCGAGAGCCTGGACTATCGCTCAAGGCATGAAAGCTCCTCAAGCAGCTGGAGTTATTCACACCGATTTTGAGCGTGGGTTCATTTGCGCTGAAGCGTACAAAAGCGACGATTTGATTCGTTTAGGAAGTGAGCAAAAGATTAAAGAGTCCGGTCTTTATCGACAAGAGGGTAAAGAATATGTAGTTCAAACCGGAGATGTTCTTCTTTTTAGATTTAATGTGTAATGAATAGTTCTCTGCCTAAAATCAGTGGGTTCACCATAGTGCGCAATGCAACTATTCTGGAATACCCCTTCAAAGAATCGGTATTATCGGTTCTCCCTTTGTGCGATGAGTTTATTATCAATTGTGGTGACTCTGAAGATGATACGGTTGAAATAGTTAAAGAGCTCGAAAGAGAATACCCCGAAAAAATTAAAGTGCTTTACACCCAATGGACTCGAGAAAATCAATCTGGGGGATTTCAACTCAAGAAACAATCGGATTTAGCCTTAGCCCAGGCCAAAGGGGACTGGTGCCTTTACATTCAAGCGGATGAAGTTCTTCACGAAGCTGATCATTCCCGTATTTTAGAAGCTATTGAAAAGGCTTCTTTGCGTCCTGAAGTGGATGGAATCGTATTTAATTACATCCATTTTTACGGTAATTTTTCCTACCAAATACGAGGACGAAACTGGTACCGAAAAGAAGTTCGAGCCTTTAAAAACGGCAGACAAATTGAAGCTTTTAGAGATGCTCAAGGCTTCAGAAAAGAAGGTAAAAGAATCAAAGTTATTCCCAGTGATGCCAGAGTTTTTCATTATGGCTATGTTCGGACCTCTCAATCCTTAAGAAAAAAAGCGGAGCAAATGGCCCAATGGTGGGGGGAAAAAGTGATCGACTCTCCAGAGAGTTTTCTACTCAAAAGACATGTCGGTTTATCGAAGTTCAACCAAACCCATCCTAAGTGGATGGAAAGGAAAATTGCAGACAACTCTAAATACTGCGACCCTATGAAAGGTTCCCGATCCTGGGATAAAAACGAAATCAAAAACGCGATTACTTTTCTGTGGGAATCTTTAGTTCCTTATCGTATCGGCGAGTTTAAAAACTACGACTTGATTTGATGCTTTAATCTTCTAACTGGCTCACTAACACTTGAATTTCGAACCTTCCTTTGGGAGTAGTCCCAGTGACTTTGTGGGTTGCATAAAGACGATTAAAGTTATTTACCGAAGCCTTACCGGTATAGATATTGGGTAGAGACAGCTGAAAATTCATTCCCTTCCCTTCTAGCTCTCGCATTAAATTTCCCCCAATTTGATTGCTCACTTCATTTAAACAATCGAACAGATCCAGTTTTTTCTGCTCAGGAGCTAATTGATCGATTTCAATCGTGTTTTGCAACAAAGCTTTCGCACAATTTAATTCATAACTGAGAAACAAAGTAAGATCGGGTTCATTCTCAACTGGGGAAGAGCAAGAAATGATAGCAGTCACTCCCCCCTCAAATCCGATAAGATCCGATTGAGAAGAGAGGGGATGATAAACTAAGGGAAGCCCCAGAGAACCAAATTGGAGTTGACACTGTTTTTTCGCCTCTTCCAAAACAGTTCGAGTCACTACAGCCACCTGAGAAGGCACAGTTGGAGTCACTTGCATCTCTTGAGGCAATCTGAAGTCTCCCACTAAGTAAAAGAGAAATCCATTCCATTCGACGGAGTAACAATAAGTAGGCTTTCCTAAAATTCTAAGAGGCTGTCCCCATCCAAAATAGGTGAGTGGATAGAGCGCCCTGACCGAAACGCCATCGGAGGTGCTTCTCTCTGAAATTTGGTGTCCCATATCTTTGCCAAATTCCGTAAGCGCCTCAACATTGTACTTAATGGATAACCGGCTTTTTCGACCGGTGACTCTGGGTAAAATACACTGATTAAAAGTATCTTCAGGCACTAAAAGTCCGGCATACCCTACTCTCTCTCCGTTGAATTGAACCAAGGTCCCGTAAGGTTGAGATAATGCTTTTTGGAAATCAAGTTCCGGCAGAACTTTTAACTTTTTGTCACTGGAAGATACGGCCAAAATACTTTCTAAGCTCGTCAGATGGTAATGTCCTAAAAAGAAATACCCACGATTTTCGCTTTGAGTAGCAGCCCAAATGGACTGTAAGATCCGAGCTTCTAATCTTCGAACTTGAAACATGGAATAACTATTATTTTCCTTGAAAGCTTCACACAAAGCCTTCACACAAACACCTGTTTCCACAATCAAGTCAATATTACTAGAGTCGAGGACTGTTTTTTCTTCTGCTACCAACTTCAAAAGATCTTCATAGTTGTGGCACAAGCTAGCGACCCGATTCCAACTCAGAAATCCTACTACCCCTTTCACGCTGTGAACCAATCGGTAAGCTTCATAAGCTGCAGCTACATTTTTTTCCTTTGAAATCGCATGAAGACTTAGTGTCAGACGATCGAGGTAGCCCGATAATTCATCTAATAACAAAGTTTTTTCTTCCTCTTCAGCGACCGAAATTTGAGGGTTAACCGACTGTTCACTTTTGGCCATCGAAAAATCTTCATTTAGAGGAATGAGTAACTCAATTGCAGTACCAAAAGTAGAGCTAGACAAAACCTTGACCCTTCCACCGATAGACTCTACACCTCTTCGGACAATATCTAATCCCAGCCCTCTTCCTGAAATGGTATTGGCAGAATCTCGAGTGGAAAATCCGGAGTGAAAAACTAAGGGGGCTAAATCTTCGCTAAGCATATTTTTAGCCTGTCTTTCGTTGATGATTCCTCTTAGAGTTGCTTTTTCGCGAATTTTCTCAAAATCAAATCCTGAACCATCATCACTTACCACGAGTCTCAGTTCATTTTCAGAAAAGGCAGCTCGTGTTTTGATAGTTCCAAAAGCGGATTTGCCCTTTTTTTCTCTTTCGTAAGGTAATTCGATTCCATGGTCGACTGCATTTCTAAATAGGTGCAACATGGGCTCATAGAGGTGATTTAAAAGTAATTTATCCAAATAGAGCCATGTTCCCTGGGTAACGAAACGAATTTCTTTCGACTGCTCTTTGGCGATCTCTTGAACAAGCTTGTTTGCTGGTGCAAAAAGAGACTCTAAAGACTCAGACTTCATTTGTCTCATCATTCGCTTGACCCGTTTGATCTCAGTTCTCATTTGGGTTCTAGCTTTGGGGCCCGTGAACAATCGACGCTCTAATTGTTCTATTGTTTTCAATCGAGAATAAACAGCTTCCAATTGGGAGGCGTAAACTCTGATTTTTCGAGGTTCAAGAATAGCTTGTCGACTCGAAATTTCCTCAAGAAGCTCTGGGGAGGAAGCATTCAAACTAAAAAAAACTTTGAAAGAACCATATCTCGTTTCAACCGGACAAACGTAACAGGAAGCTCGCTCAATGGAGACCTGATAATTTTGCCTAAGACCTCCCCCCTTTTTCAGTTCGCTCTGAAAATCTTCAGAGGCAAACTGCTTTTCAATTGAGCTTGCAAGAGATTCAAAAATAACTGAGAGAGTAGCTACCAAGGATTCAGTCTCTATTTCTTCTTGAATGTTAAGCTGTTGGGAAAATACTTTTAAAGCGGGAACATCCACTCCAACTCCAATAAACCCTTCTAACTCTCCCACCACCTTAGCATCGATCCAAAATGCAAATTTTTCATCACTTGATACTGGAGCCATTTCGCCAAATAAGACTTCCGACTTCAACAACGGACACAATGACTCGATCAAAACTCGGGTGAGTAAGCTATAAACTGGAAACTCTTTTGCTGTCTCCAAAACTTTATAGTCAAGTTTTAGAACCGAGGAACTCATAAATTAAGCGGCATCTCCCGTCTTTTTGCGTTCACAAACTTTATGGATGACTGAATTCAGGGAATCTTTGTCGAATGGTTTTTTCAAAAACGCATTAGCGCCAGCCTGGTGGGCTGCTTGTTCATTGGCCAACGTAGCGGCAGAGCTAATCATGATGATTAGAACCTCTTTGTTCTCGTAGCGGATGGCTCTTAGCGTCGAAAGCCCATCAAGTTCCGGCATTACTAGGTCTAAAGTGACGAGATCCGGCTTTTGATGGGTAATAATTTTTAGTGCCTCAAACCCATTCTCAGCTTCCCCAATAACTTGGTGCCCCAAATCTTTAAGAAACCTAGCTAACTTAATTCGAATAGTTGAAGAATCATCAGCAATTACAACTTTCATTGGCTCTCCCCATTGACCCTCGTAGTTATCGGAATAGAAGACGGGACTCGTTAGAGGTTTTTGGGCTGCTGTTTTCTGTTATCATGGGATTATCACAGTAGGCTTCAAGGCCAAAAACTTTAAACCCGCATCATGAAAATAAAACTGAGTAACTTTTTTAAATCAAAATCTCTGCCCTTTGATTTAATTTTATTTTGTTTTTTCATTTTAATTCTCAAACTGACACTGGTAGTTATTTTTCCTGATCCCATGTTTTTACTTGGAGATTCGCATCAGTATCTCATTTCAGCAGAGTCTGGAGCTATTCTATCGGACCGCTCATATCTCTATGGCTTTATCATCGGGCCTATTCTCAAAATGAGCCACTCCCTATACTCACTAGTTTGGTTTCAAACCCTTCTTTCCTGTTTCAGTTGTTTTTGTTTGCTATATATTTTGACCTACTACATCCA